>WTGY01000059.1 GCA_011523365.1 Caldilineaceae bacterium
AGCCCCCGCACAAGGGAGGGCCGAATAGGCCCGACCGCCCAAAGGCGAGGAGAGAAGGGAGAGGAGTCAGGAGAGAGAAAACATTGCTCGCGTCGTCCGGCGTCGCGCACTGAATAAGGCTTAATGGTTGCAGTCTATCAAGGATTTCAGAAGAACCGTTAGTCGCCAACCAGCACCGACCCTTACCTAAAATCGGAGTTTTCTTGATGACAGAACCTATTCGCTTCGGAGTTATCGGGGGCAGCGGCGTTTACCAGATGGAGACCCTGTCCGACATCGAAGAGGTCGAACTGGACACTCCATTCGGGAGGCCGTCGGACGCGTACGTCGTGGGGACACTGCACGGACAGCGCGTAGCGTTTCTTGCCCGGCACGGACGCGGGCACCGTATAAGCCCAACGCGGTTGAATCAGCGCGCCAACATTTACGGCTTCAAGATGCTGGGCGTCGAGTACCTGATTGCGGTCAGCGCTTGCGGCAGCCTGCAGGAGAGGCTGCGGCCAGGCGATATTGCCATTCCTGACCAGATATTCGATCGCACGAGATTGAGGGGGCTCAGTTTCTTTGATGACCCGGAGGTGGGAACTGAAGGGCTGGTCGTCCATGTGAGTGTCGCTCACCCCTTTTGTGACTACCTCAGCGATATTTGCTTCCGGGCGGTAGAGCAGACAGGTGCCACGGCTCACCTCGGCGCCAACTTTGTGACGATTGAGGGCCCGCGTTTCAGCACGAAGGTCGAGAGTATCGTTTTTCGCCAACTGGGCATGGACATTATCGGTATGACGACGACGCCGGAGGCGTTCCTGGCCAGAGAAGCTGAGATGAGCTATGCCTGTATGGCGCATGTGACGGACTATGATGTTTGGCATGAGACGGAAGAGGCGGTGACGGTCGAAGCCGTGATCAGGATGCTGATGCACAATGCGGAGGTAGCTGTCGCGGCCGTTGCCAACGCCATCGAACTGCTGGCCGAGAGCGGTCCTTCGCCCTATGCCAATGCACTCCAGGACGCGTTGATTACCGACAGGAAGGCCGTTCCGCGGGAGGTCGTCGACCGCCTGGAGTTGATCGTCGGCAAGTATTTCGATGGATAGGGAAGGACATATTGCGGCTATGGCCACGGTTGCCGAAACAGTTGCCCAGTCTCTTCATGACGCCGGCGTTCGCCTTGCCTTCGGTATGCCCGGCGGCGAGGTCGTATCGGTTATGGAGGCCTTGCGGGGGGTCGGCATCGGCTTTGAGCTGATGCACCATGAGCAGAGCGCGGTGTTTGCCGCCGACGCCTACGCGCGGGCGACCGGCAAGCCTGGGTGTGCACTCACTACTTTGGGTCCGGGCGC
Source organism: Caldilineaceae bacterium (assembly GCA_011523365.1). Classification (GTDB taxonomy): domain Bacteria; phylum Chloroflexota; class Anaerolineae; order Caldilineales; family Caldilineaceae; genus Bin5. The sequence continues at coordinate 1,341 of WTGY01000059.1, forward strand.
GCTCAATGCTGTACCGGGTATTGGGCATGCCTGGTTGGACCGGGCCCCGGTTGTGTTGATTACGGCGCAGAAGCCTGACTCGGTGCTGCCGGATTACACGCATCAAGTGGTCGACTTGCAGGCCGTCATTGGACCGATCGTGAAGCGGACGCTCAAGGTGACGCCGCAGAACGCTGCTTCCGAAGTGCCGCCGACGGTTGCGCTGACGATGCAAGGGCGACCGGGTCCTGTGCATTTGCAGATAAGCAATGAAGAGGCGGAGCTTCCGGCTGCGGGCGCGAGCGGGCAGGCAGCGCGCCAGATGTCATTTGGCGAGGGCAGGTCAGATGGAATAGGAAACCAGGCGGACGGGGCGCAACTTGCGCGAGCACGAGAGATCCTTACGCAGGCATCACGTCCCGTCGTTCTGGCCGGGCTGGGTTTGGAGCCGGAGGCCCCGTACGATTTGCTGAGGGCGCTGGCGGAGGCGGCCAACGCGCCGGTAATCGTGTCTCCGAAGGGAAAGGGCGCCCTGCCGGACGATCACCCACTGAGCGCAGGCGTCATGGGATTGACCCGCACCGATCCCGTGTACGAAATCCTGGAGGAAGCGGACTGTGTCATTGCGATCGGGTTCGACGTAGTCGAACTGGTGAAGGAGTTTTCTCTGCCGAGGTCGGGCTCAATCGGGTCGACGGAGGGGACTGAAACGGTACCACTTGTCTGGATAGCAAACTGGGCCAACTACGACCCGGTTCTTCCGGCGACCGTAGAGCTGGTGGGGCCGATGGCGGGGGCGCTGATGCATCTTGCCGACAGCGAGTTTTGCACGGACGTGCAGTGGGGCGAATCCAGGGTACGTGCGTTTCGCGCAAGGCTGGCTGCTGTGCCGTTGCCCACACCCCGGCCTGGTCATCTTTTGCCTCAGCAGCTGTTGGAGAGTATGCGCCGTCACCTGCCTGTGGAGGCGTTGCTGGCTGTGGACGTGGGCAGCCACAAGATATTCGGGAGCTTGGAGTGGCCAACCTTGTCCCCGAATCGCTTTGCGCTTTCGAACGGCCTGTCCTGCATGGGATTCGGGCTGCCGGCAGCCATCGGCACCGCGCTGGCCAAGCCAGACGAACCGGCTGCCTGCCTTATCGGAGATGGCGGGATGCTGATGTGTTTGGGAGAACTGGCGGTCCTGGCGCGGTTGGATCTGCCGGTGATAGTCGTTGTGGCCGTTGACAACGCCATAGATCTGATTCGATCGCACCAGATCAGGCAGGGCAAGAAGCCTTTTGGTACCGAGTTTCCTGCCCCGGACTTTTGCAAGATTGCCTCAGGATACGGCATTGCTGCAGAACGTGTTACGACACCTGAAGGCTGCGATGAGGCGCTTGCCCACGCGGCCGCAGTTCAGGCGCCCTTCCTGATCGAAGCCATCATTGATCCCATCGGCTATCCAACAACGCCTCGGTAACCACTTCTCTCCACATCAGAAGGTTACAACCTCTCGCTGCTGGATCTTGGCGTCGTCTAGCTGCATGCCGACGCCGGGTGCGGTCGGTACGCTGACGTTACCGTTGACCGGCTTTATTGGGTTCTTGAGGAAGAACTGGTGCACTTCGTTCCACTTGATCAGATATTCCAGCATTGGCGTGGTCGGCTCCGGCCAGGCGGCGATGACATGGATACTGGCCGGGGTCGAGTGGCCATGGGGAATAACCGGGACGTCGTAGGCGGATGCCAGGGCCAGGATCTTCTGAGTCTCGGAAATACCACCGCACCAGTAGATATCAGGCTGGTAGACGTCACAGGCTCCAGCGTCCATCAGTTGATTCAATCCCCAGCGTGTGTACTCATGTTCGCCGCCGCTGATAGGGATGTTTACCTCACGGCGAATCTGGGCGTACTGTTCGATTTTGTCGGGCAGAACCGGCTCTTCCAGCCAGCGAGGAGCATATTCTTCCAGCCTGCGGGCCATCTGCACTGCGTACGGGACATCCCAACTCATCCAGCAGTCCAACATGATGTCCACGTCCGGGCCGACGCTCTCACGCAGCGTGCGGGCAAGGCGAAGGTTTCGCTCCATTCCCATTTTGCCGTCGGTCGGGCCGTCGCGGAAGAACCACTTTGTGGCTTTGAAACCATCGGCCACGAATTGCCTGGCGCGTTCCTGGACAAGCTCCGGGTCCAAGGAATAGCCCAAGGCGCTGGCATAGGCAGGTACTTCTGTCCTGGTGGGTCCGCCGAGGAGTTGGCAGACCGGCGCGTTGAACCAGTTCCCTTTCAGGTCCCATAGTGCGCAGTCGACGGAGCTTATGGCCATCATCTCAGTCCCTTTGCGCCCGTGCACCTGGGCCCGGTACATCCTGTCCCACAGGCGTTCGGAGGCAAGTGGGTCGTGACCTATCAGGAGGGGAGCCAGCTGGGTCTGAATTACGAAGGCCTGGTCGAATGGAAGAGGACCGCCGCGTCCGGACACGCCTTCATCGGTCGCGATTTCGACAAAATAGGCGGTGATGCCATAGCGGCCTTCGCCTGCCGCCAGCATTTCGTTCGGGCCCTCGGCTTTATGTTCTGGGTAGATGTCGAGAGGCCGCAGCAGCCGTTCCTCCCAGAACTCTCCCTCGGATTCCAATATGCCCTGCAGCCGGACTACCGTTACGTCGGTGATTTTCATGGTTGTTTCGCTCGCTTGTAAATTGAATGGCTACCTAACTGTAGTATACTGATCGGAAGGGTCCGGCCAATAAACTACCGGTGTCTCGGAGCCCGGTCATGCTGTCGAAGAAGTTGGACAGTGCAGTAAGGTCGATAATCTCCTAACTCCCAATTGTTCGCAAATCTCCAGGGTCCTTGGTCGACATTGATGGATCCTTCTTTGCGAATAGATTCCACTTTGGTGGGGCATAACCGATGAACAAAAACTGGCGCGGCATCTTTGCGATTGTCGTTACTCCGTTTACCGACGACCTTCTACTAGATGAAGAAGCGCTTCGGCGTCAGGTGGCGTTTTGCATCGAGGTGGGTGCGGCAGGGCTGGTGGGGCCGGCGAACGCGGGCGAATTTGCGACGATGTCGGACGAAGAACGCCAGCGTTGGATCCGGATTGTCGTCGAGGAAACTGAAAGGCGGGTACCGGTTGTTGCTGCCACTACACACGGTCACAGGGTGCCGGCTGTAGCTTTGAGCCAGTTCGCCCAGGATGTGGGCGCCGACGGTATCATGGCGATGCCGCCTCATATCCTGCATCCGGACGCGGATGGTTGCTTTGAATACTACCGGGCTCTAAACGACGCCCTGCGCATCCCGATCTGCATTCAGAACTTTATGGGGCCGATCGGGACACCCATGTCCTCGGCGTTGCTGGCGCGCATGTGCCGAGAATTGGAGTGGGTACAGTATCTCAAGGAGGAGACGCTGCCGGAGCCGCGTGCCATTTCGCGTACGCTGGCGGCGGCTGGGGATGCCTGCCGAGGCGTTTTTGGTGGGCAGGGCGGGATCTACATGATTGACGAGTGGCGGAGGGGGGCATGCGGTAACATGCCGGCGAGCCAGTCGGTCGATCTACACACGAAGATCTGGGCCTTATTGGAGGAGAATGACGAATCCGGCGCTCGCGATCTTTTCAACCGTCTGTTGCCTCTGCTTAACTTTGAGCGCATGCATGGGGTGGCAGTTTACAAACAGGTCTTCTTGCGCCGAGGTATCTTCTCGTCGGCCGCCAGCCGCATTCCCGGCGCCCACTTAGACAGTCAGGACTTGCAGGAGTTCGAGGCCATTTGGGAGGATGTGGCGCCGCTTTTGTTGTCATGACTGAGATATGAGGATGTAACCTCTTGCGGCCAGGTAGCAAGGCCTTGAAGTCGTTCACAGTTTCGCTGTTTGCGTCAAGAGAAGACAAGAGCCGCGGTCTCCCACTTCCACATACGACGGTCCATGAACGCCACTGTAACTGCTATTGAGCTCTTTCCTCTGCGCATTCCCCGCGACGAGCCATACCTAGGGCCGCTGGAGGAGGCGAACCGGCCTAACGAGAAGGGTTATATTGTGCGCCCGGGCAACCGCACTGTTTACCCCGTATTTGACCAGACGCTGCTGGTCAAGGTGGTGGCGAGTGACGGAACAGTGGGATGGGGCGAATGTTTTGGTGTGGTAGCGCCGCAGATAGCGAAGACTGTCCTGGAGGAGCTGCTGATTCCTTTTGTGATTGGGCGTAGCCCGCACGATGTTGAACGCATCTACGAGGACCTTTACGATCTGCAGCGAGTCCGAGGCCATTTTGGCGGTTACGCGCTGGATGCGATCGCCGGGCTGGACATGGCCCTCTGGGATTTGCGGGGGAAATTGCTGAATCAGCCGGTGTGGCAACTGTTGGGAGGACTGCGACACGAGAGGCTGGCGGTCTACGTTTCGGGACTGCCGGGGGGGACGAAGGAGGAACGGGCTGCGCTGGGTAAGGGGTGGATAGACCGCGGATTCTCGGCATTGAAATTTGCAGCGGTTGTGGCCGACGAAGGCGAAGTCGCGGAGATCAAGGCCATCCGAAGCGATGTCGGGCCGACGCCTAAGATACTCGCCGATCTGCACTGGCGCTACACAGCGCTGGAGGCGGTCCGGTTGATCGAACGGCTAAGTGAATTCGATTTGTATCTGGCCGAGGCACCGGTGGCGCCTGAGGACCTGGCAGGCCAGGCGCAGGTGGCGCGTTCGGTCAAGACGCGAATCGGTCTGGGAGAGGAGTGGCGAACCGTCCACGAATACCTGCCGCGGTTGCAGGCCCGTTGCATGGACGTCATTCAGCCGGAGATGGCCCATACGGGAATAACCGGGTTCCGGCGCATTTGCGAACTGGCGCAGGCGTTCCACTGCCAGGTGATGCCGCACGCGACGATAAATATCGGCATCGCCCAGGCGGCGAGTCTACACGTGGCAGCTACCCTTGCCAACTTTGCCATGCATGAGTACCAGCATACCATTTTTGACCGCAACAAGCAGTACATACGCAGCACGATGGACTGCCGGGACGGATACTTTTCGCTTCCGGAGGGGACCGGCCTTGGCGCCGAGCCAACCGAAGAAGTTCTGAGTTTTGTCATTAACGAAGACTGAATCCAGGAGGAGCAGCGGGTATGGGTGAGAGAGAGTTCGCCGTTGTCGATACGCACTGTCATATCGGTCTGCACAAATATGAACCGGTCGAGGTCCTGCTATTTCACATGGCGCGCGCCGGGGTTGATCAGGCTGTGTTGATCCAGTACATGGGCAACAGCGACAACCGTTACATTGTTGAGGCTATGGAGGCGAACCCGGGCCGTCTTGCCGCGGCCATGATCGTTGACGACGATGATGACGGCTCTGCCATACGGGGGTGGGCCGAGCAGGGCATCGCCGGGATCCGCTTGCTGGCTGATTTTCGCGGCCGAGGCAGGGATCCCCTGGCGCACTGGCGCGTGGCCGACGAGCTAGGGCTGGTCGTGAGCGTCTTCAGCAGGCCGGACATTCTGCAGAGCGCCGAGTTCAATGAGGTGCTTCGCCTCTTCCCGGACCTTTCGATGGTCATTGAGCATCTGGGGGGAGTCAAGCCGGGCGTGGACCTGAATGAGTTCGCGGCGATCACTGCACTGGCCCGTCACGAGAATCTGACCATTAAGCTTCCCGGTTTTGGTGAATTCTGCGACCTGCCCTGCCCGTTTGAAAATGTTCCGCCTCTTGCAGAGTTGACTTTGGAGGCCTTTGGCGCGCGTCGCATCATGTGGGGCAGCGACTGGCCGCCGGTCAGCAGCCGCGAAGGCTTTGACAACTCTCTGACTTTTCCGTTGCACTATCTGGCGACGTTGAGCGCGGACGAGCGCGCCTGGATATTCGGCAAGACTGCCAGACTGGTATGGAACCTGGATAGCTGAAACAGTATTGGTGCCAGTGCCTGCGCCGCATTCAGAAACGTTTACGGGCCCAATAGATCGTGGCCTTCACACCAGGAATGACCTGATGCCCAAAGTGATTTTCTTTACGAATCTGGTCAGCGAGTTAGCCTCGCAGGTTGTTGCCCCGGCCTCCCCGGAGTGGGATGTATCGGTCCTACCGCATGATCTGCCGGTGTCGGAGAAAGCCAGCCAAGCGTCGGACGCCGACTTCCTGATACTTTTTCCCAGCAATCTCGAAGAGGCGGTATTACGGTCGGCGCAGAGGTTGAAGCTTGTTCAGCTTGTCAGTGCGGGTTTCGATCGCATGCCGTTAGCCCTGTTGGAAGAGCTGGAGATACCGCTTGCCAACAACGGGGGAACGAATTCGATTGACGTGGCGGAGCACACTTTTGCCCTGATTCTCAGCGTCTACCGGCGCCTGACCGAAATGGACCGCAATGTGCGGACCGATGGTTGGAAGGACATCGACAGTGGGGTGACAACCTTCACAATTCACGGAAAGACGGTTGGCATCGTCGGTCTCGGCCATATCGGTAGAGAGGTAGCCAAACGGCTGGTCCCGTTCGAGGCGCAGGTTCTTTACTTTGACCCGTTTCCTGCGGCCGCCGAAGTAGAGCGCAGATTGCAGGTGCAGCGGGTCTCGTTGCCCGAATTGCTGGAGAATTCCGACATAGTGTCTTTGCATGTGCCGTTGAACGACCAGACACGGCATCTGATCGGCCAGTCGGAGTTGGAGCGCATGAAGTCAAGCGCGATTCTCGTAAACACTTGCCGCGGCCCGGCCGTGGACGAAGAGGCCCTTATCGAAGCTCTGCGCAGCGGGGGCATCCGCGCCGCAGGGCTGGACGTACTAAGAGACGAGCCGACCGACCCGGGCAACCCGATTCTGCAATTGGAAAACGTAATCTTCTCTCCACACATCGCCGGGGTCACCTACGATACCTGGCAGCGCCGTGGGAGGTTCATCTTCGACAACTTGCAGCGAGTGTGGGCAGGGGAGGAGCCACTTTCCAAGGTCGGTCATTAGAAGTCGTTGCCGTTTGTCTTACCTGGAACTTGCAGGCCAATAATACTGACAATTTACGAAGGACACTGAGATTCACGAGACTCCCATGAGAGGGGCAATCACGAGGGCACCCACAAGGGGTGCCCCTACGTTGGGATGGCTGATTGGAAGGAAGAGTCAGCGGCCCTTATGTCTTTCCCGGACTCCGCTAAGCTGGTTGACTCCCTCTGTCGCGGCCAGCGGAGCTGTCAGAACTAAACTCCATCTGCTTTGCCGTTCAGTGGAGCGGCTGCTATACTCCCACAGATGTACACTATGCGGCCCCGCTTCTCGAGGCCTATCACTTTCAAGTCTTCTCTGACGGGTTGAAGCGACCTATCCAGCCAGCCGAAAACCTGGTCGGTGGGTGTCAAAAGGGCGGCTGCTATTCCTCAACCGCAACTCGACGGGGCGGATCTGCTGTCGTGCGATCGACTTAGGAGAATCCATGTCAGACATCGCCATAGTGCAGGACCTTGCTCAGCGGCTGCGGGAAAACGTTGCCCAGGTAATTGTTGGCAAGGACGAAATCGTAGATCAGCTGTTGGTGGCTCTTTTCTGCGAAGGTCACGTTCTGCTGGAAGATGTACCGGGGATCGGCAAGACGATGCTGGCGAAAACGCTGGCAGCCTCTCTGGGCATCAGCTTTCAGCGTATCCAGTTCACGCCCGACCTGCTTCCGTCGGACATCGTGGGCGTCAGTGTTTACAACCGCAAGACGGATGACTTTAAGTACCGTCCCGGCCCGGTTTTGGCAGGAATCGTTCTGGCCGATGAGATAAACCGGGCCGGGCCGCGCACACAGAGCGCCCTGTTAGAGGCAATGGAAGAGCGGCACGTTACGGTAGACGGCGTCAGCCACGCGCTGCCCTACCCGTTCTTTCTGATGGCGACGCAGAATCCGGTTGAGCTGGCGGGCACATTTCCTCTGCCAGAGGCCCAGATGGACCGATTTCTGATTCAGCTGGCGCTGGGCTACCCTGAACGAGAAGAGGAGCGCCTGATTCTGCACCGTTTTCGCGCAGACAATCCACTGACTCGCGTCAGGGCTATCGTCGGGGCTGAGGACATCCGCCAGGCAGTAGCGATTTGTCGAGAGGTCTTTGTTCACCCTGTCCTGGAGGACTATCTCCTCGACCTAGTCCAGGCTACGCGAAAAGACAAGGCGCTCGATCTCGGCGTCAGTCCGCGAGGAAGTCTTGCTTTCTATCGCACGATTCAGGCCCTGGCAGCGATCCAGGGGCGGTCCTACGTTACGCCAGACGATATTCAGAAACTCGCCCCTCCAGTACTCCGCCACCGGTTGATCCCCGGCCCGGACACACGTCTGCATGGGACGTCGGTTGCCAGTGTTCTGGACGGCATCATTAGCTCGGTACCCGTTCCGGTTGAGGAGAACTGGCAGGAAGTCCCTGCCCCGACAGAACCGTCCAACCAACTTGGTACGTTCGGCGCGGACCTGGAGCAGGAACTGGAGGCAGCCGTAGCTCCGGAGACTCCGGTTAACGGCCCGGGCGGAGACGAGCGAAGCTCTCTTTCGGGCTGATGGGGCGCGCTGGTTGGACGGCCGCGGTCGTAATACTGGTTCTGGCGCTTGCCACGCGCAACAGTCTCATCTTTACGATGGCGCTGATCCTGGGCCTGCTTGGGCTGGTTGTCTGGCTTTGGAGCCGCTACAGTCTGTCCGAGGTGACTTACAGGCGTCGATTCAGCGTCGACCATCTTTTTTTCGGGGAAGAGACCGACCTGCATTTGGAGGTGACAAACGCAAAGCCGCTGCCGCTTGCCTGGCTGCGCTGCGAGGATGACATTCCCGTGGCGCTAGACCTGGAACCGGAAGAACGAGCGAGGCACTATCTGCCTACGCGCCGCGTTCTTGTCAACCTCTTCTCTCTGGGCATCTACCAGCGGGTGATCCGCCGTTACAGGGTCACCGGCACGCAGCGGGGCGCGTGGAGGTTCGGACCGGTTCAACTCATATGCGGTGACATATTCGGTTTTCGGAGCCAGTTCAAGGAGTATCCGGACACGTCGCTGCTCCTGGTCTATCCCCGGATGTATACACTGCCGGAATTGGGACTTGAAGCCCGCCACCCTTTTGGCGACCACCAGAGCCAGAACAGACTGATCGAAGATCCTCTGCGGCTCAGCGGTGTTCGCGAGTATCTTCCCGGCGACAACTTTCGTCACATTCACTGGAAGGCGACGGCCCGACGCCAGGAACTTCAGACCAAGCTGTTCGAACCTTCAGCCTCCCGCCCGCTGGCGATTTTTGTGAATATCCGAACCTTTCATCATCGCTTCGAAGGCGTGGATCCTGCACTGCGCGAATTTGCCATCAGCGTCGGCGCTTCGATAGCCCGCTGGGCGCAGATGCAAGGAGAAGAGTTCGGAATCTTCGCAAACAGCATGATGTACGCGGGCAGGCGAGTGCGCATTCTTCCCTCTGCGCACCCCCGGCAGCTGACCAGCGTCCTTGAGGCGCTGGCATACTGTGTAGGTGTGCCTCACACTACGATTGAACGGGTCCTGCAACAGGAGGTCGACCACTTGCGCACCGGCACATCGATCGTGCTGGTCAGCGCGACGTTGCCGGAAAATCTTCGCCGCGTGCTCATCGATCTGTACGGTCGGGGCTTTGCGGTCACGCTGTTGGGCATCGGCGGGCTGACCCTGGACAGAGCTATTCCGGGCGTGGCCTTCCGGCAACTGTCGCAGCAGGTTCTCGAAGAGTTGACCGTGGAATCCGAATTGGAGATGCCCGAACTGGAGGCGCCCGCTGCGGCGGGCTAATGTTCATACGGCTGATTGTGCCTTATCACTCTTGATAACGACAGAAGAAACTGACAGATGAGTTCGCAGATCGCGGTGCCGTGGAGGCATACCGAGTGGAATAGCGTAGACGGGCTGCTGTTGCCGGCGCTCGTCGGGGTCATGCGCTTCTGCTGGATCTGGCCCTGGATGCTGCTGCTTCAGGGCTTTCTGGCCCCCTCGCTTTCTGCGCCCCTGATGTCCCCTTGGATGGTTGTCGTTCTGCCGATGCTCAGTTTTACGTTTGCGCGCTGGACCATGCCGACCTTGGCAGAACGAAGGAGTTTTCGAAGAACGAACCAGATACGGCAGCATATTGCCACATTTGGATTTGCAGCGATCCTTTTTCTGCTGTGGCTGCGCTTTCAGCAGCCTGATTTCTGGCTAGTGGACCCGCGTTGGTTGATAGCAGCAGGCTACGATCTGATTTACTGGGACGCCGTTCCCATTGAGGTCCCCGGAACGCTGCTCTTTCTGCTCCTGGGCATCTTTCTGTGGCTGCGGGGCGCGCTTGACGGTCACGGCCAGTACCGGCACGATGAGATCTGGAGGGCGTTTCTATCGGGGGGCGCCGCGCTGGCCCTGTTTGCCTGGATCCTTCCACCGGTACCTGCTGTGGGGCAGCCTGAAGCGGGCGGCAGCACGTATACGGCGGCTGGCGGGCAACTCTCTAATTCCGTATGGTTATTGTTGCTTTTTGCCGGTTCAGGGTTGGCGGGGTTGGGTGTCGCCAACCTGGGGAAATCCGGCGGGTGGCGGCGCAGGGCACGCGTGTCACAGCTGATTCCCAACCGGGGTTGGATGGTCGGCATCGCCATGACGATCTGTGTCATGCTGGGCATGGCCTTGCTGGTCGGATTGATCATCCAACCGGAAGATGCGGCTATTCTTTGGAGCGTGCTGGGGTTGGTCTGGCAGGGCGTAAGCACCGTACTGATCTGGATCATCACGATCGTCGCCTACCCGTTCTTCATTCTGCTGGAGTACTTGATACGCCTGCTGCGCAGCCTATTCGGGGACAGATCACAAGAAACTCAGCGGAATGAATTTGCCGATGCTCCTACTCCGGAGCCGCTGCCGGAGCCGCCTGAAAGGGCCGTGGAGGCGATGCCGGAGCCATTCCGCTGGGTTGCTCTGCTTGTGGTAGCCGCCGGCGTTTTCATCATTTTCATGCTTATCCTGCGTCAGTTGAGAAGCAACCCCGAGGAGGAGAGCGACGAAGTACGGGAATCGGTTTTGACGGCGAGCTTGCTGCAGTCGCAGCTCGCCGAACTTTGGGCGCGTCTGCGTTCTCGGTTCGGGCCTCTTCCTGAGGAACCGGACCCTTTCTTGTCGTTAGAAGGGGAGAGTGACACGCGGCGCCTGATACGTCTGATCTACCAGCGGCTTCTGGAAGCCGCACATATGCGAAACGCCCCCAGGTCACAGGATGAGACGCCCAGGCGGTACGGGGGCCGCCTCGCCGCCCAACCCGGTTTTGAAGGAGGACTGGTTCAGACCATCACCGACGCTTACGACGAGGCCCGCTATGGTGATGAGCCACCATCCGAGCAGACCGCATCTGACGCGGCAGAAGCGTGGCAGCAGATGGTGTCCGACCTGACCCCTGACGAACCTGACGAAGCGTCATAGCACGACGCGCGACGGTTGTTTAGGCGTTTCTCTTATTGCCCTGTCCGGAGCATTTGCTATGAATGGCGCACAGGCACTAATTCGCACTCTATTCGACGGCGGTGTAGACACCTGCTTCATGAATCCCGGCACGTCGGAGATGCACTTTGTGGCCGCGCTGGACTCAGTGCCGCAGATGCACTCGGTCCTGTGTCTGTTTGAGGGTGTCGCGACCGGGTGCGCAGATGGGTATGCACGCATGACCGGCAAACCGGCGGCGACGCTATTGCATTTGGGGCCGGGACTGGGCAATGGAATCTCCAATCTGCACAACGGGCGCAAGGCCCATTCGCCGATTGTGAACATTGTCGGCGATCACGCGACCTATCACCTCAAGTTTGATGCGCCGCTGACATGCGATATTGAGGGACTGGCCCGGCCGGTTTCGGGCTGGGTGCGCACTTCGCCTAACTCAGGCGTTGTGGCTGACGACGGAGCAGCGGCGATTGCGGCTGCACGCACGCCCCCGGGCCAGGTGGCAACACTGATTCTGCCTGCGGACACGGCTTGGGGCGAGGCGGAGGGCCCGGCTGCGACTCAGGACGCGCCGCCGCTGGCTACCGTTCCTGAGGAGCGTGTCTCCGCCATTGCCCAAATACTGCGGCGGGGAGACGAGACCGTTCTTCTTGTGGGCGACCAGGTTATGGGCAGCGCAGGGGTCAGTGAACTTGCCTGCAGGGTCGCAGCGGGAGCAGATGCCCGGGTTGTCGGGAATCGCGCGGCCGCAAGGGTTTCGAGGGGCGCGGGGCGCCCTGTTCTTGCGCGACTTCCGTACCCTGTCGATCAGGCCGTTGCACTCTTGGCGGGAGCACGCCATGTGGTCCTGGTAGGGGCAAAGGATCCGGTGGGTTTCTTTGCCTACCCGGACAGCCCCAGCCGGCTAACTCCGCCAGACGCGAAGATCCACCTGCTCGCCGCCGAGGATGAGGATGTACCCGGTGCGCTCGATGCGCTGAGCGAAGAGCTGGGAACGCCGGCGACTCCACCGGCGACTGCCCGATATGAGAGGCCGTCCCTGCCGGCAGGCGAACTCACGCCGGATGCGGTTTGGACCGCGCTCTGCGCGCTGATGCCGGAAAACGCGATTGTGGCCGATGAGTCTGTTACGTGCGGCCGGCAGGCATATCCCCATACGGAGACGGCGCCGCCGCATGACTGGCTACACGTGACCGGAGGCTCAATCGGCCAGGGCTTGCCGGCAGCGACGGGAGCGGCGGTGGCCTGCCCGGACCGGCAGGTTTTTGCCATGGAGGGCGACGGCTCCGGCATGTACACGTTGCAGGCGCTGTGGACGCAGGCGCGTGAGTCGTTGAAGGTCGTGAACGTCATTTTCGCCAACCGCAGTTACCGCATTTTGCAGGGCGAACTGCTGAATGTGGGAGGCAGCGCTGAGCCTGGCGCCCATGCGCAGGCGATGATGCGGCTTGACTCTCCGGAGTTGGACTGGGTCTCCTTGTCCAAGGGTATGGGCGTCCCTGCGGTCCGCGTTGAGAGCGCCGATGCCTTCGCGGCGGCTTTACGTCGGGGGATCGAAGAGCCGGGGCCGATGCTGATTGAGGCGATGGTCTGACCAAGGCAGACAGCGCAGGTCGACCACGATCCTTCGTTTCGGGTATTCTCCCTTTGGGCCATGCACGAAATCGCTTCAGATCAGTCAGCAGGAGACGCAGTTGCTCGGGTCCTCGATGCCTTCATGGCAGAGCGAGGGTCGGTGTATATCGTCGGCGGCGCGGTGCGGGATCATCTGCTGGGAATCTCCTCGATTCCGGGCTGGTCAGGGCTGACGGTTGATAGACAATCTCAAGGCGGCGCCCGGGGCCTTTCTTCTCGTTCAAGAACCCCTGCTTCCACAACGGACCTGGACCTGGTCCTTTGCGGGCCGGTACTGCCTTTGGCGCGACGCGTGGCGGACAGCCTCGGCTGGGCCTACTATCCCCTAGACGAAAAGAGAGATGTCGCCCGGTTGATCGGGAAGTGTGCCGGCGGCCAACGGATTGAGTGTGATGCCGCCGCGCTGCGAGGCGACCTGCGTTCGGACCTGCTGGCGCGCGACTTCAGTGCCAATGCGCTGGCGTTGAGGCTTTCGCAGGACAGCTCGCCGAGGCTGATAGACGAATGCGACGGGATTGGGGACATTTCGTCTCGCAGGTTGCGGCGGATTTCTGACGTGAGTCTGGGCAGCGACCCGATCAGGTTATTGCGTGCTGTGCGGCTGGCTGTTCAGCTGGGATTTTCGATAGAGGACGAAACGCGGAACCAGATCTCAGCACTGGCCGGGACGGTTGTTTCCGTCAGCGCGGAGCGTTTGCGGCAGGAGATGTGGAAGCTCCTGGACTGCTCGGGGCCGGACGTTGGAATCCGGGAGCTGGATGAGCTTGGGCTACTTACGCATTTATTGCCCGAGGTCAAAGCGTTGCAAGGCGTGCAGCAGTCATCGCGGCACCATCTTGATGCCTACAACCACAGCTTATTGGCGACTCACTATGCGGGTGAACTGCGGGACTGGCTGCGAGGAGGAACAACGCCAGAGGACAGTACACTGGCACAGTCTCTCGTGCCTTGGACGGAAGCGCTGGGCACTCATTTCTGCGAAGAGATCGCGGCCGGTAACGACCGTGCGGGATGGCTTGTATGGCATGCGCTGCTGCACGATTCGGGCAAGGCCAGAAGCGCCTCTGAGGAGTCATGGGGCGACTCCGAGAGACATTCCAACGCGGGACACCAGGAGTTGAGCGCAGAGATAGCCGGCCGACGCGTTGCGTCATTCCGTTTCAGCAGGAGAGAGATCCTCTTGGCGGGGAACGTTGCGAGAAGGCACAGCGTACCCCTCAGGCTGGTCACGGCGCTCCCTGAGGGGGAGGAACGAATCGGCCCGCGGGTAGCCTATCGATTCTTTCGGGACGCGGGCAGCGTTGTGGCCGGGCAGCAGTTCGTGCATGGGTTGGGGTCGGGGGGTGAGAGGCAGCCACTCGACGGGTTGGACGTTACGCTCCAGGCGGTCTCTGACTTGCAAGCGACAGGGAGGGAGCGAGGTCCTGAGTGGGGCCGGTTTCTCAGGGCAGTGGACGGCCTCTTTGACTATGCGTTTTCGCGGCCTGCGGATTATCTGGCCGCTCCGCTCGTGGACGGTCACAGATTGATGGACCAATTTGGGCTGGCTCCCGGTCCGGTCGTGGGGAAGATTCTGCGGGCATTGGCGGAGGCCCAGGCATCGGGGTCTGTCGCCGACGTTGGCGAGGCCATGGCGCTGGCAGAAGACCTGTTGGCACAAGAAGACGGTCAGGCGGGGACGGGGACTTAAGTTCGAATCACTTTGGGGCGGTGACACAGCTGGAAGGATTGCCGAGGGTTGCTCAGGCCGGGCTGGCGGCCGCTACTCGGTTCAAGCGGGCCCGCGCTGCGCCGCTCTTGAGGACTTTCCTAACGCGGGCTATCCCATCCGGAACATCCTGAGCCAGGTCGAAAAGGTGGAGGATTACACCGGCGGTCAGGCAGACCTGCTCGGTGGCGTCGCATTCGGCGTCGGCGAGTACGGCGGCATTCAGGGCTGCGTGGCCTGCTGCGTCTGCGGGCCCGGGCACACGTACCCGCTCCTGATGACCGAGGGCGTCGGGATCGAGGATCAGGTCGTCCGCCTCATCTTCAGCAAATACGTGTGACTTGCGCCCGACGGCCATTTCGATGGAACCTTCTTCTCCCTGGACTATGTAGCTACGCTTTGTACCCGTCTGGACGGCGCGCAGTCGTTCGATGTAGTTCCCGTGGAAGAATCCGCTGACCTGATAGGGAGCGTTTGCCGGATTCAGGAGTTTCTCCACACTGTTGAGCACGGTTCGAAGGCCGAACTGGCGGCGCAGCGGCAGCAGGGCGTGCCATTGCGGGGCGAAGTGTGTAGCGGACAGGTAGCCGACCCCAACGGCTTCGATCATGAGTTGCACGGCATTGGGTTCCAAGTCATCGGCGACTCCCAGTTCGCGCAAGACCGGCCCTGGCCCTATGCCCTCCTTGGTAGGTACACCTTCATCGCCGTGAAGTACGACCGGCAGCCCGGACTCGGCGAGAACAGTAGCAATAGCAGGCGCCAGTTGCGCGCTTCTTACCTTACCGTCGTATGGCACGGCAAGGTCGAGCAACCCCTCGACGCGGGGTCGGATTTGTGCAATTGTTTCTGCCCGTAACAGCGCGGTGAAGCCCCGAACCTCGTCGACAGCCTCGCCCTTAACCCTCTGTGCAATCAGGAAGGCGCCGGCCTGCGCCGGAGAGCAGGTCTGCTCGACGATCTGGCGCAGAGCTTCGACAGACTCCTCGTAGGTAAGATCGCGTTTGAGTTTTTCGCCGCGCCCTACTGCCTGGACAAAGGGGATGAATGGGGCCGGATCGCGGTCCGTTTCATAGTGGGGGCGGACTTCTGGGGACGCGGCCAGCATCTGGTTCTGTCCTTAGCAATAGGAGAGGACTCGGGCGGAGAGGAAGTCGTTCAGTCCGCACTCCCGAGCTGGCTGAGAAGCGAGTCAACGTCCGGAGCGGACGGAGCGCTCAGCTCGAAGGTCAGAGGCTCGCGGGGGTCATTGGAGACGCGGGTGACGGTGGCGTCGTCGCCAAAGATTGCGGCGAGATTGTTTGAGAGCTGGGTCTGGGCAGCCGCGGCAGCAGTATCGGCGCCGTCACCATTGGCTGCGTTGGCGTAGTTGAGCCGATCCAGCAGTACGATTGTGGCGGCGTCTGTGCGTAGCTTCAGTTTGCCCTTCAACTCCACGTCACTCTCCGTCAACTTTACCCCATTCAATGCCTGAGACAAAGTCGTGCCGAGAGCTTCTGACAGATCTACTCCAGCGTCGCGTTTGCGTACATACATGAGACCGGGCTTGGCGTCGGTCAAGTCGACGACGTAGTCGGCTTCGTGGCCGACGAGAAGGATCGCCGGCCCGTCAACGATATGTTTATAGTCGGCCACATCGAGAAGCAACTCATTAGGCACAACGTTTTCCCGAATCCAGCGGTGGAAAACAGGGATAAAGTCCTCGACGTCGATCGAAAGCTCTTCAAAGAAGAATTTAACGCTCAGGCGATGGGGTGCAATCATCGTCTACTCCAGGGGCGGTGAAGGTTGTTGTCGACTGTACCAGGCAAGCCCAGTACAGTCGACGTAGTGTTATCAAATTTCTACCAGGACATTGCCGCCGACCTTGGATTCGCAGGCGTGGGTGGCCTCGATGAACAGGAGCGCCTCCTCGATCAACCGACGGGCGGAATCATTGTCGGGATCTGGATTGGGGTTTCTGTGGCGGTCGAGCAGGTACTGGCCGAATTTCCCCTTTGCGTACTGATCGAAGAACAGCTCGGTATCGAAGAAGCGCGTTTTGAACTCCTCTACGATGCGATCGGGACTGTCGCCCACATCAAGAAACTGGGTCCGCACCAGGGCCCTGGCCGCCTTGAGCATGGACGAATAGGCCAGGGACTCGGCCCGGGCCGGGGCGTCTTCGTCGAGAGCAATTTGTGCTTCGAAGGCTTCCGATTCAGCGGGCGAAATCTCCATCGAGAAAAGTGAGACGACCTCGCCGGCACATTCACCGATGCCGATATCGCCCAGGCTGAAGACGCGGGGATCGCCCCAGTCCGAGAAGAACTCCGGCTGTTGTTCAAAGGCTGGTAAATTCATGAAGGGCTGAATTATGCTGCGGGCTTCCTTCTTGCCAATGCGTCCAATCCACTCCTGGAAGGTTTCGCCTTTTGTCCGCTCTTCAACATAGCGGGAGGTGATGGTATCGACGACTTCGGGAACTGTCTTGGAAGGAACGGCGCCGACGGCCAGCCCGTAGCTGCCAGCATTGTCGCGCCACTTGCCGCCCAAAATGACCTGGAAATGGGGCATCTTGAAGTTGCCGGAGCGGCGGCTGTTGCCGAAGAAGCCGATGTCGGAAACGTGGTGCTGGCCGCAGGAGTTGAAGCAACCGCTGATCTTGATTTTCAGGTCCTTGATGGCTTCGGGCAGGGATGCGCTTTTGGCGGTGAGTTGCGTGCGCAGTTCGCCTGCGAGCCCGCGTGAGGAGGCGATGCCCAGTTTGCAGGTATCGGTACCGGGGCAGGCGGTAATGTCCACGATGGTACCGGCGCCGGGATCGCCCAGGCCGATCGCTTTCAGTTCTTCGTACACGGCGGGCAGGTCGGAATCGGACACCCAGCGGAGGACAATGTTCTGTTCAACGGTGGTACGGATGTTGTCGCCGACGTATTTGCGAGCAATGTCGGCCAGCTCCCAGGACTGCTGGGAGGTCAAATCGCCCAGGGGCAGATTTACAGTTACGACGCTGTAACCCTCCTGGCGCTGATCATAGACGTTGGTTACGAGCCATTGATTGAATTCGGAAGAGTGCACCTGGCCGTTCAAGAAAGTCGGCGGTCTGGTCGGCTTTTCCTCGTAATGAGGGAGGGTATCGAGGTAAGCGGTCCAGCGGTCGTCGTGCGGCAGCGTCTTGCGTTCCTCATCGACGAGGCGGCGGAACTCTTCGATACCCAGTTTGGCCACGAGAAATTTGATGCGGGCGCGGTTGCGGTTGCGCTTTTCGCCAAGCCGGGCAAAGACACGAGCGACTGCCTGCGTCTGCGGCAAGATTTCTTCTTCGGGCGTGAATTCGCTGAGAACCTTGGCCTGGTGCGGTACAGTGCCGAGGCCGCCGCCTACAAATACCTTGAAGCCGCGCTTGGGCTTGCCGTCCACTTCCTTGATCTGGGCAAGGTAGCCCATGTCATGCATCATGACCAGGCCACATGCTTCGGCTTCGCAACCAGAAAAGGCCGGTTTGAACTTGCGGCCGAAGTCTTGAACATCGTCATGGCCGAGCAGGAACTGGGCGTATGCTTCGGAGTAGGGCGTGGCGTCAAAGACTTCGGTCTGGCAGACACCGGCCAGATGGCAGCAGGTGACGTTGCGGACGGAGTTGCCACAGGCTTCGCGAGTGGTGATGCCGACCGCGGCCAGGCGGCGCATCATATCGGGCGTGTCCTCGATATGCACAAAATGCAGCTGAAAATCCTGGCGCGTCGTGACATGCAAGATGCCGTCGGAGTATTCGTCTGCGACCTGGGCCAACATATCAAGCTGATCAGGAGTCAGACCTCCGCCGGGCACTTTGATGCGCTGCATGCCGGGTGCGTGCCAGAGGGTATCGGGTCCTTTTACCCGGTCCTTTTCGTCAAATGCGAGCTCCCGGCTTTCAAAGCCGTCGTGCCGCTGGCCATTGTCGTAGCGCTGACCGTACACGCCGCGACGCAGACGCGTTTCGGCGAAGACCTTTTCGTCCAGTTTCGCTTGACCCATCAGTTCCATCTGGCCTTCAAAGATATCGATTTCGTGGGCCAGATCATCGGGCATTTCATCTGCCAAGACGTCTTTCCAACCGATGTTCGACACAGTTGTCTCCTTACCTGTTGACTGCTTCGCCGCCAGAATGCCGGCCAGGATGAAGCGGGTAGCCCTTTATAGCGCTCAGTACCGATTCTCTCGTGTCCAACCGACCAATACTGGTAGGGGTTGAAGGACAAGAACGGTAGAGCTTCCGGGGCCATCTCGACTCATTCTCGTACTGGGTCGCTGTTGACAGCAATTGTAGGGCAGTCACGCTTGATTTGTCAAGCATGTTATGTCGACGGGTGCACTCTACTTTCGCGGTGTGGGCTTATTTGCTTCGGAGGCGATGCGCCTGGCGTATTGGGCCTGTCTGCGACAACGAACCTGAAGCCACATCTTGCAGAGGCCTGTGGGCGCAGACAGTGTTTCTTTCGGGCATAATGGAGCTATTCTTCCCGACCGACCGGACAGAAGCCTGCAGATAAGAACAGTCCAACTCACCGGGATTCGTGTACAGGACTGCATCTCGGGTGAGGCCGTCGAGTGCACTCGGAGGAAATGGTTGAAATGGGGATCGGGAGCGCCCAGTAGGGGACGCTGCCGAGAATGAGAAGCTCCACGCGGGGCGTTTCAGTTTTCCGCCAAGTTCGCTCGCGTACGGTCACTGAATCCGGATAAGCAGACGATCAAGCGCAGGTCTTAGCGATTTTTTTTGGCCTGTCCTTTTGATCCTTTATACTTTTTTGGTCATGTTGATTTGGTGCACGTGTTGCCGGGGGCATGCAAGGGTTTGGCGACCTGACAGCGGCACTGACAAATCTGGAGGAACCGTCAGGACGGCATCTGAATGTGATATCCCTGCTCGTTAGGGAACACATTTTTCTCATTGAGGGGGAGAACACTCGGAACCAACCAGGAGGCGGGATGAGGGGAAGCCCGGCCGCCGCGGGACGGCAGCTTCACATTACCATCACACTGGCTGCGGCGCGAGGTTTAGCCGGGGGCGTTGCGGGGGCGAAGCCCCTGCACAAGGGAGGGCCGAAGGCCCGACCGCCCAGAACTGTAGTAGACAGTGGTCAGTATTCAGAGACCGCTACGATCAGTTGAGGATAGGAATCAAGAGGGGTGAGGATACGGAACCTCGCTCGACTCTTTCGGCATGGCACGCTGATTGCGGCGTGGTCGTTGCGAAAACTTTATCGAATGGCAACAGGAAGTTCACATTCGCAGTTTACATTGGTGGGGGCGGGTGCGAGCTTGGTACAAATGAATAAGACTAAGGAGTCAAGAATGAATGGAGAGAGAAAAAAGCCCACAGTGTCCACGCGTATGAAAGGGCGCCGGACAGTAGCCGGGCGGGGAACGAGGAATGCAAGACTATTGGTGGCACTGCTAGTTCTGATAGCAGTGCTTGCCAGTGCGTGCGAAGGGGTGGAGACCCCTTCGGCCAGTTCAGGGGAGACGACAGGATCTGGTGCTGCACAGGCGGCGGCCCCGGCCGAGGAGGGCGAACAGGCGCAGACTTACCTGGACCTGGACAGCGAAACGCTGGATATGAACGCGCCCATCCCTCTGGATCCAAGCATACGCAAGGCACAGTTGGACAACGGCCTGACGTACTATATCCGCCACAATACGGAGCCGGCCAACCGGGCAACGTTAATGCTGGCGATCAACGCGGGCTCCATACAGGAGGATGAGGACCAGCTGGGGTTGGCCCACTTTGTTGAGCATATGATGTTCAATGGAACTGAGCGTTTTCCCAAGCAGGCCTTGATTGACTATTTTGAATCGGTTGGCATGACCTTTGGGCCTGACGTGAACGCCTATACTTCGTTCGATGAGACGGTGTATTTCCTGGAATTTCCCACCGATGACGAGGAGATTATCAGTACGACGTTCCAGGTGGCGGAGGATTGGGCCAGCCGGGCGACGATTTCGGATGAAGAGGTAGATGGTGAACGCGGCGTCATCCTGGAAGAGGAACGCTTACGGGACCAGAATGCGAGCGGCAGGTTAAACAAGCAGTTGTTCCCGCTTCTGCTGGGGGAATCGCGGTATACTGACCGGATGCCGATCGGCGACATGGAAATCGTGCAGAACACGCCGGCAGAGACATTGCGGAGGTTCTACAGGGACTGGTACCGGCCTGATCTGATGGCGGTCATTGTTGTGGGCGACATCGATGTTGACGCTATCGAAGGCAAGATCACCGAGCATTTCGGCGGCCTGACGGCGCCGGAGCCGGCGCGACCCAGGGTTTCCTACTCTCTGCCGGACTATGAAGATACGGGATATCTGATTCTCACCGATCCGGAGTTCCCGGTAACGATAGCCCAGATAATCTACCGGCAGGCGGCCCCGGACCTGAATTCGGCCGGCGTGTTCCGCGACCGGCTGATCGGCAATCTGTTCTACAAGATGTTGAATTTCCGACTCGACGACCTAACCAGGGAAGCGGACTCACCCTTCCTTGGGGCATTTGTCAGCGAGGGGCAGCTGGTGCGGGGCAACAACTACCAGGTGGTAGGTGTACAGGTGCGCCAGGGGGAGGCCCTCTCCAGCCTGGAGGCTGCCCTGACCGAGGTTGAGCGCGTGCGCCGACACGGCTTCACGGCTGCAGAAGTGGAGCGGGCCAAGTCGGAGATCTTGAACACGTATGAACGACTCTACAACGATCGTGAGAATCTGCGCAATCACTCGCTTGCCAGCGAATACAGCCGCAACTACCTTGAGAACGAGACTGTTCCGGGCATCGAGGTTGAGTACAAACTGGTTGGCCGGCTGCTGGAAGGGATAAGCCGAGACGACGTCAATCAGAGGGCGGAGCTCTACGTAGGTGGAAGCAATCGTTCGGTATTTGTCGTCGGGCCGGAGCGGGACGCGGACAGCCTGCCCAACGAGGGCGAATTGGCGGCAGTTTTCGCAGACATCGGGGCGAAAGAGGTAGAGCCCTACCAGGACATCGAAGCGGTTACAGCGCTCTTGACCGAAGTTCCGGAGCCGGCGGAGATCCTCTCACGTCAGACGGACGAGACATATAACATCACGGATCTGACACTGGCAAACGGAGCGAGAGTATTGCTCAAGCCGACTACGTTCAAGGAGGAGGAGATTCTCTTCAGCGCGTCCAGCCCGGGCGGGTCCTCGCTGGTCAGCGATGAAGACTACCCAGAGGCGGATTTCATCGACAGCATAGTTAGCCAGAGTGCGGTGGGCGACGTGAGCTACGCGGCGCTGCAGCGGCTCCTGGCCGACAAGTCTGTGACGGTCTCGCCCTACATAGGCGAGTTGGACGAAGGATTTTACGGCCATTCCGGCCAGGAGTACATTGAGACCCTGTTCCAACTCGTATACCTGTACGGCACGCAGCCGAGAGCAGATGACGACGCCTTTGCAACGCTAAAGGACCAGTACACGGAGTCGCTGCGCAATCGAGAACTGGACCCGCGCAGCGCGCTGACAGACGCCTTCATCGAGGCCCGTTACGGCGATTCCATACGACGCAACGTTCCAACTCTGGAGATCATCGGTTCGCTAGATCTGGAGCGGGCATTCGCCATCTATCAGGAGCGTTTCGCCGATTTCAGCGACTTCACATTCGTTTTTGTCGGAAACTTCGACCTTGAGCAGATGGTGGAATGGTCGCAGCGGTACCTGGGAAACCTGCCTGCACTGGACCGTTCGGAGACATGGCAGGACGTAGCACCTGACCCGCCTCCAGGCATCGTGGAAGTTCCCGTCTACCGCGGCCAGGACGAGCAGAGCCTGACGACCATACTGTTTACGGGGCCTGGTGAGGACACTCTGGAGAATCGGCTTCACTTGCGCATGCTGGAAACGATTGTGGATATCCTGATGCGTGAGGAGCTGCGTGAGGCGTTGGGAGGCGTGTATGCGTACGGGGCATCTGCCTCAATGGAACCGGATCCGGACAGCCTGTATGAGATCTCACTCTACTTCGGCAGCGATCCTGCCCGAGTACAGGAGTTGGTAGATGCCCTGTTCGGGCTCATCGCCGAAGTGCAGGCTAACGGGCCCAGAGAAGACCTGTTGGAGAAGGCCAGGATACAGATCGTACGCCAACGTGAGGAGCAGTTGGAACAGAACAATTACTGGCTGCGGGTCCTGGAGTATTGGGCCTCGGAGGATGACGTCGATCTGGCCAACTTTGTGGATCTGGATGTTGTGGAGAGCCGAACCAACGCGGTGACAACGGAAGAGGTCCAGGCCTCGGCGTTAGCGTTCCTGCCGCTGGACCGGTACATTCTGGTGTCGCTCTATCCGGAAGACTTTGAGGAATAGCGGTTGCCGAAGGGTTAAAGGAGAGCGGGCAGTTGACGGTAAACTGCCCGCTTTTTCATGTCAGAGCCGAGCGCGACATCAATGACCGTAGAAATGTTCGGTGGGATCGATAACGGAGTCCTGCCAGTCCAGATAGCGGGCGGCCTCCTCCAGATTTGCTGCCTTGCCGTCATCGACCAGTTGCTGAAGGGTGTCAAGCTGCATTTCGGTCAGCGTACCGGACTGCAAAGCGACCAACCAGCTGCTGAACTCCTCTTTTTCATCAATGCGCGCCATTGTCTGTTTTCCTCACTTTTCGGGCGCGAGCGCCGCTTCATAACGTAAACTCGACGTCGCTGCCATCTTCAAAATAGAGCTGCAGGTGTAGGGCATTGAGCCTGAAGTGGCTCATGCCCAAGCAGGCGCGTTCTGCCTGAGTGCGCTCGGCAGAGGCCTTTGCCCAGCGGCTTTCGCGGCCTTTGTGTTCAAACTGGAGGTAACTCCCGTCCTCAAAGAAGAGAACAGCCTGATTGAACTCAGAGTTGGCAACGTAGCGGACAGCATGCGCGGCGGCGCTTTGCGCCAGGGAAAAGGATTCCAAGTCGATTTGAAAGGAGCCATTGCCACCGTCTGTTCGCTCTTCCATCTGGAAGCCTCTTCACCTGCCAAAGTACAGATCTTGCGATTCGGTGGGCAGGCTCTAGTTCACTGCGTTGTGGTGTTGGGGATGACTATACAGTAGCAAATGTGATCGCGCAAGAGGACACTCTTGGTGGCACAGGGCAGAGCATGCAGATTCGAACGTCAAAATAGTCAATAGAGGGCACCCACAAGGGGAGCCCCTACCGACAAAGGGAGCCTCACAACGATCAGTTGTTTCTTGATGTGATATCCTCTTTAAGTTTGTGATAGGAGGCTTGTCATTCGTTGGCAGATTGGGAGGAAATAGCATTTGACATGCTAACTGGTTGGTGGATTGGTAGTATACGGCGCCAGATTTTCTTGGGGGGAGCGTGTATGCTACGATTGCGGCATTCGTAATGGTACAGTTCAGAATTCAGAAATGGAGTTGTGCGATGAAAAAGCTGATTAAGTTCCTCCTATTTGTCGGATTTGCCGCCGGTGTGGTGTACGTACTGAAGCAGGTCTTGGGGGGTACGCAGCCGGAAGGGGCAGGCAGCGGCGTATTGCCTGAAACGCCTGTGACCCCTTTGGAAGACATGCCTCTGGGCGGCGAGGTAAGTCCTCAACTCCTGGACATCCTGGTGGACCCCGAAGACAAGGGGTCGCTTCAATTGATGGACGACAGCAAGTTTCTTCTAAACCCCCGCAATGGCTATCGCTATCCGATTCGCAATGGGATTCCGGTGATGCTCATTGAAGAGGGGAAGAAGTACCAGGATGAAAGCCTGATTCAGAACGGGCAGGAGCAGACGGAGGCGTCGTCGGCCTGAGGTTGTTCTCAACTGCCGGGGACAGAAGACCGGCGTGCGGGAGAGCATGGCGGAAGCCGTTTCACGTACGGCGGAAGCTCGGTCTCAATGGGAGTACAGTGCGAATCGCAGAGGAGCCTGGCGGCAGTTAATGCGCCGGGCTTTTTGATTCTCAGAGGCTGTGCAGGCTCTGATGGGTACCGATCAGGCGAGGGCCGCCGGGGGGCTTCCGTCCGGCTGGCGCCCCAAGGGGTCAATAGGGAGCACGATGGTAAAGGTTGCGCCGTCGCGGTTTTCCACGCTGACACGTCCGCCGTGTGCTTCGACGGCGCTCTTGACGATAGCAAGGCCCAATCCAACACCAGGAAGCTGTTCGCTCATTTCGCCGCGATAGAAGCGCTCGAAGATTTGTTCGTGGTCGACCGGCTGGATTCCCGGCCCGCTGTCGGCCACAGTCAGAAGCGTAGCATGGGCTTCCCCGGCGGCGGCGAGTTCGACGCATCCCCCTGGCTGGGTGAATTTCAGCGCGTTGTCCAGGAGATTGGCCAGCGCCATCCCAAGGCTGGTCCGGTCACACCAGATCGTGTCGAGTCCTTGGGCCAGAGACAGGCGCAGGTCGATCTGTTTGGCCGCGGCAGTCGACCGGAATGGGGCCAGAGATTCTTCCAGGAGGCCTGCGAGGTCATGTTGGGCGATATCCAGGGCTGCGACGCCGCCTTCGAGGCGGGAAAGGTCGAGCAGGTGACCGGTCATCCATTGCAGTCGTTCCAGTTGTCGCTGGCTTTCACCCAGGAACTCGGAACGCGTTTCCGGTTCACCGCCGGCCTGGCCCTGCAGGATCTCGATGAACTGGCGCAGGGCGGTCAGCGGGGTACGCAGTTCGTGGGAGGCGTCTGCGATGAACCGGCGCAAAGCGTCTCGTTCTGCTGCCAGGTCGGCAAAGGTTGCTTGAAGACGTGCTGCCATGCGGTTGAAGCGGCGGGAGAGGTCCCCGATTTCACCGACCGTTTCTGGCGCGCGTACGGCCAGGTCTCCCTCCTCCATCTGCTGGGTTGCGGTTTCGAGGGCCATCAAGGGGGCAGTCAGCGTCCGGCTCATCAGGAATCCGAGCAGGACGGCTACGAGGACCGCGCCCAGCCCTGCCACCATGAGCGCGCGACGAATGGCGAGAAGAGGCTCGGCGAAAAAGGTGAACCTGTTGGTCATCTGGACGTAACCGACAACCTGATCGTCGTGATGGACGGGGACGGTAACTTGAGGCCCTTCTGCAGGCGGGGGCACCGCCCCGGGGGCGTAGCCGAATACGATGCGCCAAATTCGCGGCGTCGAAAGAACGTCGAGCGTTACGGCGCGGTTTTGCGTTGTGTTCCCGTTGTCGGGTGATGCGTCACCAGGATCGACGATGACCAGCCTGTCCCCCAGGAAGCCGGGACGTCTTTCGAGCGACAGGGCGGCTGCCTCCTCATTCTGTGTGCCGCCTTCGTCAAGGTCCATGGCGAACATTCCGCGCGGGTGCCCTGAACCAGAGATCACGATGACAGGGCTGACCATCCCTTTCTGCCAGTTCTCTCTATCGCTGCGCGAGAGATCGCTGAGCAAGCTCAGAAGGGCAGGCCTCGAATCCAGGGGGGCCAGACGCATCTGTGAATGGGCAAGCGCCCGATGGTCTCTGTCGAGAATCGTCAGTTCAGTATTGGTGAGGAAGCCCGAAGTTATCGCCAGTTGTTGAAGACGAAGGCCCTGATTCGATCGGACCAGGAGCGGTTCAGCCATGCGTGCTACGGCCTCGGCGTTGAGGACGAGCGTCTCATGTTCGCGGGCGGCCATGTATCGAGTGAGCAGGCCGAGGGCGACGACTCCGATTAACAGGATCGTCAGCAGAGTCAGGGCAGCGTAGCTAATGATCAGACGCCAGCGAATCGAGTTCAGCATGTTTGCTTCTTTACGCTGTTTAAGGACGGGCCAGGGGGTCTTGACGCGTCGCTTTCCGTAAAGGTCCTGCAAAGAAGAGTCCGCTCTGCGGTCTGTCAGCCGAACGCAGAGCGGAGTGCGTTGTGAATTTGCCAGCTTCTGATGCGGGTGCACCTCACAGTGCAGTGCCGCATCAGAAGCTGGTGGTCATAGAGGCAGATATGTTCTATGAACTGCTCTGCGACTCATGGGCGTTCTTCTGATCTTCGCGTTCCTGGTCATGCAGCTCCTTCATCTGCATGCGAAGGCGTTCGAGGGGCATGATGGAGACACCCAGAAATGCCTTGTCTTCGTCTTCGGGGTGGGCGCCGAGGGAAGCTGTCGTTGAAATGGGTTCACCGTCGCGCATTACTGTTATTTCCACTTCGTCACCTGGGCTGTGACCGGCCAGGGCCTCGACCAAATCCTGATAGTTGGAGATCTCGGTGTCGCCAACCGCGGTGATTGCATCGCCTTGCTGCAGTTCTGCGAGAGCCGCCGGTCCCTGGTCCTGCACGCTCATCACGAGTGCCCCGTCCGGCAGTTCGGTAAAGGGGAAGCCGTTGCCGAACCGGCCGCCAAACGGCATTGCGAAGCCAAAGCGGTTGCCCCACGGCTGACGGCGGTATTGATCAGATCGGTTCATATCGCCACGGAATCGTTCTGCCGGTGCGATGCTTACGCCGATGAAGGCTTTTTCACTGTCATCCGGATGTGTGCCGAGCGTCAGACTCAGGGTTGTGCTCTCTCCTTCGCGATCCACTGTCAGCTCGACAAGGTCACCGGGGCTGTATGCGGCAACAGCCTCAGCCAAGTCTCTC
Source organism: Caldilineaceae bacterium (assembly GCA_011523365.1). Lineage (GTDB taxonomy): Bacteria > Chloroflexota > Anaerolineae > Caldilineales > Caldilineaceae > Bin5. The sequence goes on from WTGY01000059.1 coordinate 28,598, forward strand.
ATACCTGTAATTTCGTTGTCGTCAACGGCGGTGATTAGGTCGCCTGCCATCAAGCCGGCTGTTGCGGCCGGGCTCTCGTCCAGCACCGCGTTGACCTCCGCGCCGGCACCAACGAAGATGGGGAATCGTTCCATTCCTCTGAACCGCTCGAAATTGGGGCTGCGTCCGAAGCCAGGCATTGCCGGAGCCCGCCCTCGCTGCGCTCTCATGCCCTGGATCCGGGGAACATCCGGCGCCACGCCCAGCAGCGGGTAGCCTTCGTTATCGGCCAACGTGACTGTCAGCGTCATCTCTTCGTCGCCGCGCTTTACCGTGAGTTCAAGGGTGTCGCCCGGGTCGCGCATCAGGATCACGTGCTGCAACTCGGCGGCGGTATTGACCATGTCTCCGTCGATTACCAGAAGGATGTCGCCGCGCGCAAGGCCGGCCTCGGAGGCCGGGGTCTCCTCGCCGACGGCCACGATCAGAACGCCGGGTTCCGGCTTGATCCGTTCCGACAGCGAAGCCGCCGAAGCGGTGCCTGCCAGGGCCAGAAGGGCAAGGAGGGCCACTGAAACCAGGACCCCAAGTTTCCGTTTGGACACGTTTGGCGAAGGTATCGTGCCGGTCATTCGTAACTGCTGTCTCATATTTTTCTCCTTTAGCTGTGCTACACGATGCGGCTATACCAGTGACTACAGTTTCAGTGTAGCGCCTCAAATTGAAAGGCTGGTTGCCTTTACATTAAGGTTTCGCAATAAAGGAAAACTCCTTTGCCGGCCGGCAAATCGGGCTGATGAGCTTATTCAGACATGGGTCCAAGAATGACGAGCAACGCTTTTTGACTCAAGGCGGCTGAGCAGCAGGCGTGTAAGCTTTAGGACATTTGCGCATCAGAATGCAGCTCACAGTTAGTCTCAGCTCTGGAACTTGTAACCGAAGCCGCGGACAGTCACAAGTTTTGTCGGGTTGGCCGCGTCGCGTTCGATCTTCTGGCGCAGGTGCCGTATATGGACGTCGACGGTGCGGTCGCTGTTGACATCGCCTTCGTAGCCCCACACGGCCTCAACGAGGCCACTGCGGCTGACCGGCACGTTGGGCCGAGCTGCAAGGTAGTGAAGCAGCCGAAACTCGGTGGGCGTAAGCTCGACGATCTCGCCTTCCAAGCGCACTTCGAGATGCGTCAGGTCGATTTCAAGGCCCTCGAAGCGGTGGACCTGGGTATCAGACTGGGCAGCCAGTTCGCCGTAGGCGCGGCGCAAGAGAGCCCGAATCCGGGACACCAGTTCGCGCAGACCGTAGGGTTTGACCATGTAGTCGTCGGCTCCCAGCTCCAAACCAAGCACCTTGTCCAGTTCTTCATCTCTGGCGGTCAACATCAGGATCGGTTGACGATGGCTTTGGGAACGAAGGGCGCGGCAGACGTCATAGCCACTCATGTCGGGCAGACGCAGGTCCAGAGTTATCAGGTCGGGTTGTTCTCTCTTGGTCATTTCAAGTGCCTGCGCGCCGGTTTTGGCCCAGAAGACTTCGAACCCTTCCTGCTTCAGCGCGTACTCCAGGCCCCTGGCGACGGCTCGTTCGTCTTCCACAATCAGTACGCGTTCCCGTTTCATGCTCCGACCTCCTGAGATTGCGGTCGTATCGGCGCTGTGAGGTGATGGAGACTGCATGAAGCCGTACATCTCGCGGCTTCGATTTTTTGGCGCCAACCTGCAGCCAGTGTACAATACGTGGTCGTAGTATACCTATCAAATGGAGGCTTTGCTACAGGGGAAGCAAAAGGACCAGGCCCCGGACATAAGCAGAGGGCCACAGCCCAATTCACTGGGGCAACCGGATTTTTCGTCCTGATTTATGCAGGAGACCAGGCCGGTCCACTCTGAGCAGTCGCTGGAGACGGGAAGGAAGTTTTAACAATGGCTCGCATGAAAGTATTGCTTACCGAAGATATTCCAAGTTTGGGCCTTGCCGGCGAAGTCCACACGGTGGCAAGAGGCTATGCCCGCAACTATCTGCTCCCGCGCAGAGAGGCGATTCTGGCGACCAAGGGCGCATTGAAACAGGCGGAGGATATTCGCCAGGCGGCGATACGGAAGCGTGCGCAGGAACGGTCGAATGCCGATGCCCAAGCGGAGGTCCTTGGCGGGCAGCAGTTGCTCTTTAACGTGAGGGCAGGAGATAACGACCGGCTTTACGGATCGATTACCACGTCGGACATCGCCGAACGAATGGAGGAGACGGTCGAATTCGAAGTAGACCGCAGGCGAATTCTACTGAGCCAGCCGATTCGGGAGCTAGGCTTGTACGACGTGACAATTCGGTTGATGGCTGAAGTAGAGGCTACCTTTGCCGTTGCAGTCGTGCGGGAGGGCGAAGGCTGGGCAGACGCCGAACAGAGAGAGCAGGACCGTGAGGCGGCGGCCCAAGCAGAAGCGGAAGCTGAGGCGGCGGCTGAGCTGGTGGATGACGCATCCAATGCCGATGCGGAGGAGGACTAGGCGGAAGGCTGATCACAGGGTTCGTCCATACAGAACACACTAGAGAATATATGACGGACAGGGTCTGCACCCTGTCCTTTTTTGTTTGTCCGGGTAGAGCGAGTGTGGGCCGCAGGTAGTGCAGGACTCTCACCAATCTTTTCCAATTGAAACATCAGAGCCCTTCCTCAGAACGGCGTTGATGCCCGGCCTTTTCAGCAGATCAATTCACTACACCACCCCCTGCGCGGACTGGCACGGGGATGGGCGCGGGACTGGCTTCAGGCCTGTGTGCATCCCAGATTTGGGGTGGGGATAGTCTGGCGGGAATTCATGGCTGCGGTGGCTGAAGTTGATAAACGTCTCTTGGCGAGACGCAGTGCAGGCCCCAGGCCTGGCCTCACGGTGGAGTCCGTCAGTTGGGCGTGCGAGGGCAGGCACAAGGCCGGCACCTACGGGGAATACGTAGGACTGGGGGGACGTGGTCTGGCCAGACACCTTCGATTGGGCACCTGTTACGAATCGAGACACCAGGTCGGCGAGGCATGTTGTAGGAGAGGGGGCGTTGCGGGGGCGGAGCCCCCGCACAAGGGAGGGCCGAATAGGCCCGACCGCCCAAACTGCAGTGGTCAGTGGTTAGTGGTCAGTTGTCAGAGACTGCGCATGGTCTGCCTCAGGGTTGATCGTGGACGGGAGAGAGCTTCGTTGCTAGCCGAAGTACAGGAAAGTTCACCCCAATTCTGGGATACCATCAGGCCGATTTCGCTAGCCAATTTCGGGCTAATCGGGTATACTAAATGGTGGCAAAAGCCCTGCCTGTCAGAGTCCAGGGCGCACGCTTTTTCCCCAATTGGCGAGGCCGATGACCGGCCAAAGAGGGCCCTCCGGCGAGAACGGAAATCGACATCGAAACTCAGGGAAGGGACCCCGAGACTGATGATGGCGGAGGCCAAGACACAGGACGATATAGTGGCGGGAGAACGTGAATGAGTGAGTCAAACGGTAGAGACGACGCAGCCCCCGGTGAGAATGGAATGGGCGGTTTACCGCACGATCCGACCACCCGAAACGGGGCCAATGGCAACGGGTTGTTTGCCCAGAGCGTCGAGGAAGTCTCCATCGAAGATGAGATGCGCACCGCTTTTCTCGACTATGCGGTCAGCGTCATCGTGGCGCGGGCTCTGCCTGACGCACGCGACGGGCTGAAACCCGTTCACCGGCGCATCCTGTACGCCATGCACGACATGGGGCTGCGGGCGAACTCGTCCTACAAGAAGTCGGCCCGCATCGTCGGAGAGGTGCTGGGCAAGTATCACCCCCACAACGACCAGGCGGTATACGATGCGCTAGCGCGCATGGCGCAGGAGTTCAGTCTGCGCTATCCACTGGTAAACGGCCAGGGGAATTTCGGCTCTATCGACGGCGACAGCCCCGCAGCGATGCGTTACACGGAGGCCAAACTGGCGCAGTTGACCGAGATGCTGCTCCAGGATATCGAAATGGATACGGTCGATTGGGGACCGAATTTCGATGACAGCCTGGAAGAGCCGTTGGTACTGCCTGGGAAGCTGCCCAACATGCTGGTCAACGGCTCAAGCGGCATCGCCGTGGGCATGGCCACGAATATTCCTCCCCACAACCTGAGTGAAATATGCGACGCGGTGGTCCATGTCATCGACAACTGGGAGCGGCGCGAGCAGGTCGGTCTTGAAGAGTTGATGGAACTGGTGAAAGGGCCGGACTTCCCAACCGGGGGCGAGATACTGGGGACGGAAGGGATTCGTCATGCATTCGCCACCGGTCGCGGCCGCATACTTGTACGGGCGAAGACGCAGATCGAGGAGACGGACGGCGGCCGATTCCGCATCATCGTCACGGAGATCCCTTACCAGGTCAACAAGACGACATTGCTGGAGCGGATCGCCGAGTTAGCCCGTTCCGGTCGCCTGGACAGTATCAGCGACCTGCGGGACGAGAGCGACCGGAGCGGGATGCGAATCGTTGTTGAGCTGAAGCGGGGTGCGTCGCCAAGAAAGGAACAGAACCGTCTCTTCAAGTTTACGCCACTACAGTCAACCTTCAGTGTCAATGCCCTGTCGCTGCTGAACGGCAGGCCGGTGACATTGGGTTTGCGACGGGCACTGTTGATTTACATTGATCACCGGTTTGAGGTGATCACGCGGCGCACCGAGTTTGATCTGTCGAAGCAGCGCGAGCGGGCACATGTCCTGGAGGGGTTGCGCATTGCGCTGCAGTTCCTTGACGAGGTCATTGCAACGATTCGCAATGCCGCCAGCGCGGAGGAGGCGCGCACGCAGTTGGTGGAAAGGTTCAGTCTGAGCCTGGTTCAGGCCCAGGCGATCCTGGACCTGCAGTTGAGGCGGTTGGCGGCGTTGGAGCGGCAAAGGATAGAAGATGAGTACCAGGAGGTGATGGAGCGCATAGCCTATCTGGAAGACCTGCTGGCCAATCCGTCGAAGATCCGGGGCCTGATTCGTGACGACATAGTCGAAATGAAGGAAAAGTATGGCGATGAACGGCGCACGGGAATATTACACTTCGCCAGCGGCGACTTCAGCGATGAGGACCTGATTCCGCAAGAGAACGTGCTGATCAGTTTCAGCGCCAATTCTTACATCAAGAGAATGGAAGCCGACAGCTTCCGGGCGCAAGGTCGCGGTGGACGCGGGGTAAGGGGGATGAGTACACGAGGCCAGGACGAAGTCATGGACCTGCGCTTTGCGCGTACTCTGGACCATATTCTCTTCTTTACCAATAAGGGAAGGGTATACAGCAGCCGCGTTTACGAGTTGCCGGAGGGCAGCCGCACGTCCAAGGGGGCCCATATCGCCAACATTCTCACGCTTCAGCCTGATGAGCAGGTCACGACGATGTTGACGCTGGGGGATTTTGAGCAGGCCTCTTACATTACGCTTCTGACTCGCAAGGCTCGCATCAAGCGGGTGATGGTATCGGCGTTCTCGAATGTTCGTCAGAACGGCGTTATCGCAATGAATCTGGACCTGGATGACTCGCTCGAATGGGCACAACTGACTAACGGGGGTCAGGAGTTCATAATTGTCACGCGCGGGGGCAAGGCGCTGCGGATGCGTGAGGACCAGGTGCGAGCCATGGGCCGCACGGCGGCCGGTGTCTGGGCGATGCGTCTGCTTGGCGATGATCTGGTGACGGGCTTCGATGTGGTGCGGCCGTGTGCCGATCTCTTTGTTCTGCACGAGTTGGGTTGCGGCAAACGGGTTAAACTTGCGGAGTACCCGCGCAAGAACCGATATACGCAAGGAGTATGGTCGACGGACCACAGGAGGCTCGGTGAGTTGGGCCCGATAATTGCAGCGAGGGTTGTCACCGAGAATGACCAGATCACTGTAATCACCGGCAACGGAATCGTGTTGCGAACTCCTGTCTCGGGTATCAGCCACAAGGGGAGGCCTGCGATGGGTGTACGCATCGTCAATCTGGATGATGGCGATACGGTTGCGGCGCTGGCCGTACTCAGGCACGAGGATTTGATCCGTGAGGTCGAGGGAACCGAGCCGAGTGACACCAGCGAAGCCGTGAATGGTTCCTCGCCTGTCGCGGTAGCCGAATAGACAAGGGAGTATGCATAAATGTCCGACCTTCGCTCGCTGATACAGGGCGAGCCTGGGCCACGACACGCCTTTTTGCCCAGACTCAATCCCGACTCACTCGCAGAGACGCTCGTCGCCTTCGCCAATGGCGAAGGCGGTACTGTCGTATTGGGAGTTGACGCCAACGGCAGTCGAGGAGATCAGTTGGTAGGGGACGATGTGGAGGGTGCGTTACGGGCGGCCCTGGCCCTTTGCCGCCCGCCGATGCGGACTGAATGGCAGGAGGAGGAGACGCAGTCCGGACCAGTCATCATATTGCGGGTGGATCGCAGCAGCGAGCTGCACATTCTTTCCGACGGACGGGCGTTGGTTCGCCGCGGAAGTGAGAACCGGCCGCTCAGTCCGTCGGAACTGGAAATATTGGTGGGGAACCGGGCGATGGGGGAGTTTGAGACCGATGTAGTACCCGGCTCTGCGAGAGAGGATCTGGACGAGGAGGTAATCGACGAGTATCTCGAGAAGAGGCAGCAGCGCAACCCGCACGGAGCCATTCTCCCCAAGAACAGGCTGTTGCAGCAGATTGGCGCCATAGACAGTGACGGGATCCCGACAGTGAGCGGGATGCTCCTGTTCGGTAAGGAGCCCCAGTTGTTCCTGCCCCACAGCCGGGCGGTATTTGTTAAGTTTGATGACAGTCCGGGCGCCTTCAGAACGGACGAGAGAGCGAGGCTAGCGAAGTCACCAGGAACTGAAGCATCATTGTACCTGGCGAGCGAGGCCGGTTCATTCGGCTATGGCCGCAGGGAGGAGATCACGGGCCCGCTTGCTCGAATCGTCGAGCGCGGATGGCGCGTCATCTGGGAAGAAATGGGCAAGAAGGCCGTGGTTAAGGGGCTGCAACGGGAGGATCAGACGGAGTATCCCCCGTTTGCCGTGCGTGAAGCCTTGGTTAACGCCGTCTGCCACCGGGACTACCGCCTCAGGGGAAGCAGCGTTGAGATCCATATGCGCCCCGACAGCCTAGAGATCATCAGTCCCGGCGGTTTGCCGGCGTACATAACGATTGAAAACATTGTTGAGGAACATTACAGCCGCAACCCTCGTCTCGTCAACGGACTTTACCAGTGGGGCTATATCGAGGAGCTGGGCCTTGGCGTTGACCGCATGATCGAGGACATGGTGGCGGCAGGCCATCCACCCCCGCTGTTCGATGCGAAGAGCCATCGATTCTCGGTCACTTTGCAGAACCGCAAAGACCTGGAGAAGATCATCCCCGAGTGGGAACAGCACATGAACGAGCGCCAACTGAAGGCTATGCAGTTTGTGCAGGCGAACGGAAGCATCAGCAACCGGGATTACCGGCAGCTGTGCACGCATGTTGGTGCGGAGACGTTACGCCTTGACCTGGTTGACCTGGTGGACAAGAAGCTACTCCTAAAGATCGGCGACAAACGGGGGACCCGATACATTCTCCGGTAGTAGCCGCTGAGCCATCTCCGGTGTCATAGGCCGCCCACTGAGGCTGCGCTGGACTGCCTTAGTTATTCTTACACGCCGACCGTGTCAATCTCGTCGAACAGTGGCGGCAGTTCTTGGGCGATTACCGGGGTCACCTCATTCGGGCTCGTAAACTGAATGTACCTGGGAAGTTATGTCAAGAGACGGCTCAATTTGGGATAATTGGGTTATTCGTTTGGGATAACGGGCCGTTGCGAAAGGATAAGCCTCGAATATTCCGGCGAAATTGGTAAAGAATGCGTCGAGCGAGAACCCGGGGAATTCAGGAAAATGAGGGTTTGCCCTGCTCCGAATCAGTGCAGGCACAGTGCGATCGGCTCAGATCGGGATCCGATCTCGAAGAAGATGACTTTGTGCTCTGAACGTCCCGATTGCCCGCCGTCAAAGTCGGGTGATATAATTTAGGTAAACTGTCGCCCTTGGAAGAGGGCGTTTACGCCACGAAACCGGACCCAAGCCATTGCGCCACGACAAGAAAATCCCGAACGCGCCGGAGACCGAATCCGAGAATTCGGCCGTGAGTGACCGCGTCGCGTCTCTTGCGTCTGAGAGTGACCTATCGTCTGTGAAACATCTGCCGTCCCGGCCAACGATGGAACGGGTACATGAAACGCCAATCCGCGGCGCCAATGGCATGGCGGCTGCGGTCCCAACCGGCGGCGTCATGTCGGAAGGCGACGGGCATGTTTCGCCAGATGAAGAGCGGCGCGACGATGACGATCCTGGCCTGAAGTCTCTGCTGCGGGAGACGCTGGAGACTGTCGTTCTTGCGATCCTCATTTTCCTTGTGATCCGCAGCCTTGTGCAGAACTACCGGATCGAAGGCCAGTCGATGGAGCCGAACTTCCAACACGGCCAGTATCTGCTTGTAAACAAGCTGGCCTACCGATTGGGGGAGTACCGGCGGGGAGACGTCATAGTGTTTCATTACCCCAACAACCCATCACAGGACTACATAAAGCGGGTTATCGGGTTGCCGGGTGACACGGTTGAGTTTCGAGACGGCGTCCTCCTGGTCAATGGCGCGACAGTAGAAGAGCCGTACGATCAGGTTCCGATTGCAAGGAACATTGCGGCGCAGACCGTTGCACCAGGATTCCTATATGTGCTAGGTGACAACCGCCCGGCGTCGTCTGATACGCGCACGTGGGGCCAGCTGTCGCAGGAGTTTGTCATCGGCAAAGCGTGGTTAGCCATTTGGCCGGTTGACAGAGCTGGTTTGGTTGAGCACCCGGCCATTGAACTAGAGCCGGCATTGGAAGTAGCACCATAGCTATTTCTGTATTTGGCTGAATAACGTAGATCAGCTTCGTATTGCGCGGCGATGCCCGGTTGGTCAGGTGGAGAAACAGTACTGCTAGGGCAGCAGAAGACAGGAAGATCTGAGGACGAACCGGGAGAAATCGCATGACAAACGTCAGGGTAAGAGATTTCCTAATTCTAATCGGTCATACATGGATGTGCCTGGATTGCCGGAGCAAGCTTCTGGAAAATCCTGAAGCGACTCTCATCGGCCACAAGTTGAGCGAATTTGAACGAGAGTGTTTGTTGAATCTGACCGATAGCTCCTTTCGCACGATGATGGATCTTGAGGCAGCAACCGGACTCACTGCTGAGGAAGTTTCGCTCGCAATCGATCATCCACGTTCCCGTCTGCGTCATCTGGGAACTCGCGTGCGAGGGTAAGAGCGAAACGGAGACAGGCGCGCGGCTTTCGGTGAATTAGCAACCCGTGGACATTCCAGCGCTGTTCGACCGATACGAGTGGGGATTCGAGACGGTCGAGGCCGGTATCTGGCGCAGCACGTTTGCAGACGAACAGGACGAGGAGTTTGACCTCTATGTGGCCGCGGGAGAGGAATGGGTGCACTTTGCCGTCACCCCTCTCACTCCGGTTCCTGCGCCAGAGTGCAGAGAGAAGCTGTCTGCTTTGTTGCTGAGCCTGAATCAGTCGGTACGCCTGGTCCGGTTCGCCACGGACAGCGACGGCGACGTATCTCTTCTTGCCGACTTGCCCAAAGCAGATCTTTCCTTCACCCTCTTTGCGGCGACGATGGATGCCCTGATCCACTATACAAGGGAACTGGCCGCCCCACTCGGCAGGACCGCGACCGAACCCCGCTTTGAAATGTCGTTCCCCTAGCCCAAGAGCTCACCCGAAAATGGAGACCATAATGGCCTATGCGCTGGCAGCTCGGTGGCTGCCGATACTGGAGGCACTGGGCGTCAGACGACCGGGAGACGTTGGCTGGATTCACGGCGCCAATGGATCGCAGGCTCTGTTGGGTGCGCTGTCCGATCCGAAGGTACAGTTCATTGAAGGGGATATCTCCCTAGTTGGCGGTGAGATCATCATGGCGCATCCGCCGGTAGTGGAGAGCGATCTGCGCTTTGAGAGGTGGCTGGACCTGATTGTTGCCGCGGGGAAGGGCGCGAAACTTGACTTCAAGTCGCCGGAAGCGGTTGTCCCCTGTCTTACCTACGCAGAGGAGAAGGCTGCCGGCAAGATAACTCTATGCGCCAATGCCGATATCTTAGCCGGCCCAGGGGGAGACGAGGCACTGTTCAGACCAGACGAATTTGTAAGCCTATGCACGAGTCTCTTGCCCCAGGCCTTCCTTTCGCTCGGCTGGACTGTGGAAGAAGGCGATCCAGGCTATACGGGGGCGATGCTCGACGAGATGCTTGAGTTTCTGGCGGACGTCGATGCGGAGGTCACTTTATGTTTTTTTGCCGGTTACCTGCGGGAAGCCTGGCCGAGAGTGGCGGAAATTCTGGAGGAAACCGATTACACTCTCACCGTCTGGGGCAGGATCAACGACAGGTCGCTTGCGTCGTGGATTCGGGACAACACTCCTCCCGAGCGTTGCTTCTATGACATGCAGTGGAGGGACGGTACACAGATTCACCTGGCCGATTTCTGAGCCTTCCCACATGGACTGCGTATGCGGGGGTGCCAGCTTCAGCCCCTGAGAGGCCATGGTAGCACGCCGACGCGTTCGGCCCAGTCGCGATACATGCCTGCGAACTCCTCTACCTTGGGCCGATTTCTGTCGCTCAGATCGTTGAGTTCGGTCCGGTCCTCCTGCATGTCGTAAAGCTCCCAATTGTCCCCGTATTTGCTGACCAGCTTCCACTGCCCCAAGCGGACGGCTCGGTTTCCTTCGTGTTCCCAGAAGATGTGGCTTTGCCGGCTCCATTTGCCGCCTCTCAGCAACGGCAGGAAGCTCTCCCCTTCCAGGGTCTGTAGCGGCTGCCCGTTGTACTCGGCAGGGTGGGGAATGCCGGCGGCGTCAAGGAAAGTCGGCAGAATATCGATGATATGACAGGCCTCGTGCACGATCTGATCGGGTTGAATTGCCGAGGGCCAGGAGGCGATGAGGGGCGTGGAGATGCCGCCCTCGTGAACCCAATGCTTATAGAGGCGGAATGGGGCATTGGAAGCGTTGGCCCACGGGAGATCGTAGCTCATAAATGTATGGGGACCTCCGGGACGAATGCCTGGGTCGTTGCCTACACGCATCGGTCTGCCATCGGGTGTCCAATCGCTGTAACGGTCGACCCAGCCGTTTTCGGCGAGGAATTCAGCGCAGCCGCCGTTATCGGACAGGAAGAGGACGAGCGTGTTGTCGTCGAGTTGCGAATTCCTTAACGCGTCCAGGATTCGTCCGACTCCCTGATCCATGCGGTCTATCTGCGCGGCGTAGACTGCCATGCGCATGTCTTCCCAGTCGCGATTGCGGGCGTCCTCCCAAGGGGGCGCGGATTCGTCGCGGGGCGAGATATTCCAGCGGCTGTCCAGCAGCCCCAACCCTTTGAGCTCCTCGTGCCGCGCGGTGCGCAGCGCGTCCCATCCTCCTTTGCGATAGATTCCTTCGTACTTGGCGATATCTTCCGGCAATGCGTGGAGAGGCCAGTGGGGGGCGGTGTAGGCCACGTAGAGGAAGAAGGGATCGTCGGTCTGGGAGGCCTCTTCGATCATCTTGGCGGCCTGCTCGCTGATGGCATCAGTGTAATAGTAGGTGTCGGATACGGCGCGATGGTCTTCCTTTTTTGTTCTCAGACTCTCGTCCTCCTCTCCGGCCGAGACCAAGGAATCGTCTTCCATCAATGAATATGGCGAAAAGAAGCTGCCGGCTCCGTCCAGGGTGCCGTAGTAACGGTCGAATCCTCTTTGACGAGGTGTCGGATGCCCCTCTTCGCCAGGCCGCCAGGTTTGGGGCCGGGTAGGCTCGTAGGCGCCGCCGACGTGCCACTTTCCGGACATGAAAGTGCGGTAGCCGCCAGTTTTGAGCGCTTCTGCGATGGTAACAACATCTTCACGCAGGTATCCCTGGTATGCGGGCGAACCGGAGTTCTCCATCATGTGGCCGATGCCGGCCTGATGTGGATAGGCGCCGGTGAGCATGCAGGCGCGGGTCGGGCAGCAACGGGCATAGTTATACATTTGGGAGAACCGCATCCCGCCGCGGGCCAGACTGTCCAGATTAGGTGTCCGAATCTCCGAACCATAACAGCCTATATCGGAGAAGCCCATGTCGTCCACGAGAATGAGGACAAAGTTCGGGCGCGTCGTGGTGGCATCAGTCATCTGAATCTCCATGTAGCGGGATTGTTTTGGGAAGGAAACCGAGTAAACGGCGCGATTTGCAGGCCTGGACTTCGCGCCGGGTCGATACGGTCACCGTTCAGGAATTACTGGCTCAGTCCAGAGCCAGGTGAGGCGTTTGCTCTTGCACGTAGGGCTTGACGACCTCGAGGCTCCGGCTCATCACGTCGACGGCTACATCGATTTCTTTATCCGCCATCGGGGTGGAGATGGCGTACTGACACCTGGGCGCGCTAAAGATACCGCGATTCATCATCTCCAGATGCAGCAGTTTGGGCAGGTCGAGGGCCTTTTCCTGGGCGGCTACGGCATCGCGTGCGTTGGTTAGCTTTTCGCGGCTCCAGAGGATGCGGATGATGGAGCCTGAGCCGACGGCACGGATTCCCACACCGGCGGTTTGAAATGCGGAGTTTAGTCCATTTCTCAGCCGCTGGCCCAACTCGTTGATTCTCTCCACCTGTTCTGCTCCGAATTCCTTCATAGTTGCCAGGCCTGCGGCCATCGTAATGTTGTTGCCGTTGAAGGTGCCGTTGTGCGGGATTGTCATGGGGTGAGTCGGGGCGAAGGGAGCCATGATCTCTTTGCGCCCGCCGAACGCGGCAAGAGGGAGGCCGCCGCCGATAAACTTGGCGACCGAGGTGAGGTCAGGCGTCACCCCGATCGCGGCCTGAAAGCCGCCGACATCCTGGCGAAAGGTCATGATTTCGTCAAAGATCAGGAGCACGTCAAATTCGTCAGCCAGCCGTCTGACTCCTTGAAGGTACCCTTTTTCGGGTTCTATGCCGCCACCTGCCCCGAGAGCGGGTTCCAGAATGATGGCGGCGATTTCGTCGCTGCGGGCCTGCAGAAAGTCACGTATTGCATCGAGGTCATTGAAGGGTGCCACCAGCATTCCTTCCAGGGCTGCTTCCGGGACGCCTCGGCTGGAGAGCCGAGGACGGGGGCGCCCTTCTTCGCTGGAGTCTGGCTGAATGTTTACCTGCACGTAGTCGTGGGAGCCGTGATACCCTCCGTCCATCTTGATGATGATGTCTTTGCCGGTGAAGGCCCTTGCCGCGCGCATCGCCAGGAGGGTCGCCTCCGTACCGGAGTTGCAGTAGCGAACGCTGTCAAAGCTGGGGACGCGGCTGCAAAGCATCTCGGCGTGTTCGACAGTTACTTCAGCGGCGGAACCGAGAACGGTGCCGCGGGCTGCCTGTTCCTGGATGGCGCTGACGGTGGGCGGATGGGCGTGACCGTGGATCAGGGAGGTGTAGTTGTTGAGAAAGTCGATGTACTGGTTTTCGTCATAGTCGTAGAGGAAGCAGCCTTCCCCGCGCGTCATATAGGCAGGATAGGGCGTGTAGAAGGAGGCCGCCCTGGTATCGCCGCCCGGCATAGACTCTGCGGCGCGCGTGTTCCACTCGCCGGATCCAGACGTGCGCTGGCGAAAGGTCTCGATGATCAGTTTGGCGGCGTCCTGGCTTGGTTTGGTGTTCACGGCGGACCTCCATGGTGGCCTTTCATCGGCGCTGATAGTCCACTACGGCGAAATTGGCAGGTTGGCAATGTCTGCCGTTTCTTTCGAGAGAGGACGAGGTGTGATCAGGGTACAGGACGGGCAAGCAATAGGTAAGGATTCGAAGATTCACTCTTTCACTCGTGGGATTGTAGCATACAGCTTTTGTGGCAACAACGGACTCATCTGCGGGTGCATCCCAGATTTGGGGTGTGAACAGTCTGGCGAGGAATCACTGCCAGCGGTGGCTGGAGTTGCCTACCGTCTTTGGGCGAAACACAGTGCAGGCGCCAGGCCTGGCCGTGCGGTGGAATCCGTCAGTTGGAGAGGGTGCGAGGGCAGGCTCAGTTCCGGCACGTACGGGGATCTGATGCGATTGGCGGGACGCGGTTTGGCCAGACACCTTCGATTAGGCACCCATCACCAATATCGACACCCAGTCGACCAGGCATGTTGTAGGAGAGGGGGCGTTGCGGGGGCGGAGCCCCCGCACA
>WTGY01000084.1 GCA_011523365.1 Caldilineaceae bacterium
GGGCCGAATAGGCCCGACCGCCCAGAACTGCAGTGGTCAGTAGTTAGTAGTCAGTGGTCAGTGACTGCGGCTACTGATTGAGGATTGGTGTGATGCGGAGTGAGGAGAGAGAAACGGCTTTGCTCGGTTGAATCCGGGTTGCGGAAGGGGTGTGGCTGATTGCGGCGGAGTGGGGTCAGAAGATGCCGGGGAGGTCCCAACGTTTGGCGAGGCGGTCGGCGAGGAGGACGAGCACCATGCCGACGAGTCCGTTGAAGAGGCCGGCGGCGGTGGTGAAGTCGAAGCGGGCCTGACGGATGCCGACGCGGTAGATGAAGGTCTCGATGACGTCGGCGGTGGTGAGCACCATGTTGTTCTGGAGGATGAATATCTGCTCGAAGCCGACGTTGAGGAAGAATCCGATCTGGAGGATGAAGAGGGTGACGATGGTCATGGCGAGGCCGGGGAGGGTGACGTAGCGCATGAGCTGCCAGCGGTTGGCGCCGTCGATGATGGCGGCCTCGTAGAGGGTGAGATCGATTGTGGAGATGGTGGCGAGGTAGATGATGGCGGCCCAGCCGGTCTCTTTGAGCAGCGATGAGATGATGACGATGGGTTGGAAGTAACCGGGCTTCTGGAAGAAGGCGATTTTTTCCAGGCCGAATGAGGCGATGATGTTGTTAACGATGCCGTTTGCGGGCGAAAGGACGATGTAGAGAATGGCGCCGTAGATCACCCAGGAGAGGAAATGAGGGACGTAGACGACGGTTTGAACAAAGCGCTTATAGGCCATGTGGCGGACTTCGTTGACGAAGAGCGCCAGAATGATAGGGGCAGGGAAGGTGAAGAGCATCTTGAAAACAGCGATGGATACGGTGTTGCGGAGAACGCGCAGGAAGGCGGGATCGTCGAAGAGCGTGTTGAAGTGCTTGAGGCCAACCCACTGGCTGCCCCAGATCCCGTGCATCAGCTGGTACTTTTTGAAGGCGATGATGTTGCCCCACATGGGGTAGAAACGGAAGATAGCGAAGAAGACGAAGGGCAGGACAAGCATCAGGTAGAGATAGCGGTATGTCCAGGCGTTGAAGAGAAACTGCGCCCAGAAGCCCCGGTTGCGGCCCGGTGTGGCGGCGGACTTGGATACGGCTGATGTTGCCACTTTTCCATCCTCAACTGGCAGTGGCAGGAGCCCGGGCGCTACCCCGGCCTCCTGCCACCGTTGTTTGACTGCTAGATCTCGTTGACCTGCTCGGTCAGCAGAGGTCCACCGTTCTTTTCGAAGAAGTCGAGCCACTCGGACCAACCCTGGTCGATATCGATGGTGCCGGCCACCGCCTGCGAGATGAACTCGCCGAAACGGGTTTGCAGGCCGGGCCAGAACTCCTTATCGGCCTGGACGGGGCGGGGCTTTTCGGTGAGTCTGAGGTATTCCTGTGAAATTACCTGGGCGGCAAGCGCTTCCTCGGAATACTTGGCTGCGAGCATGTCTTCGAAATGCTTCTTCATGTCGGGCGGGAAGGTTGGGAAGGGCTGCACACCGCCCAAGGTTCCGATCGTGAGCCAGAGGCCCCAGAAGACGCTGATGTCCTGGACTTCATTTTGTTTCTGGGACCACTCGTCACCCATGGCCTTCTTCTCTTCGGGTGTGTATTCGACACACCATCCGTTCTCGTTGAGGCCCTTGTTGGTTGCGCCGAGGACGCCTTCGCAGATGATCTGGGAGGCGATATCGGGCGTAAAGAACCAGTCGATGACGCGTACACAGTCTTCGGGATGTTCGGCGGTGATGGGGATGACGAAGCACCAGGGCCAGCCTTCGCCGGTGTAGCCACGGCCGCCCGGTCCTTCGGGCGCCGGTCCGGCGACGACAGTGGCTTCGGGTGCGACGGTCCTGATCTGTTCCTGGGCGAAATCGACGGCGCTCCAGGCGGTGTAGACATTGCCGGCGATTCCGGCGCGGAAGGCGTTGTCCTTCTGGCCGAGGGGGATGCTGATGGAATCGGGATGGAAGCCGCCATCGGCCCAGACGGAGCTCATCCAAGAGAGCGCGTCCTTCATGCCGGGCTGGACCCAGTCCAACTCGAGGCGGCCGTCGCGCTGGCGCCAGAAGCCGTTGAGATGGTGGCCGACGGCGACGCCGAATGCGTGGAAGAAGTCGTCGTCGAAGCGGACGGAGTTGTAAAGCAGGCGGCCATAGGTGTCGTCCTGACCGTTGCCATCGGGGTCGCTGTTGGAGAAGGCGCGCAGCACCTCGCCATACTCGTCGATTGTTTCGGGGATGCCGAGGCCGAGCGACTCCAGCCAGTCGCCGCGATACTGGCTGGTCCAGATATTGAGGTCGTAGATATTGTGGGTGACGGCGACCTGCCTGCCATCGTAGACGGTGGAGGCCCAGGCCCCCTCGGGCGTGACAGCGAGGATATTCTGGCCGAACTGTTCCAGCAGCGGCCCGGTTTCGATGATGACCTCGTTTTCCATCATCAGGGGAATGTCGTTAAAGGCGTTGCAGAACTGGAGGTCGGCGAGGTCGCCACTGGCGATCTGGACTGGAATTTTGTCCAAGTAGGCTGCGTAGCTGACCCAGCGGTTTTCGAACTCGATATCGGGAAAGCTGGCGCGCAGCAGTTGCATACGGTGGGACTTCTCCGAGGCTTCGACGCTGCCGCCGCCAATGTGGGAGATGGAGATCTTCTTTTTCTCACCGGCGGGCATTTCAGAGTCGGCCATATCGGTCTGTGCTGCGGGCGGGGCACATGCGGCCAGATAGGCACTGAAGGTGCCGACCCCCATCAGTTTGAGGGCCTGGCGGCGGGTAAACTTTGACTGTACGGACATGTTTGATTTCCTCCTGTGGAAACTGAACTTTGATCGCACTTGAGATGAAAATCACTTCACGTCAACTGCATGGGACAGATCCTGGAATTACGGTGCAAAGACGCTTTCAGGGCAACCGGTACCCAGCGACATCTACCCTTTGATTGCGCCCAAAAGGATGCCTTTGATGAAATAGCGTTGGAAGAACGGATAAGCGATCAGCATGGGGATGGCGGCGATGATGACGCTGGAAGCCTTGAGGGCTTCCATGCCGGCCAGCCGTTCGAAATCGTCGGCGCTTGCGGTTTGGGTGGCGAGCTGCATGGACCAGATCATGTCGCGCAGGATCACCTGGAGCGGCTGCTTGTTGCCGTCGTTGATGAAGAAGATGGCGGGCAGGAAGAGATTCCAGTTGGCGACGACATAGAACAGGGTCAAGGTCAGGAGCACGGGGACGGACAGGGGCAGCATGATATGGATGAGGACTCTGAAATCGTTGGCGCCGTCGATGATTGCGGACTCTTCCAGTTCGCGGGGCAGGGCCTGGAAGTAGCTCTTGAGCACGATCATGTTGAAGGTGTTGATGGCGTAGGGCCAGATGAGAGAGCCCCAGCTGTCGATGAGGCCGACTTCGCGAACGGTGAGGTAGAAGGGGATCAGGCTGGGCGGGAAGATCATCTGGAAGACGATGAGGGTCATGAAGACATTGCGGGCAGGCAAGTAGGTACGCGAGAGCGGATAGGCGCAGAGAATGGTCATGAGCATCTGCACCAGCGTGGCGTAGGTGGTAATCATGAAGGAGTTACGATAGGCGAGCCAGAAGGTGCCGCCGATGATAAGGCGTTCGTAGGCATCGAAGGAGAAACCGACCGGCCAGATGTAGACCTCGCCGCGGAGGATGGGGGCTTCGGCGCTGAAGGAGCGGGCGATGGTGTGGAGGAAGGGGGTCACGGCGATGAAGGCGAAGATGCCGAGGCCCAGATAGATCAGGACTGACTCAAGGCGGAAGCGGAAATTGCGGGAAGCGACCATTTGACACCTGAACAGCAGTGGCTGGCGGCCGGCGCGCTCGCGGGAGCTACAGGCCAGAAGTTGCGAGGCACAGGGAGTATAACGTGAGCGTGCGGCCCGAAATCGGCAGGACGTGTGACGCGGAAATGGAGCTTCTGCCGTTTTGGGGCTCTCAAAGGGTCCGTTTGAGGCGCCCGTTTGGGTAGGCGAGGAACCGTTATGCGTTCTGAGTGCGCCTGTTTACGAGAGCGGAGCGGGAAAGAACAGCATAATATTTGGGGGGCATCTTAGCACAGTCGGAGAGGGTTGCCAATGTATTCGAAAATTGGGGAAATCGCGACCTGAAATTGGATTGACTCCATTTGGGAGGGGTTGCGGCGACAGGAACCAGCAGGACGCGTCTGCACACTGGCGGCGTCTTGTTGACGCGAGGGACAAGCGTTTCAGGAGCGTTGCATGAGAGATCCCGAGAGACCACTAAGCGAAACGGGGACCAGGAGTGACTGGATTGTAGAGGCCGACCGATGAATGTGGGAGGTTTTGGCCACTGCCTGGGACAGCAACACCATTGCCTACCGGATTTTGCGGTTTTCTCTGTGCGGCGGGATCAGTAGGCGCCGATTTCGACGAGGCGGTCGTCGTCGATGCCGAAGTGGTGGGCGATTTCGTGGCGGACGACCCTTTGGACGAGGTCGCGGACATCGGATTCGGTGCGGCAGCGCATGAGGATGGGGCGGCGGTAGATGCTGATCTTGTCGGGCATGACGAGGTTGTAGCCGTGCGTTCGATCGGTCTGGGGGATGCCTTGGTACAGCCCCAGGAGCTCGGTGCGGTGATTCAGGCCAACGGATTGGAGGGTGGCGCGATCGGGCCATTCCTCGACGAAGATGGCGACGTTTTCGAGGCAGTCGAGGAAGATATCGGGCAGGTCTTCTATGGCGCTGAGGACCAGCTCGTCGAACTGATCCTGGTTTCTGATCGATTTCATTGGCCTGAAGGTATCAGCTATTCGTCGTTTTCGGCCTCAAGGGTGCAGTGTACGAGCGGGCCTTCGGGGTCGGTGCTGGTGTGATAATTGTAGGATTCGCCACCGGTTTCGAGGACTATCAGGTAGCCAGGCGTGATCATCTGGGCGTACATGCCGTCCGGCTCGGGACAGCCGAGACTGGTGTCGCTCCACTCCACCTCTTCGGTGCTGAGAACGGTGATCTCATCGGAGGCGACGTTGGCGGCCTGCATAAGATCCTCGGTGGCGCGTTCGACGAGGCGGGACAGGGGATCAGCGACGACCATTTGGGGGGCGATTTCGACCATCGCCAGCGCGGCGGGGGTTCCGTCTTCGGTGCATTGCACAATGGGGCCAGCGGGGTCGGCCGCGGTGTGATAGTTAAATGTGTTGCCGTCGGATTCGAGGACGACGAGGAAGCCCGGTGTGATGACCTGGGCGTACATGGTGTCCGGGTCGGGGCAGCCGAGGCTGGTGTCGCTCCACTCGACCTCTTCGGTGCTGACGACGGAGATGGCGTCGGCGGCGGCGCCGGTGGCCTGCACGAGGTCTTCTTTGGCGCGTTCGATCAGGAGGGTCAGCGCATCTTCGTCCACAAGCATCTCTCCTACAGGTTGCGTTGGGAGGGCGGGATCCGCGCTGGCGGGCGTCCCGTCTTCGGTGCAGTGCACCAGCGGTCCTTCGGGGTCGGCGGCGGTGTGGTAGTCATAGGTATTGCCGCCGGATTCGAGGACGATCTTGTAGCCCGGCGTGATCACCTGCGCGTACATCATGTTCGGCTCCTGACAGCCGAGGCTGGTGTCGCTCCACTCCACCTCTTCCGTGCTGACGACGGTGATGGCGTCGGAGGCGGCGCCGGTCGCCTGTATGAGGTCTTCAGATGCGCGTTCGATCAGTCGGGGCAGGGGGTCCTCAGCATCGATCCGGGTCTCTTCTACCTCTTCTTCGAGCTCCTGCGGTTGGGCGACAGCTGCTCCTGCGGGCGTGCCGTCTTCGGTGCACTGCACGAGCGGTCCTTCGGGGTCGGCGCCGGTGTGATAGTCGAAGGTGTTGCCGCCGGATTCCAAGACGATGAAGTAGCCGGGCGTGATCATCTGCGCGTACATCTCGTCCGGATGGGGGCAGCCGAGGCTGGTATCGCCCCATTCCACTTCCTCGGTACTGACGAGGGTGATCTCGTCTGAATCTGCGCCGGCCGTCTGAACCAGGTCCTCTTTGGCGCGTTCGACAAGGCGAGAGAGGGTACTGTCTTCTTGCGCCTGCGAGGCGGTTTCGGCCGCGGTCGGTTCCGCTCTGGGAGCGAAGGGATTGCGGATGTTGCAGGCGCTGAGTGACAGTGCAACGATGAGCAGCAAAACGAACGGCGTGGCGGAGGCCACCACGCGCGGTTGCCGGTCGCCTGCGATTCTTCCTTCTAAACTTTCAGACACAGTCGTTCCTTGTGGATTAGATAATTGCAGGAATTGAAGGTGTCACGCTCTGCCCGTTCCTTGTAAGCAAGATTCATACAGGTCTTCGCAGCGTGCTAGTAGGCGAGCTGCATCAGCAGATCCTGCAAAATGCCCAGAACGATGAAGACGACGATCGGGGAGATATCGATCATGCCGATTGGGGGGATGAGCTTGCGGGCGGGTTCGAGCACCGGTTCGGTTACCTGAAACAGAAGCTGCACGATAGGGTGATAGGGATCCAGGTTCGGGATCCAGGTAATCAGAATCCGGACCAGTAGAACGAAGGTGTAGATCTGGAGTACACGGGCCAAGAGCAGGAAGATCACGACAACTCCTTACGTTAATAGGACGATACGCAGGTATCATCTGTTTCGAGAAGGCGGCACCTGTACTGTTAATTATGCATCACTATCGTCTCCGCCCAGCTCCTTGCTGCGGCGGTAGGCGGAATCGACTGCATCGATAAGGGCGGAACGGACGCCGGCGCGCTCCAGCACGAGGGTACCGGCGGCGGTTGTGCCCGCGGGACTGGTGACGCGGTTGCGCAGGTCGGCCGGATGGAGGCCGCTCTGGCGCATCAGCTCGACGCTGCCCGCTACTGTCTGCAACACCATTTGTTGGGACTGGTCGCGGCTGAAACCGATATGTACACCTGCATCGATGAGAGCCTCGAGCAGGAGATAGACGAAGCCGGGCCCGGAGCCGCTCAAGCCGGTGGCCATATCGAGGTAGTGTTCGTCGGCGACATAGATGGCCTCGCCCATGGCCTCGAGGATGGCCCGGGCGGCGGCGCGGTCGGTGTCGGACACGGCGGCGGTGTCGGTCCATACGGTCATGCCTTTGCCGACCTGGGCGGGCGTGTTGGGCATGGAGCGGACGATTTTGTCGTGGCCGAGACCGGATTGGAGCGTTTCGATACGTACACCTGCCATGATACTGACTACGAGCGCGTCGTGGGAGAGGTTTCCACCCAGGTCTGCCATGACCAGGTCGAGGACCTGGGGCTTGACGGCCAGAACGACGACTGAGGCGCCGTTCACGGCGCGGGCGTTGTCGGTTTCGGTGGTCACGCCGTATGTGTCGTTTAACAGTTCACGGCGGGCGGGCACGGGCTCGGAAACGCAGATCTGTGTTGAGTTGAGGAGCCGGTTACTGATGAGTGAGCCGATTGTGGCCTCACCCATGGCGCCGCCGCCGATAAAGGTCGTTTTTCCTTGAAGCTGACTCATTCGTACTCCCTGTGGCCGAAGATAGCGGTGCCGACGCGTACGATTGTGGCGCCCTCTTCGATGGCGACTTCGAAGTCGCTTGTCATGCCCATGGACAGATGCTGCCAGGTTGCCTGGGGAAACTGTGCGGGGGGGAAGGTATGCCGCAGCTCCTGAAGCAGGCAGCGCAGGTCGCGAAAAAGTGGCCTTACCTCTTCGGCATCGTCTACATACGGGGCCATTGTCATGAGCCCGCAGTAACGCAGTGCGGGCAGGTCCAGCAGAGCGGGCAGCGCGTCGACCAGGCCGGCGGGGGAGAAGCCCTGTTTGCTCGCTTCGCCGCTGACGTTGACTTCGAGGAGGACGTCGAGGGTGCGGTCGTTTTCGGCGGCCAGACGGCTGAGGCGCTGGGCGATTTTTGGCCTGTCGACTGCATGAATGAGGCAGATTGCGCTCTTGCCCGGCGGGGACTGAAAGGAAGGCGGTCCCAGCGCCAGTTTGGCTTTGCGGCTCTGGATCGTGCCGATGGCGTGCCAGCGGATCGGGTCCAGTCCTGCTGCGGCGGCGGCTTCGGCCTTTTGCCAGAGTTCTTCCACCCGATTTTCACCGAAGTCGACCTGGCCGGCGGCGGCGGTTTCTGCGATCAGCGACAGCGGTTTTGTCTTGCTCACGGCGACGAGGGTGATTTCGTCGGGGGACCGCTGCGCGCGCCGCGCGGCCCCGGCCATGCGTGCGCGTACCTGGTGCAGGTTATCAGCAATCGTCATGGCTGGTCGTCACAGTCGGCGTAACAGGCGGTGCGCTCGTGCATCGCTGGACATCAGGATATTCAACATGCGCCCATGCCGCGAGGCGGGCACCTTCAAGACACCCTATTGTCGCCAATTGTTCAGATTTCGTCCAATTGAGAATATTTGGTAGCAGGGGTCTGCTCGGCGTAGTGGGGAATGCGCCGCACTGAGAGTGGACTTTACTTGATTATGGCCGGGAGCAGTGCGTAGAACTCGGTGGATTTGACGACATCGGCCAAGGGGACGCTGTCGAGGACGGTGTGCGCGGTGACTTCGTCGCCGGGGGCGAAGCCGATGCTGGGGATACTGGCTTTGCCGCGCCAGTAGATGCCGTTGGTGCTGAAGTCCCATTTGCCGGTGGGCGCGTCGGGGAGGCCGATGAGCTTGCGGGCCTCCTGACCTGCCTGGACGAGGGGTTCGTCCTCTTCGAGTGCCCAGGCGGGGAAGTATTTTTCGACGGGAAAGACGAAGCCGGTGTAGCTGGGCTCGTCGTAGTAGAGCATTTCCAGGGTAACGTCGCCGGCCTGTTGATTTGCCTGCGGGATGAGGCCGCGCACCTGCTCGATGACAGCGTCCAGGTCTTCGCCGAAGGTGACACGGCGGTCGATGTAGACGGTGCACTGGTTGGGGACGGCGTTGATGCTGGGCGTTTCGACTTCGATGTCGGTGGCGGTGATCTTGCCGGGCCCGAGGAAAGGGTGGTCGCCGAGGCGAGGCTCGAGGCGGCTGATGCCTTCGACGAGGGGGAGGGCCTTGTAGATGGCGTTGTCGCCGAGGTGGTTGCTGGCGGCGTGGGCGC
The DNA here is from genome assembly GCA_011523365.1 of Caldilineaceae bacterium. GTDB lineage: Bacteria > Chloroflexota > Anaerolineae > Caldilineales > Caldilineaceae > Bin5. The sequence goes on from WTGY01000084.1 coordinate 9,060, forward strand.
TGCGGCCCTTGGCGACCGCCTTCAGCTCGACGCGGCCTTTGTGGCCGCGATAGATCTGCATTTTGGTGGGCTCGCCGATGACGACGAAGTCGGGGCGGATGCCCTCGTGTTCGACGAAGGCGTGGGGGGCGATGCCGTCGCACCATTCTTCCATGTTGCCGAAGTAGTAGGCGGTCCAACCGTCGAGCAGGCCGAGGCTGCGGGCGATGGCGAGGCCGTAGATCATGCCGGGCGTGCTGCCCTTTTCGTCGCAGGCGCCGCGGGCGTAGAAGATGCCGTCTTCGACCTTGCCCTCAAACGGATCCCACTCCCACTCGTCTGCGGCGCCGATTCCGACGGTGTCGATGTGGCTGTCGTAGACGAGGATGCGTTCGCCGTTGCCGATTCTGCCGACGGTGTTGCCCATGGCGTCGAACCTGATTTCATCGAAGCCGAGTTTGCGCAGTTCGGACTGGACGCGTTCGCCGACGGGACCGATCTGGGAATCGATGGAGGGAATGGCGCAGATTTCACGAAGGAAGGTGACGATGTCGTCGCTGTGCTTGTGGACGGCGGACTGGATCGCGGGGATGTTGAGTTCGGTCATGGATGGACTCCGAGAGGGCAGGTTCCTGTCTGCGGTCAGCCTTTGAGGGCGCCGGCCATGATGCCTTCGATGAAGTAGCGCTGCATGGCGAAGAAGATGATGATGATGGGAATGACGGCGATGACGGCGCCGCCGAGGACGAGGCCGTACTGGTCGTTGTAGGGGCCGCGCAGCGTGGGCAGGGCCAAGTTGATGACGTACATTGTTGAATCGTTGAGGACGATGAGGGGCCAGAGGAAGTCGTTCCAGGAAGCCTGGAAGAAGATGATGCCCATGACCGCCAATGCAGGGCGCAGATTGGGCAGGGCGATGCGGAAGAAGATGCCCAGCTCGCTGGAGCCGTCAATACGTGCGGCTTCCATCAGCTCTGTGGGCAGGGCCAGTGCGTACTGGCGGGCGAGGAAGATACCGAAGGCGCTGGCAGCGAAGGGTATTATTAGAACCCAATAGGTGTTGAGCCAGCCCAGTCTGACCATCATCGTATAGAGGGGGATAAGGACTACTTCAAAGGGAAGGGTAAAGCTGGCCAGGACCAGGACGAAGAGGACGCGCCTGAAGGGAAAATCATATTTGGCGAAGGCGAACCCGGCCAACATGCACAGGAAGAGCGATAGGGCTGTGCGGCCGACGGCGACTATGGCGGTATTGAAGAACCAGCGCAGGTAGAGGGTTTCGCCGAAAAGGGTTGTGTAGTTGTCGAGGTAGGGCTCTTTGGGGATGATCTGAACCGGAAAAGTGAAGATTTCATTTTGCGGTTTGAATGAGGCGGAGATCATATAGATGAAAGGGACGGCAGCCATGACCACGCCAATGAGGAGCAGGAGGTTTGCCAGGCTGACAAGAAACCCATTGCGAATGCGAATTGCAGAGAATCTCGGCCCTGATGCGGGGGTGGCTTGAACGCTTGAAGTCATGGATTGCCTCTGCTCTGAACCGAACTAATCTGATCAGAAGAACGGAAAGCCATCTGAGTCGATGCCTGGAAAGACAGATTGGCGATTGACGGTCTTACTGATCTTCGCGGAAGGCGCCGAAGAAGCGCAGGTTAAGAATGGCGAGGATGACGATAATGGTAACCAGGGTATATCCGATTGAGGACGCGTAGCCCAGGTTGAAGTAAGAGAAGCCGGTGTTATACAGGTATTGAACGATACTCAGGGACTGGTCGCGGGGGCCGCCGCCGGTAAGGAGATAGGGCTCGGCGAAGATCTGGTAGGAGCCGTTGATTGCGGTTACGGTTACAAAGAGGATGACAGGCCGCATGAGCGGGATGGTGATGCCGATCAAGACTTGCCACCAGTTGGCGCCATCGATTGCGGCGGCCTCTTCCAACTCTTTGGGGATATTCTGCAGGCCGGCGACAAAGTAGAGGGAGTTGATACCGGTAAAGCGCCAGATCAGCAGCAGGATGATGGAGAATTTCACGACACTGGCATTGCGAACCCAGCCCACCTTTGCCTCTTCACCAAAAAACCGCATCAGATAGCTGTTTATCAGGCCGGAGTTATAGTCGTAGAGGATGCTGAACATCAGGCTGGCAATGACGGCGGAGGTCAGCAGCGGTACAAAGTAGGAGAGGCGGTAAAAGCTTTTTGCATTCGGCCAGGGAACAAGCCTGGAGTTGACGACGACTGCCAAAATAAAAGCTAGTGGGATTTGCAGGAGAAGACTTCCCAAGGCGTAGACTGTTGTGTTAAGCAGCGATTGTTTGAATCGAGGGTCAGCCAGAAGATTGATATAGTTATCGAGGCCAATAAAGGTAGGTACGCTGATCCCCTGTTGCTTATGAAAACTGAGGTAAAAGCTGCGGACGACCGGCCATGCCAGAAATATGGCAAACAGGATAAAGAAGGGTGCAATGTAGAAATAGGGGATGATCGTCAGGCGGTGGCGGTGCCACCACAGCCTGAACCCTGTGGCGGTTCCGGGGGCGTACCTACGTCCGGTCGGGGATATTTCGCTTGACGATGCCATGCAGAACTCCGTGGTTCAGGTCTCATGTACCAAGAGTGGGCGGCGTATCTGCCCATCAAGGAATTTGCCGAAATCAGTACTGCATTCCCGGAAATTGAAATGAAGGGGAGAGGCGCCGGCCCCTCCCCATTCGATGCGAAAGTGCTGCTAAGGTCCCTACTTTCAATGCCCTTCAGTTCAAAAGGAACTGGATGTTTCGCATTGCTGTGCTACTAGAGCGACTTAATGCGTTCCAGCTCGGGTTCCAGTTCAGCGAAAGCTGCGTCGATATCGGCCCCGTCCTGCAGGACGGGCGTAATGACGAAGTTGTTGATGGCCGTGTGGAATTCCGGGGCCCACGGCGACTGGAAGATGCGAGGCATCTGCAGGGCGAGGTCTTTGTAGAGCTCGCCGATGACCTGGCCTTCGTAGTAGTCGTAGGGCTCGTTCAGGATGGGGTCGTCGAGAACGGGGATATAGGAGGGCCAGATGCCGCGTTCGATGGAGTCCTGGAGCACAGCTTCGGTCAGGTGCGAGTGCTCGATGATCTGCCATGCTTCTTCGGGATGCTCGGCCTGCTTGGGAATGCTGACGCTGGTACCGCCATGTGTGGCAGTGGGACCGTTGGCACCGAAGCCGGCGGGGATCCGCTGCAGGCGCCACTCGTTTTCCTGGCCGGGGCCGATCTTGTCCTCGCGGCCCAGTTTGCCGTTGTGCCAGGGGGCGCCGAGGGTACAGGCGATCTGGTCCTGGCGGAAGGCTTCCCAGTAGATGGGCGGCGACCAGGTGGAGTCGCCGGTGACGGGGGCGGAGATGGCGATGCCGAGGTCGTGGATGGTCATGCGCTGGAATTCAAGGATCTGCTTGCCGAGGTCGTTGATGCCGCCGAAGTCACCGTTTTCGTCGAACATTTCGCCGCCGGCGGCGAAGAGCATGATCTGAAAGTCGCCGTCATGCAGGTCGTGCCAGGAGATAACGGCCATGTCCTTGGCTTCCTTGAGGACAACGCCGGCCTCCATGAGGTCGTCCCAAGTCTCGAACGGTGTTTCGATGCCGATCTCGTCGAAGACGCCCTTGCGGTAAGCGAGGGAACAGGCGTTGACTTCGTTGCCGATGCCATAGACGCTGCCCTTCCAGGACCAGTAGTCGACGGCGGAGCCGAGCACGAGGTCGTCCATGCGGTCGCCGATGCGGTCGGTGAGATCGATGAAGCAGATTTCCTCGCCCTTGAAGAAGGCGGACATGCGGCCCTGCTCGACACGCATTACGTCGGGAACGCCGACGCCGGAAGCGCAGGCGGCCAGCATTTTGTCGTGAATCTCGGCGAAGGGGGCTACGACGGGATTCCACGTGATATGGGGATTCTCTTCCGAGAAGCCGTAGTTATCCATGGAGTTCTGGATCCAACCAAGGCCCTGTTCCCAGTGCGCCCAGGCTTCGACGATCACTTCCATATCCTCGGAAGGGGCGTCAGAAGCTTCGCCACCGGCAGGGGCCATTGGGGCGGCGCAGGCGGCCACGGCGGCTGCACCGGCAGCCATGCCACTCCAGCGGACAAAGTCGCGCCGGGAGAGGCTTGCATTTGCTTTTGTCATTGCTTTTCCTCCTTAAGGAAAACTCGAAACGTGAAAAAAGTTTGTACTTCAAATACACGTGCTAAGGACTACAGTTGTGCATTGAGAGAAGGGATGCTCTTGCGAGCGTTCGGGCGCTTAAGGGGGGGACAGGGCAACCCGACCGGGCGCCATACGATAACTATCAATGGCCGATCTGTCAAATTCTGGCCTTAATGCGATTTGTCCGGGGAATTCAGGACGCGGCGCCGGCCAGCATTTCCAAGAGCGGCGAGTCGTCGATATCCAGGGGCAGGCTTACGCGGCCGCGTTTGCGGCTGGATTCGTAGGTAGCGAAGGTCAGCTCTGCTGCTCGAAAAGCGCGGCGTCCAGAAAGTTCCGGCTCTCTTCCTTCCTTGAGGGCTTGGACCAGGTCGATAATCCCTTTTTGAACAGCGTCCAAATCGTGCATCGAGCCTTCCGGATTCACGTCTTTCCAGCCGGGGGAGTGCCCGTTCAAGATACGCAACCCGCCTTCGCGGCCGGGGCCGAATTCTATGATGCCGTCACTGCCCAGGAGCCGGAACGCGGCCCCCATCTCGATTGCGGCGCTGGTCAAGAGGAGACCTTCGACACCGTTCTGAAAGCGGACGTGGCTGATGCCGCGTGATTCGTGATCCATGCCGAAGATCGTGCGGATTTCGCTGGTATCGATCTGGCCCATGACCCATTCGGCGGGGGTTTCATCGTTGAAGAAGTGCATCATGTCGAACCAGTGGGTGCCCCAGTCGTTCATATCGGGGCAGCGGCCTTCGATACGCTGAAGGTCGCCGATTGCGCCGTCGCGCAGCAGCCGGCGGGCGACGCTGAAAGGGGGGGCGAAGCGGCGTTGGTGATTGAAGGTCAGCTGGACGCCGTTGCGCGCGCAGGACTCGACCATACGGCGGGCCTCACCGAATGTGGGGGCGATCGGTTTTTCACAGTGGATGGCCTGCACACGGGCCCCGGCTGCGGCAAGCACCATTTCGGCGTGCAGGTGGGGCCAGACACAGACGGAGACGATATCGAGACTGGCCTCGGCCAACATCCGGCGATAGTCCTCAAAGATGGCATCGCCGCCGTGTTCTTCCTGGAATGCTTCGGCGTTTTCGCGGCTGATGTCGGCGAGGGCTACCAGCTGTGTGTGAGGCGAGGCCGCGTAACCCATTGCATGGCGGTGTGCCATGCCGAAGCCGGTGGCGCCTTCGGTCCTCATCGGGCGTCCGCAGCCGATGATGCCGACACGAAAGGGGGCGGAGTCCGTTTTTGATGTCATTCCCGGTCCTTTAAGTGTTGTGGAATCTCTGTTGTAGTGGAAAGAAGGTCACTTCCGGCAACTGTATCTGGCTATGTACGTCAATCGGACTTTTGTACCCAGCATTGGGGCAACATCTTGTGTCTATATTTGGATTCTGGAGCGGAAGGGGGGCTTGCCCTTGACACCCAAGCGGACGCGGTAGAGGGTGCCGGCCTGGGGGCCGTCGGTATCCTTGATGTGGCCGCCAGCGGTGGTGACGTAGATGTCTGTATAGTCATGGCCGCCGAAGGTGGCGCTGGAGACCTTGGGCACGGGGAAGTTGAGGCGCTGGATTTCACGGCCGTTGGGCATGTGGTGGACGAGGGCGTGGCCGTCCCAGCGGGCGGACCAGAAGCAGTTGGACGCGTCCATGGCCATGCCGTCAGGGCGGCCGTTGGAGGCGGCGCCTTCACGCACGGCGAACTGCGGGTTGGTTATCCGGCCGGTGTCGACGTCATAGTCGTAGCGTGTGATGCCGCGGCGGGTGTTGGTATGGTAGAAGGTCTTGAGGTCCTGGGTAAAGCCCATGCCGTTGGATGTGCCGGCATCCTCGATGACGATGGTAAAACTACCGTCGGTTTCCATGCGGTAGAGGACGCCGTTGCTGCCGCTGCGGGGCATTGTGCCGCAGAAGACGCGTCCGGCGGGGTCGGCGATGACGTCGTTGAAGCGTCCTTCACGCTCGGCCGGAATCTCGTCAATGAGATTCTCAAGGGGTTGGCCTTCGCGCCAGAGGGCGATGCGGCCGCGGGCCATGAAGAGGAGCAGGGCGCCGTCTTCCTGGATGGTAAAGCCGCCGATGGCTTCGCCGGCGTCGAGGACGAGGCCGTGCGCGCCGGTGGCCGGGTCGTAGCGGTAGAGCTTGCCCGGGGGAATGTCGACCCAGTAGAGGCGGCCTTCATCGGGATGCCAGAGGGGGCCTTCCCCTGTCTCACAGGCGTAATCGGCGATAGGTTCGATAATCATTGATTTCTCCATATAGGAACGGTGGTCTGTTGGTCGCGCCCGGCGGGCAATGAGCAGCGGAGGCTGGCGCAGCGGGCGCTTGTCGGGCCGACCGCTGAGGCCCCGGGCTGTTATGGACCGTTCAACCGGTTCGCATTTACAGTTCAATCGATACTTCGCGGCCTTCGGCGTGGCTGCGGTAGATGCCGTCGAGGATGGCGAGCACCTGCAGGGACTGTTCGGCGGGCACGGGTGAAGGCTCACCGGCGGCAACGGCTTTGGCAAATTCGACACATTCGAGGGCGTGGGGTTCCATCTTGTCCTGGGTAAGCTGGAGGGTACGGTTGTTGAACTGGCGGGTGGTGTAGTTGGTGTCGAGGAATTGGGCGGAGGGCCAGTGGCAGCCGCCCTGGTCGCCGTAGATCCAGGACTGCATGTCTTCGCCGCGGATGTCGTGGTGGAGGAGCCAGCTGACCTCGAGCACGAGGGTGGCGCCGGTTTCAAAGCGGACGAAGGCGGCGGCGTAGTCCTCAACGTCGAAGGTGCTGGGAATCGGCCCTTCGCGCCAGGTGGCGAAGGCGCCGGGAAGGTGGGCGAGGCGGGCATCGGCGACGCCGGAGACGGTGACGGGGCGGGGATTGCCCATCAGCCAGAGGGTGAGGTCGAGTATATGGACGCCGATATCGATGCAGGGGCCGCCGCCGCTGTGTTTTTTCTCGATAAAGGTGGCGGTGGGGATGAGGCCGTTGCGGCGCAGCATCCAGCCGCGGGCGTGGTAGACATCGCCGAGGGTGCCGGTATCGATCTCGGCTTTCATGGCCTGGGATACGCCGGCGAAGCGGAAGTGCTGGGCGGTCATTAGCATCGCGCCGGACTTGTCGCGGGCGGCGATCATCTGTTTGATCTCCTGCGGCGTGGGCGCGAGAGGCTTTTCGCAGATGACGTGCTTACCGGCTTCGAGGGCGGCGATGGCGAGGGGTGCGTGGTACATATTGGGGACGCAGAGATCGATGATGTCGATGTCCGGGTCGGAGAAGAGCTCGCCGGCGTTGGTGGTCAGCTTCTTGATATTGTGGAGCGCGCCCCATTCTTCGAGCGCTTCGGCGCTGATGTCGCTGCCGGCCACGACTTCGGCTTCTTCGGAGGCGGCCCAGCCGGGCATGTGTGTGCGGGAGATGCCGCCGACGCCGACGAGGCCAACTTTCAGAGTGCTCATTGCAGGTCCTTTCGGTATGGATGATGGCGCCGCGTGTGGAGCAGTTTGTCAATCGAACATTTCACGGTTCGGCCCCAGACAGACCCAGGTCGCGGCCGCCAAGGTCTTGTCCACCCAATAACTGCCCAAATTTGGTTGTAGGACGCGAATTTGCCATAATGGCATACCACCAATCCTGAAGAATCCCAAAAATCATAAACGTTTCAACCCACTTAGGAGAGATCGATGTCTATCGAAAGTCCAAGCAGTGCAAGAACCATTACCCGACGCGGGATGCTCAAAGCAGCGGCGGCTGTGGGCGGGACGGCGGCGCTGGCTGCGTGTGCGCCTGTGGCGGCCCCGCAGGCCGGCGGAGAGGGAGCCATGGCGGATGAGCCGGTCGAGTTGGAGATTTCAATCCTGGCCGGGGCGCCTGTCGAGCCGGTCAATGAGCTGATCAAGGCGTCGTTCAACGAGAAGCACCCGGACGTTACGGTCACGTTCAACATGGTGTCGGGCGACCTGGCGGAGAAGTATTACACGGCGGCGGCCGCGGGCACGCTGTCCGACGTATTCTTCAGCGCGGATCTGTTCGTCGTTCCATTTGCCAACAACAACGTTACGCTGGACTTGACGCCGTACACTGAAGGTGATCCCGACGTCGACATAGACGACGTCTTCCCAAATATGCTGGGGCTGGGCGTTTTCGACGGCAAGATCCAGATGTTACCGTCTGCGCTTGACGTGGTGACGTTGTATTACAACAAGTCGCTCTTTGAGGAGGCGGGCGCCGAGGTGCCGAGCGATCAGTGGACATGGGACGATTTCATCGTCAACTGCCAGAAAATCACGGCTCTGGAGACGGAGGACGACGGTACGCCGCGTTACTGGGGTCTCTCCAACGCCACATGGAGTTGGTGGGCGACGGTATATCCCTGGGTTGTCGGGTACGGCGGCAAGATTCTCGACATTGAGAACAATCAGTCCACCTGGTCGGACCCGAATACGGTTGAGGCATTGGCTGCCTATGCATCGCTCTGGAACGAACACAACATTGCGCAACCCCTAGGCCTTGACGTTGGCGGAAACGCTTTCTTCCTAGGCCGGGCAGCAACCTTCTGCCACATCCAGAGCCTGCGCGGCCCGGTGCGGGAAGCCGCTGCCGATAAGTTTGAGTGGGACGTTCAGGTGATGCCGCTGATGCCAGACGGCCATCATCGAACAGGTATGGGCACCTGGGGAATGTCGGCCTATTCCGGCGGGCAGAACCTCGACATGTCTTACGAGTACATCAAGCAGCTGATCCGGCCGACAGTGCAGCGCGAAGCGGCCAGGGCCGAACTGGGTGTGCCGCTGCTGAGATCGGTGGCCAGCGATCCCAGTTGGATGGAGGGCCTGCCGACGCCTCCTGAGAATCTGATGGCCTTTATCAATGGGGCCGACGACGCGATCCTGCCTGTTATCGAGCACCCGGGCGATTGCGGCAGCTTTTACGCCGGCATGGTGAGCGACAGCTACCGGCAGGCGCTGGAGGCGGTGATCCGCGGAGATGCGAACGCAGCAGATGCCTTTGCGGAGACGGATGCGACGATCCAGCCTTGCCTGGACCAGAACGCGTAGAGACAGTGTAACGTCGCATTGGCTGGTGGTCCTTGCGACCACCAGCCAATGCGTAGAAGAGAAATGAGCGGATGCCGGAAACGTCCGAATTGAAGGCAGCCGTTGATCCCAATCTTCCCCACATCTCCCGTTTTTACTCGCAGGACAGACTCAGCTCATGAACAGTCGAATGCGGAACACAGTCCAGGGCTATCTCTTTATCAGCCCGGTGGTACTGGGACTGCTGATTTTCACGATCGGGCCGATGCTGACCTCCTTTTACATGAGCTTCACCAAGTTTCCGCTTCTGCGCGCGCCGGAATGGATTGGATTGCGCAACTATGTCGTGATGTTCACATCGGACAAGAATTTCTGGCAGGCCTGTAAAGTCACGCTCATTTACGCGGGTACTTCGGTGCCGCTTGGTCTTGTCGGGGCCTTTGTGCTGGCGATTCTTCTGAACCAGCGCGTCAAGGGTATTGCATTCTTCCGCACCAGCTTCTATATGCCTGCGATCGTGCCAGCTATTGCCAGCCTGATCCTGTGGGGATGGCTGATGAACCGCGATTACGGCCTGATCAACGCTATTCTCGTGCGCCTTGGCTTCTCCAAGTTTTCATTCTTTGCGGAACCGGAGACGGCGCTGGCGTCGATGGTGATGATGAGTCTGTGGGGGGTCGGCGCCGGCATGATCATCTACCTGGCCGGGCTGCAGGGGATTCCCGAGTCTCTGTATGAGGCGGGCAAGCTGGACGGCGCCAACGAGCTACAGCTGTTTCGAAGCATAACAGTTCCAATGATGACGCCCACGATCTTTTTCAACCTGGTCATGGGCCTGATTGCGGCCTCGCAGACGTTTATGAACGCGTTCGTGCTCACCTCGGGCGGGCCGTTGAAGTCGACCTATTTCTATAACCTGATGTTATACGAGCGTGCGTTCAACTGGACGCAGATGGGCATGGCCTCGGCGATGGCCTGGTTCCTGCTGTTTGTCGTGCTGGTGCTGACGCTCCTGGTCTTTCGTTCTTCCGCGCTGTGGGTTTTCTACGAAGCCGAGGTCAAGTGATGGTCAGCGATCAGGAAGTTTACCGGGGAATCCTGGATTTGGACTGGCGGCGGAGGCCGAAGGACAGCAACCGCATCCTGTTCGTCTATCTGATATTGATCCTGAGCGCGGTCGTGTTTCTCCTGCCGTTGTTCTGGATGGTTACGACTTCGCTGAAGACGCAGGCCGAAGTCTACGTTTTTCCGCCAACTTTTTTCCCCGAGACCTTTCGCTGGCAGAACTTCCCTGAAGGTTGGACATACGAGAGCATGCAGTGGACGCGCTGGCTGGTGAATACGCTGACGATAACGGCTGCGGTCATGGTGGGCACCTTGATCTCGGCCACGTTGTGCGGGTATGGGTTCGCGCGGATCAGCTTTCCGGGGCGAGACGTTTGGTTCATCATGGTGCTGGCGTCGATTATGCTGCCGGGCACGGTGACGTTGATCCCTCTGTTCGTCGGTTTTCACCGGGTGGGCTGGCTGGACACGTTTTTGCCGTTGACGGTACCGGCCTTTTTCGGCGGCGGGGCATTCAATATTTTCCTGATGCGCCAGTTTTTCAAGGGGATACCGGTTGAGCTGGAGGAGGCCGCTCTGATAGACGGTGCGGGCCGTCTGCGCATACTGTGGCAGATTTTCGTCCCGCTGTCGGGGCCGGTCATCGCGACGACATCGGTGTTCACATTTCAGGCGGTATGGAATGATTATTTCGGGCCGCTGATTTTCCTTACCAGCCAGGAAAACTACACGCTGGCTCTTGGCATCACCTTTTTCAAAGGGCTTTACAACACCCAGATTCCCTATATGATGGCTATGTCATTCCTGATGGTTATACCGATGATCATCGTTTTCTTCTTCGCGCAGAAGTTGATGATTCGCGGTGTGATCCTGTCGGGGATCAAGGCTTAACTGCAGTGGTCAGTGGTCAGTTGCTATCTTTAAGATTGTGGATGAAGTTTTCGGTGGGTGGCGGACGATAGACGCGTACTTCAGGAGGTACCCGTGCCGGAATTATTGATTGAGATTCCTTCGACATTTGTGGAGCGCATCGAGCGATTGGCGGCCGAGGAGAATGAGTCGCTGGAGGATATGGCGATGCTGCTGCTGCGGCGGGGCTACGATTTCGAGGTCACCAAGCCGGAGGTGGAGCCGGACAGGAGCCAGCGGCCGGGGGCGCGCAGTGACGCGCGGTTGGACTGGTGGCGCGAGGCCAGGTTCGGGCTTTTCATACACTGGGGGCTGTACTCGATACCGGCGGGTGTGTGGAATGGGCGCGACTGGCCGGGCATCGCCGAGTGGCTGATGTACCGGGCGGAGATTCCAGTGCAGGAGTATGAGAAGCTGGCGGCGCAGTTCAATCCTGTCAAGTTTGACGCCAAAGAGTGGGTCTCGCTGGCGAAGCGGGCGGGGCAGAAGTACGTGGTGATCACTTCGAAGCATCATGACGGCTTTTGTATCTTCGATTCGGCGGTTACCGACTACGACATCGTCGATGCCACGCCGTTCAAGCGGGACGTGCTGAAGGAGCTGGCGGATGAGTGCGCGGCGCAAGGGATCAAGCTGGGGTTCTACTATTCGCAGACGCAGGACTGGCATCACCCGGACGGGGACGGCAACGACTGGGACTTCGACCCGGCGGAGAAGGATTTTGCCGGTTATATTGAAGATTATGTGAAGCCGCACGTGCGCGAGCTGTTGACCAACTACGGGCCGATCGGCATCATCTGGTTCGATACGCCCAAGGGGATCTCGGAGGAGCAGAGCCGGTCCTTGCTGGCGTTGTGCAACGAACTGCAGCCGGACTGCCTGGTGTGCGGGCGGCTGGGCAATGCGCTGGGGGACTATGCCACGGCCGGGGACAACCGCATCCCGGAAGAGATCCTGGATCTGGACTGGGAGACTCCGGCTACGATCAACGACAGCTGGTCGTATAAGGTGAACGACCACAACTGGAAGTCGAGCGTCGACCTGATTCGCAAGCTGGTGGACATTGTCAGCAAGGGGGGCAACTACCTGCTGAACGTCGGGCCGACCGATGAGGGTGTCATTCCGCAGCCGAGTGTCGAGCGGCTGGAGGCGATGGGGCGCTGGCTGGAGGTAAACGGGGAGGCCGTTTACGGCACGGAGCCGGGACCGATCCAGGGGCGGGCGGACCTGCGCTCCACGGGCAGGGAAGGCGTAACGTACCTCCACGTCTTTGACTGGCCTACCGACGGACAGATTCGCGTCGAAGGGGTGGCTGCGCAGGAGGCCCGGCTGCTTGCGGGAGGCGGGGCGCTGCCTGTCGAGGAGAGCGGCGGGGGGTTAGTGATCAGCGTGCCGGAAGAGGGGCAGGACGAAGCCGCTACAGTTATCGCGTTGCGTTAGCGAAAGCCGCTACCCCGCTGATTGCATCACTATTGCGCAATTGATCGGAGGGCAGGTCTACCTGGTTCCGAACTGACGGTCGCCTGCGTCGCCGAGGCCGGGCCAGATGAAGCCGGGCGGGAATCCGGCGGCGGCGTCACCGCCGTCGGTGAGGCGTTCATCGACGGCGGCGACGTGCACGGCAACGTCGGGGTGGGTTCCCTGGAGCGCGGCGATGCCTTCAGGTGCGGCCAGGAGACCGACAAACTTTACGCGGGTGACGCCGCGGCGCTTGAGGATGTCGACGGCCATGAGGGCGGAGCCGCCGGTGGCGAGCATGGGGTCGAGCACGAAGCAGGTGTGGGTAGAGAGATCTTCGGGCAGTTTGTTGTAGTAGATGACCGGCTGCAGGGTTTCCTCGTCGCGGTAGAAGCCGAGGTGCCAGACCTCGGCCTGGGGAATGAGACTGAGCATACCGTCTACCATGCCCAGGCCGGCGCGCAGGATGGGGACCAGACCGACGCGTTCGTCGAATTTGTTGCCGGTGGTGGTCGTTAGCGGGGTCTGAACTTCCACCTCCCTGGTGACCAGGTCGGAAGTGGCTTCATAGGCCAGAATCATGGCCAGTTCGTCGACGATGGAACGAAACTGGCGGAAGTCGGTCGCCGTGTCGCGTAGTTGTGTTATCTTGTGCTCGACCAGTGGATGGCCAGACACAAGCAGTTTGGATGACATACAGGTCCCTTGTTCGGCCGGATTTCCTCAGTTGCCTCCCAGGCAGATTGCAGCTACCAGCGGGCCGGCGCGGTGCGCGGGGCGCGGTTGCGGCGGTTGAACGATTCAACTTCTCGCTGGCAGTCCATACACAGGGTTGCATCGGGTTTTACTTCCAGGCGCGCGGGCGGGATCTGTCCACCGCAGCGTTCACAGATACCGTATTGCCCTAATTCGATTACGCGCAGGGCGTGTTTGATGTCCTGCTGACGACGTTTCAGGACAGCGATCAGGGCGGCGGTCTTCTCTCGTTCGACGATTTCGGTGTCGCCTTCGTCCAATTCAACATCAACCTCGCCTTGCATCATATTGCGCAGGTGTTCCAGCTCTTCGTTCACCTGTTCCAGGTTTGTCAGCAGTCGTTTGCGGTCCTTAGTAGCCTTCTTCGGCATGACGGTTTCCTCTGAATGACGGTAAAAGTAGAAAATGTGGGAGATGTTATATCAGGTTTTGTGCTCGTCGTCAAGAGGGTTGGCGCGGAGTGTGCATCCCAGTCTCGGGGTGGGGATATTCTGGCGGAAAACAGTGCCAGCGGCGGCTGAAATTGTTTGCCGACTTTTGGGAGAGTGCGAGGGCAGGTGCCAGGGCTGGCCTTACGGGAAATTGATGGGCCCGGCGGGACGTGGTCTGGCTAAGCACTTTCGATTAGGGACCTGTCACCAATGTCGACACCCGGTCGATGAGGCATGGTTTAGGGGGGGCGTTGCGGGGGCGGAGCCCCCGCACAAGGGAGGGCCGACTAGGCCCGACCGCCCAGAACTGCAGTGGTCAGTGGTCAGAGACGGCGGGACATTTCAGGCTGTTTTGATCCCCTTGGGGTCTGGTATACAATTCATAGCACAATCGTTCTTTCATTTTTTGGATGTGAACATGGCTGACGAACGCAGCGTGACGCAGAGAAACTTGCCGCGAGCCGCCGGGCCGAACAGGCGGGAGATTTCGGGCGAGAGACAGGCCGAGGACGGCCGTGTGGATTACGCGTTGCGGCCCAAGAGCCTGGACGAGATGGTCGGCCAGGAGAAGATGCGTGAGAAGATGCGCATTCTGGTTGAGGCGGCGCGCCAGCGGGGTGAGGCTCTCGATCATGTGCTGTTGTACGGGCCGCCGGGGCTGGGCAAGACCACGCTCAGCCATATCCTTGCGCATGAGATGCAGGGCAATCTGAAGCCGACTTCAGGGCCGGCGATCGAGAAGGCGGGGGACCTGGCGGCGATAGTCACTAATCTGCGCAAGGGAGACATCCTCTTTATCGATGAGATCCACCGGTTAGGCCGTGCGGTTGAGGAGATTCTCTATCCGGCGATGGAAGATTTTGTGCTCGATATCACAGTCGGGAGCGGCCCGAGCGCGCGCAGCATCCGGCTGAAGCTGCCAAGGTTTACGGTGATCGGCGCGACCACGCGGCTGGCGTTGATGACGGCGCCGCTGCGGGCCCGTTTCGGGGTTGTGGAGCGGTTTGATTTCTACAGCCGGGAGGCGTTGGAGACGATCATATTGCGGGCGGCGGCGATGCTGGAGACCGCCATTGACGATGAGGGAGCGACAGAGATCGCGCGGCGATCCAGGGGTACGCCGCGGGTGGCTTTGCGGCTGCTGCGGCGCGTGCGCGACTATGCACAGGTGCGAGGGGATGGGAGCATCAGCGTTACGCTGGCGGGTGATGCGCTGGCGGTGAATGAGATCGACCATCTGGGGCTGGACGATCTGGACCGGCGGGTGCTGGATGCGATTGTCAGCAAGTTCAGCGGGGGTCCGGTCGGGCTGGGGACGCTGGCGGCGAGCATCAGTGAAGAGGACGACACGATCATGGATGTAGTGGAGCCCTATCTACTGCAGTTGGGTTTTCTGGATCGCACCCCGCGCGGGCGCACGGCAACGAGGGCGGCGTATGAGCACATCGGCGCGGTCTATCCGGATTCGCCGGAGCAGAGGAGTTTGTTCGGAGGTGGGTCGGAGTGAGCGGTCGTGGTGGGGCCGTACAGGGAGACGGGAAGATGGGCCAGGTGTCGGAAGCCCTTTTGGATCAGATGGTAGAGAAGATTGTGGATGAGGTTGATCCGGAGCAGATTATCCTGATTGGATCGCGTGCACGCGGGGATGCGCGGGCTGGATCTGACGTAGATCTGGTGGTCGTGGAATCGGAGCCGTTTGGTCAGGAGAGGAGCAAACGGCTGGAAGCGGCCTGACTTTACCGAACGCTTGCCGGGTTCGGCGTTTCCAAAGACATTTTGGTCTATAGCCGCGACGAGGTCGACTACTGGCGCGATTCCCTCAATCATGTGCTGGCGCGGGCGCTGCGGGAAGGACGAGTTTTGTATGAGCGACGCTAAGTGCGCCCGTCTGTTCGTGGTGGCTTCGAGGCGGGAAATTTCAGGCAATCGTTGCGTTGTAGAGGCGCTCTATGTTTTGGCGGTGGGTGGTCAGGGCGGCGGGGGTGCGGCGATTTTCGGGCAGGAGCGTCTCGGTTATCTGTTCTGACTGGCTCCAGAATTTGTTTTCGGCAACCGCTTGGGAGACGGTGCGGCGCAGGCCGTGGAAGTAGCTGACGTCGGCGGCGAGCCGTCCCATCACCTCCACTTTGTCTGAAGAGACGGAACCTGTACGAGGAATGTATAGCTGCAGGCGACGTCCTTTCACCAGACGGGCCAGAACGCGCAGGCTCTCGATCTCTTCCTCACCGTTGGATTCTTCGCCCAGCTCAGGCAGCGCCAGATCGCTGCCGAAAGATCCCCCACATATTATCCCCATAGCCGGAAAACAGATCAGATTGGCGTGCTGCTGGGAGTAGATATCCAGCAGATGCCGGCCGACGTTGATGTGGGCGATGCCGCCGGGCTGGGTTTGGACGAGCGGCAGGCCGACGTCGCGTGCGGCGGAGGTGAAGAGTGCGGCGGTTTCTTCGGCCACGTCGAAGCGGGTTGCTGCGTCTTCCGGCGGGTCGATGATCAGGAGTCTGTCGGGGGTGCCGAGGAGGCGGGCGAGGACAAATAGTGAGTGGGAAGGTGGATCGCCTTCGCTGTACATTTCCAACTGGTCATAGAGCTGGGAGATTTTCATATGCGGGGGTCCAGACGTGCGGAGCAGTCACAGGCGGAGTTCGGGTCGATCCTTTGCAGGAGCGCGGAAAACGCGTGCACAAGGACCTCCAGCCCTGCGAAGCCGTCCGCTTGGGGTGGAGTGGACGGGCGTTCGGCGCTGATTTCGTCAACAGTTCCGAGGCCGGCGAAGCAGAGGCCCAACTCTTTGGCGAGGGCGATTTCGGGCACGAGATTCTGGCCGAGGACGTCGGCGCCCCAGCTGCGGAACATGCGGGCTTCGGCTGCAGTTTCTCGCCTAGGGCCGTCGACGCCGAGGTAGACGCCGCCCGGGGCCATGGGCAGGACTTGCGAAAGCGTCTCGGTGAGGCGTGGGCAGACGGCAGGGGTCTGGGTGAGGCCGGCCGTGCCCTCGTATTCGTAGAAAGTCTGGGGTTGGTGGCGGGTGAAGTCGATATAGTCGGTTATGAGGACGGGATGGCCCGGGCCGAGCATGGGATTGACGGCGATGACGTTATCACAGGCGACGATCTGCGTGACATTAAGGCTGTGAGCAGCCTGGAGCGTGGCGCGGGGATCG
Source organism: Caldilineaceae bacterium (assembly GCA_011523365.1). GTDB lineage: Bacteria > Chloroflexota > Anaerolineae > Caldilineales > Caldilineaceae > Bin5. Next base: position 26,009 of record WTGY01000084.1, read on the forward strand.
GTGCGTGAGGGCAGGCCGTAGTAGGGTTGAATCCAGACGGACGGTGTGTCCGGGAGGCCGCGGCGGGCGAGGGGGCCGACGGGTCCGTAGGGGGTATCGACATGGCGTTCTTCGATGAGAGGACCGAGGGCCTCCAAGGATTGCGGTGGAAGCGGAACGGCCAGCAGAAGCAGCAGTGAATTCAACTGTTTCTCCGGGCGCAGTGTGATATAATGTGGTTAGTTGATCCTCATCCTGCGGCAGGCTCTATCTGCGTCCACGATAGCATCAGTTGCCAGCGACAGCAAACGGGTGGAGATATTGGAATCGTCAACGTGATCGGGGAGAGTCGATGAGCAGACCGGTTCGCATTGCTCTGATCGGAGCCGGTGCGTTTGTGCGTAAGGCGCACGCGCCGTCTTTGCTGGAGTTGGGAAATGCAGTGCAGATTGCGGCCGTGTACAGCCGCACGCAGGCATCTGCCGAGACGGTGGCGGAATCGATCCCGTACGACGTTGACATATACACGGATATCGGCGCGCTGCTGGCGGACGAGAGCATCGAGGCCGTCGACATTGTGCTGCCGATTCCGTTGCTGCCTGAGGCGGTGTCGCAGGCACTGGCGGCGGGAAAGCACGTTTTCAGCGAAAAGCCGATTGCGCAGACTGTTGCGGAGGCGCAGGCCTTGATCGCGGCCAGCCGGTCGTGTGGAGACCGGGTGTGGATGGTGGGGGAGAACTGGCGCTATGAGGAGGCCTTTCAGGCGGCGGCGCGGGCGGTGGAGGCCGGGCGGATCGGGCAGCCACTTTTCTGCGATTTGTCGCTGCAGCTGCCGATCAGGGCCGAATACCAGGGGGCGACCTGGCGGAATTCGGGCGAGATGCTGGGAGGCTATCTGCTGGACGGCGGCGTGCATCACGTAGCCGGTCTGCGCGTGGTGCTGGGAGAGATAGAGAGTGTGAGCGCGTTGACGACGGCGCACCGGGAGGATCTGCCGCCGGCGGACACGATGAGCGCGGCGCTGCGCTTCAGCAACGGGGTAGTCGGCACCTATTTGATCACCTATGCGGTGGGCAGCAGTTTGGGATCGGACGCGGTCCACATTGGGGGGAGTGAAGGCAGCTTGCGCGTCTCGCGAGGAGAGCTTGTGCTGGAGCGGGACGGAGAGCGCGAGTGCCAGGCGTTCGATGTTCTGATCAGCGTGCGAGAGGAGTTGGCTGCGTTTGTCGCGGCGGTAAGGGATGGCACTTCGCACCGGAATTCACCCCAGGAGGCGTTACAGGACCTAGCCGTGGTTGAGGCGATGCTGGCGTCGGCGCGGACAGGGACTTTGCAGCGAGTTGAGCGGCACGTTTGACGCGGCGGAAAAGCTGCACTGGGGCGCAGACAGATGGCGGAAGCGCCCTCACCTTTACCGTTCCGAGCAGGAGTTGTCAGTTCCCCCGCCCAAGGAGGATCAAATGAACATCTTAGGCATTGATATTGGCGGGAGCGGCATCAAGGGGGCGGTGGTCGACGCGGAAACGGGCGAGTTGCTAACGAAGCGCCGCCGCATGGCGACACCAGACCCGTCAACGCCGCAGGCGGTTGCCGAGGTTGTATTGGAGATTGTCCGTCACTTCGGATGGGTAGGCCCGATGGGTTGTACGTTCCCGGCGGTGATTCGCAATGGCATTGTGTGTACAGCGGCGAATGTGGACGACTCGTGGATCGGCACCGATGCGCCGGAGCTGTTTGAGCAGGTGACCGGTTGCCCGGCGTCTATCGTTAACGACGCGGACGCTGCCGGCATTGCGGAGATGGTCTTTGGCGCGGGCAGGGACCAGCCTGGTGTAGTCGTGCTGCTAACCTTGGGCACAGGCATCGGTTCGGCGCTGTTTGTTGACGGACACCTGGCGCCGAATACGGAGTTCGGGCATCTGGAGATTGACGGTTACGACGCGGAGAGCAGGGCTGCGAACAGCGCGCGAGAGCGGGAACAGCTGAGTTGGAAGAAGTGGGGGAAGCGCCTGAACAGATATTTTCAGACCGTTGAATTTCTACTTTCGCCGGATCTGTTTATTATTGGCGGAGGCGTAAGCAAGAGACTTGGAAAATTTGTTAAATATATCGACGTACGTGCGCCGATTGTGGCAGCGCAGATGCGCAACCATGCGGGCTTGATTGGGGGGGCGATGGCGGCACTCGCTCTGATTCAAGGGGAAGGAGGCGAGGAGCTGGACCCTGCCGAACTCTATGTGCCGGAGTAGGATTGAAGGGCCAAACCTTGTGAAAGTACTTCGGTGGTCGAAATCATCAGCCGGCAACAGGCTGGCCTCTGACGCTGCACAGTTCTGAAATTGCCCTATCGGGGAGGAACGCTGGGCGCGGTCGAACCACATCTCAACGCAGAGACGATCTTGAGGAGAAGAGCAATCATGACAAGAATGAACGAAGCGGCGGCAATCGGTCAGGCGATCTGGCTGGACTTCATCAGGCGCTCCTTCCTGGACTCCGGGGAGTTGGGCGACCTGGTCGCCAAGGGTCTGCGGGGCGTCACGTCCAACCCGTCGATTTTCCAGAAGGCGATCACGGCGAGCACCGACTATGACGCCGCGGTTGAACGGCTGGTCGGTGAAGGCAGATCGGTCAATGACATATACGAGGCGCTGGCTATTCAGGACATCCGCCGTGCGTGCGACATCATGCAGCCGGTCTATGTTAGCTCGGACGGGGTGGACGGCTATGTCAGCCTGGAGGTGAATCCAAAGCTGGCCTACGATACGGAGGGCACGGTGATGGAGGCCCGCCGGCTCTCGTCTCTGGTGGACAGGCCGAACGTGATGATCAAGGTGCCGGCCACGCCGGAGGGCATTCCGGCGATTGAGACGCTCACCGGCGAGGGCATCAATATCAATGTCACGCTCATCTTCTCGTTGCAGCAGTATGAAGACAGCGCGATGGCCTATATTCGCGGTCTGGAGAAGCTGGCTGATGCAAATGTGGATTTCAGCCAAGTGGCGTCGGTGGCCTCCTTCTTCGTCAGCCGGGTGGACGGCAAGGTTGACCCCAAGCTGGTGGAGCTTGGCAACGGCGAGCTTCAGGGAAAGATCGCAATCGCGAATGCCAAGATGGCCTATCACCGCTTCGGGGAGATTTTCAGCGGTCCTCGCTGGGAGAAGCTGGCGGGGCAGGGGGCGCGGGTACAGCGTCCGCTGTGGGGAAGTACGAGCACCAAGAATCCCGACTACCCGGACACGCTTTACGTGGACGAGCTGATTGGCCCGCACACGGTCAATACATTACCGCCCGAAACGCTGGAGGCGTTTCTGGATCACGGCTGCGCGGCGCGCACCGTGGATGCAGATGTGGAGGAGGCCAAGCAGCACTTAGCGCAGCTGGCTGAACTTGGCATCGATATTGGTGAGGTCACCACGGAGTTGATGGGTGAAGGTGTGGACGCGTTCGCCGACTCGTTTGACGAGTTGATGTCGGGCATTGCGGAAAAGGTGACGGCGATCGCGGGCGGAGACGACAACCAGACAAGAGCGCGCGCCGATTTTTTTACGGTGCCCTCCGGAGCCAGATAGAGGGCGCTCTGGAGGAGATTGACAGGGAGCGGATCGTCACACGCATCTGGGCCAGGAGCCACAGCGTGTGGAGTGACAAGCCGGACGAGATCGTGGACCGGCTGGGCTGGCTGGACATTGCCGTCAGAATGGATGAGGAGCGGCATTGCATCAGCGCCCTGTTGCAGGATTTGCAGCAGGAGGGCTACACGCAGGCGGTTCTGCTGGGGATGGGGGGATCCAGCCTGGCGCCGGAGGTGTTTGCGCGTACATTCGGCAGCGGCCCGATGTCGTTGCGGATTTTGGACAGCACGCACCCGTCGGCCGTACAGAGTGTGGCCGCCAGATTGGATCCGGCGCGAACGCTATTCATTGTCGCCACCAAGTCGGGTACTACGGCTGAGACGCTGTCCCTCTTCAAATATTTCTACAACCATCTTCAGGAGAAGCTCGGCGAAGCGGAGGCGGGTGCGCACTTCGTTGCGATAACGGATGCGGGCAGCGAACTCGTCAAACTGGGACAGGCGTGCAATTTCCGCGCAGTCTTTATCAATGATCCGAACATCGGCGGCCGCTATTCGGCGTTGTCGCACTTTGGTTTGATTCCGGCGGCGCTGTTGGGGGTCAATCTGCGGCGTCTGCTGCGGCGCGGCCAAGAGGCGAAGAACGACTGCGGACGGCATATAACGGGTTCACTCAATCCCGGCGCGCAGATTGGCGTGGTGATGGCCGAGATGGCCAAGTCGGGGCGGGACAAGCTGACGGTGATCGCGGACGAGGAGGTGGATTCGTTCGCCGACTGGCTGGAGCAGCTGATTGCCGAGAGCACGGGCAAATCGGGGACGGGTATCGTGCCGGTGGTTGGTGAACCGGCGGCGTCGCCGGAGGCGTACGGCGCGGACCGGTTGTTCGTTCATTTGCAGTGGAGCGACGCAGGGGCGCAGGACGGGAAGGTGCAGGCGCTGATCGACGCCGGGCATCCGGTGATCCGCGTGCGCTTCCGTGACCGGTACGACCTGGGGGGACAGTTCTTCCTGTGGGAGTATGCTACGGCGGTGGCGGGGGCGCGGTTGGGCATTCACCCGTTCGATCAGCCGGATGTTGAGTCGGCGAAGCAGCAGTCGCGGCAGATGATGTCGGCCTATATGGAGAGCGGAAGCCTGCCTGCGCCGCAGCCGTCGCTGGAAAGTGCTGGATTAAAGGTATACCTTGGTGGCGGAGATGGGGAAAGGCCGCCGGGCAGTGCGGACGAAGCACTGGCAAACTTTGTGAATGGGGCGGCTGCGGGGGATTACATCAGCATACAGGCTTACATGAGGCCCTGTTCGGCCGTGGACAGGTTGCTCAAGACCTTGCAGGGACGTCTGCGAGACCGGACGAAGCTGGCTACGACTACTGGTTACGGTCCCCGCTTTCTGCACTCCACGGGGCAGCTGCATAAGGGGGACCGGGGAAACGGTCTCTTTATCCAGCTTACTGACAGGCCGTCTTCGGACGCTGATATTCCCGACGAGCCGGGTTCGGCGGCGTCGGCGGTGCCATTCGGTGTTCTGATCCAGGCCCAGTCGCTGGGGGACAGGCAGGCGCTGATCAATGCAGGGCGGCGTGTGTTGCGGATCGATTTGGGGCAAGAGGCAGAATCGGAACTGGAGCGGCTGGTCAGTTCGTTGGCGACGGTGTAAGGGAAGCGCAAGACAGGGGGAGTACGCGATCGGGGAAAGGGCGCCCTGCAGGTGGGTGGGAGCCCCGATTCCGGTCGCGCTGACATTTCAAAGCGGTGACGAATGCAGATTCAAGAAGTGGATGTTCTGAAGCGACAGGCAGCCGAAGCTGCGGTGGCACATATTGAATCGGGGATGGTGGTGGGGTTGGGCGCGGGGAGTACGGCGCTGAAGGCGCTGGAAGGTATCGCGGAGGGCCTGGCAGTGGGTAGGCTCACAGAGATTCTCGGCGTTCCCAGTTCGGAACAGGTGGCCGCAGATGCGCGGCGGCTGGCGATTCCGCTGACCACGTTGGACTGTCATCCACGCATCAACCTGACGATAGACGGCGCTGACGAGGTCGATCCGCAGCTGCGTGTGATCAAAGGCGGGGGCGGCGCGCTGCTGCGGGAGAAGATCGTTGCGCAGGCGAGCGAGCGTGAGATGATCATCGTGGATGAGCGCAAGCTATCTGAGCGACTGGGCGAGAAGTGGGCGCTGCCGGTGGAGGTGCTTTCCTTCGGCCTGCAGGCCCACGTGAAGTTTATAGAACGGCTTGGTGCGGCGGTGCAGGTGCGGACAGTGCCGGACGGCAGTCATTTTCGCACGGACAGCGGCAATCTGATTCTTGACTGTGCGTTCGGTCCTATGGAAGACCCGGAGTGCATTGCCGGCGCGCTGGAGAGGCGGGCCGGCATCGTTGAGCACGGCCTTTTCCTCGATCTGGTAACGGACTTGATCGTCGCCAGCCCCGCGGGCACGCAACATCTAACCCGATAACCATACAATAGATTGAACTGAGAAGGCGCCAAGGGATCCCGTTCTGCGGCGGCGGCCCGTGTCTCTCTTGCTTTATTCAAGGGGCGCGGGCATCTTTGCCGCGATTGTTGGGAGGATTGGAGGCAGCCCAATTGGACCGCCTCATCAGTTCGATTGTGGGATAATCAGTTGATCTCCGACGCGTAGCAGGTCGGCATTGGAGATGTTGTTGGCGGCCATGAGCGCGTCAACAGTGACATCAAACTGTTGGGCGATGCCGAGAAGGGTGTCGCCTTCCTGGACGGTGTAGAGGGTCTGGTTGAGAATGCTTACGTCGGCGGCGGACAGGCCGGGGATGAGGAGGACAGTGTCGACTCTCACGACATGCGGGTTGGTGATGGTGTTGCTGTTGAAGGCGATTAGTTCGGGCACGGTGACCCCGTATTGATCGGCGATGGATGCCAGGGTTTCGCCAGGGCGGACGGTGTGTGTGCCCACCTGTCGAGACAGCGCTGGATCGGCAGCGCCCCTTTGTGCACTGGGCTGCCCGGTGGAAACGCTCGAACTGGGAATCAGCAGTTCCTGGCCGATGGAGATGTTGTGCTCGTCGCGCAGGTTGTTGAGACTCATGATCTGGTTCAAGGCTACGTCGTAGCGAAGGGCAATTGACAGCAGCGTATCGCCCTCTTGAACCGTGTACTTGAACGGCTCGGGGGTGGCCGTGGGGATGCCTTCGGGCGTGGTCAGGCCGGGCACATAGGGCATTCGAAGGACCTGGCCCACCTGGAGCGCGTCGGTAGTGAGCAGGTTCATTTCGCGAATTCGCTGGATCTCCGTGCCGAATTTATCTGCGATCGTTGAGAGGGTATCTCCCGGTCTGACCTCATAGGTGACTGTGGTGGGGACCGGCGTGTCTTCGGGTGTCGGCAAGGGCGTTTCAGTGGCCGCGGGTTGCGGCGTGTCCGGCGCCATGACGACCGGTTCCTCTTGCGGCGGTTCCGAGGCGTTGCCCGCCTCCTCGGCCACGCGCTCACGGGTACATGCGGAGAGCAGGAGAATTGCCGCCAGCGCCAGGATGACGCCGGACATCCGCTTAGAGATCATTGGTTGCGCTGCTGCTCTGTGATGTGAGCGCGACTGCGTGCCCATCGGTTTTCTCCACTCCTGGAAGCCAATTGCCCGATTAGTTCGGGTCGAAAATCCGGAAACCTGAGCCCAGAGGGTCTTTGCAGCTGCCCCTGGGCTCTATTTTGTGCTTTCTGTCTGTGGGGAAGGGACAGAAGACGGCATGAAATTGGACTATCTGCCATGCGCGTTTATCAGCATATAGAATGATAGCACACGCATAAACGGCCCGCAAGCAGTTTTGGAATTTGGGATGTTCCAGATTCTGAGGCGGTCGTTGTCTGAATCAGGATTTGCGGGATTTTCAATATTTTCGGGATGGCGTGCGGCCTGTGGGGCGGCCCTTTGCGAGGGCCAGATAGGCAGAGCGCAAGGGAACTAGAGTGTAGGAGAGCTCAGGATTGCAGTCGGGGTCGAACCGAGCGTAAGAGAACGGTCCGAAAACGTTCCGAGAGATGGCCGGAAGATCGTCCGGGATGAAAGTACAATCATGGCATCAGAAGGTTGAAACAAAGTTCGGGGAGGACCGGCCATGATTATACGAGTACTCTTGACAGGAACGACGCTGGTGCTGCTGGCCCTGGTGGCTTCAGTTGGCGCGGCAGGGGCTTCCGCGCCGGAAGGGATCCCGATTAGCGAACTGGAAAAGTTACGCGCTTACGCTGGGGCGGCGCAGATAGGCGGGCGCAGCTATGCGGTTGATGGCGGCCGGCTGTATGCCGGGGTAAACGGGGCCTGGGCGCCTCTGCAGGCGCCGCAGGGCGTAATCGTCAATGCAGTCGCGGTGGACCGGTCGGATTCGGAGGCTGTGTTTGTCGGCGCGGCCAACATGCTCAGTGTCTATGTCTCGCGCAACGGGGGTAAGGGGTGGCAGGGGTTCTCCGTGGAGCCGGACTCCATTGGCGGCGTTACCGCGATGGCCTTTGACGCGTTCAACCGGCTGCTGTACGTGGGGACGGTCTCGGATGGGGTCTATCGCCTGCGGGACATTGGCGCCGGACCGGGGCAGGGCCTGGTTGCGAGCGGGCATCTGCAGTTGGAGGAGCCGGTGTTGGAGATCGCGGTTGACAGCACGGGGGCGGGGCTGGCGTTTGTACGTACTGCGGAGAAACTGTATCGGGCTGATGCTTACGGGCTGAGGTGGTTGGTGGTGCACGATCTGCCCGGCGCGCCGACAGCCGTTACGGTGGCCGACAGTTCGCCGCCGAGAGTCTATGCAGGTACGGCAGGCGGGGGCGTGCTTGTGAGTGGTGACGGAGCCGCCTGGCGGGCGGTGAATCAAGGGCTGGATAACGCGGGTGACGGCAAGCTGATCGTTAGCGACGTGGTGGTGGACCCAGCGCAGCCGGAGGTCCTGTATGCTGCGACGGGCGGCTCAGAGTTGGGCGAAGTTCAGGGACTGTCGGCCAAGGTGGCGATGAGTACTGACGGCGGCGGCCAGTGGGAGAGTTTGGCAGAGTTGGAGAAGGCGCGGGCGGCAGAACTGTTGCCCGCGCCAGGGCAAAGCGGGCTGGTCTACGTGCTTACAACCGCCAGTCGAACGCCGCTTGCAGTAGGCATGGAGCCTTCAACCGAGACGCTCGTGAGCGAAAGGTTGCCTGAAAGAGGTTTGAGAGGTCCCGGCCTGCTGGCCTGGATTCTGGCAGGGCACGCCAGCGCGGCGCTTGTAATTCTGGGTGTGAGCGAGATCAGAGGAGGGGGGCGGAGGCGAGTCGGACCGGCCTACGGGATACGTTCCGCTCAGGCCGGTTGAAGGAGATGGCCTGTCGCAGGTTTGGTCTGGGGCTTTAGGGCCGTGCGGCAGCAGTGCGAAGGCGCCCGCTCCCCCGTGGGCGTCTTCGAGATCTGTGATGCCTTTTGAGGCTGTGCGCGTGTGCGGGAAGAGAGTCGTTTCCTGTCGTGGACGAAGTTTCTTCCGGGCTGGTTGAGGTTTGCGTGAACGGAGATGTGGAAGGTCAAGACCGGGTCTGTCAACGGCGGGAAACAGAGGTTCAAGGAGGGTTATCAGGAGTAAACACCAGGGCACCCACGAGGGCACCCACAAGGGGTGCCCCTACTGGAGGGTCAAGACCGTTCGGGACTGTGCGCGCGGTTCAGTTAGACAGCGGGATCGGTTGCAAGTGGGGGCTCTATCTCAGTTGGGGGAATGCAGATGCGATGGTCAGGCCGGCGAAGAGGAGCAGCATCAGGAAGGCTCTGCCGCCGGAAAGGAGGAAGAGAAGACCCCACGGGGCCACGCCGAGGATGATGCCGGCTATGGCGAAGTGAGGAAGCTTGCGGCCGCGGCGGTTGCCGACTGCGCTGCGAATGATGCGGGCCGCGAGCGTGCCGGCGCCGGAGCCGATGATGAAGGCGATGAAGAAACCGAAGAAGCCAATGCTGCCAAGCAGAAAGCCGAGGATGGGGGCGACGATCAGGGTGAGAACAAAGCCAACGGCGAGGGCGACGATGTTGTCCCGGCCCAAGGCGTTGAAGTAGATGTTCTGCTGTTCGCGGACGCATTCGTTGCAGCGGTAGCCGACGGGGGTGCGCACAGCGCAGGAGATGCAGATCGGTTTTCCGCATTTGTTGCAGCGCAGGAGCGTTTCCCGATCGGGGTGATTGGCGCAGGTCAGGCTTTCGGGTTCGCCGTCGCTGCCTACTACGATGGGAGCGGGTCTGCCGTCATAGATGGCGCGGCGGGCGGGGTCACCGAGTATTTCGTAGGCTTTTTCGATGGCGGCGAGCTTTTGCTCGGCGTAGGCCCGGTCTGCGGCGGATTCGAGTGTATCGGGCTGGTAGAACTTTTGCAGCCGGATGAATTGCTGCTCGATCTCCTCTTGATCGGCATCATCGCGTAGATCGAGGGTACGGTAAAGCTCCTTGTCGGGTTGGTTGGAATCGTCTGACATTGGATTTCGCTTTCTACTCTGTCACGGGCCTCCGGCAAGGGGCGCAAGGTGAGCGTCACGCAGTTAATTTCAGCTTGTCCATCAAGGTCTGGTAGAAGTAGCTGCGCGGGCGAAGTCGTATGAAGCGGGCCTGATAGGGGCTGCTGTCGACGACGATTTCGTCCGAGTCGTCTACTTCGACTTCGAACTGGCCGTCCACTGTGAGCATGGCGGAGTGGTCGCTGTAGACGCGCAGTCTTACTTCGGCGCCTTCGGAGAGGACGACTGCCCGGTCCATGCTCATGTGGGGTGCGACGGGGATCACGAGGATATTGCGCAGGTCGGGCGGCAGGATAGGGCCGCCGGCTGCGAGGGCGTAGGCGGTGCTGCCGGTGGCGGTACTGACGATAAGGCCGTCGCAGGTATAGGTGGTGAGGTAACCGCCGTCGAGGTTGGCGCTGACGCGGACGATGCGGGCGAGGCTGCCGCGGCTGAGGACGACATCATTGAGGGCATCGTAGGTGCAGCGAACGGTGCGTTCGGCGCCGTTGGCGCCGGCTTTTTCGACGATGGCACGCACCATGAGGCGTTCTTCGATCCAGTAGTCGCCTTCCAGCAGTTTTTCCAAGGGGGAGAGCCAGTCCTGGGGAAAGATTTCGGCGAGAAAACCGAGCCTGCCCATTTTCACACCCAGCATGGGTACGTTGGAGGCGGCGCCGAGCCGGGCGGCGCGCAACATAGTGCCGTCGCCACCGAGGGTGATCAGCAGGTCGACGTCGGGGAGTCTGGACTTGATGACTTCGGCGTCCCAGGCTGAGTGGCGCCACGTTTCATTGACACCGGCGCTGCGGAGAAACTGTTCCATCTGACCCGCCAGATCGAGGGATTCCGGTTTGCGCGGATGATGGAGGATGCCGATGCGTTGAAATGGTGAGCTTGCGTGGTCCGTCATGTCAGGTAATCTTTCGCAACGAAGTGGTGCGGGCACAGTTCCTGATAGTGAAATACCTATATTCAGATAATACATGTGACCGTTTGAGGTCAAATTCAGTCTGTGTTAAGATGAGCGAATGCGCGTATTGATTATATCTGACATTCACGCAAACTTTGTCGCCCTGGAAACGGTGATGTCCGACGCTGCGAACCGTTTCGATGCGATCTGGTGTCTGGGCGACGTAGTCGGCTACGGACCGGCGCCGAACGAGTGCGTCGACTTTGTGCGGGCCGAGGCGGACCTGTGCGTCATCGGCAACCATGACTGGGCCGTACTGGGGCGCCCGGGCCTGGATATCAGATATTTCAATCCTTTGGCGCGGGCGGCGGTTGAATGGACGCAAAGCGAGCTCAACGAGAAGAGCCGCGAATTCCTGGACAGTTTACCAGCGAAGCCTCTTGAACCCGAAGCCGCGGACAGCTTGGTCATCACGCACGCGAGCCCTCGCGAACCGGTGTCGGAATATGTGCAGTCGCCGGAGATCGCGCTGGAAAACTTTGCCCATTTTGAGACGAAAATGTGTCTGGTGGGTCATACGCACAAACCGGCGATCTACCGCTGGCAGCTGAGAAGGATATTTTCGAGGCGGGGCAGCCGCAACGGCATTCCGGTTACCGTCGACTTTCTGAGGCCCTATGAGGGACAACGTGTGCGCCTGGAACTGACGGAGCTGGAGCGTCTGATCCTCAATCCTGGTAGCGTGGGGCAGCCGCGGGATAACGATCCGAGAGCCGCCTACGCATTGCTGGATTTAGAGGAGTTGACGTGGGAACAGCGCCGGGTAGCATATCCGATCGATTTGACGCAGAGCCAGATGCGAGTAGTCAAGTTGCCGCGGCGGCTGATCGACCGCCTGACGTATGGAAGTTAAGGTGCGCTTGAACTCTTAGTCAGTACGAAGAGCAGACCGGAACGGTTTCCCTTCTGTCTGCTGTCACTTCTCTTTCTTCTTCTGCCAGTTCTTCAGTCCTCATTTCTGGCTTGTCCCGTTTCCAACCGATTGTACATTTCGAACCAGTCGGGCAGATCCTTGCTGCGGTCGTGGGCTTTGCGCCGTTCGTCCTCGCGGCGCCAAGCGATCATCCTGCGGGTGATCTCTTCTTTGACGATCCTGGGATTGGGAACGTGGTCGAAGGTGAAGGCGCCTTCGCCGGCGGCAGTCTGGACAATGATGTTTCCGAAATTCAGCATCACCTTCAGGGGTGAGTTCATCTCAAGGCGGATGTCCTGGATGTCGCTGAGCTGGGCTTCACGGCGTTGCTCGCTGAGAAAGAGCGGCAGCTTCTCGATGTCGATAATTCGGTCTTCGGTCACGGTGTAGGTGTCGTTCCACCAGTCGGTGACTGCCCAGAGGATCCAGCCGAGAGTGGCTAGAGTCACCAGTCCACCTGACAGCAGGAGAGTTTGCGCGTCCAGGCTGGAGTGGAGTTGCTGCAGCAGTGCAACCGAGGAGAAGCCACCTGCAAGAAACAGGAGTTCAAAGAGAAGCAGCAGGCCGGGAAGTGCAATCTGGACCAAGAGTATCCACCAGTGCTTGTGCCAGACGATTCGTTCGGTGGACTCCCATTCGAGTGAGCTGTCTACGGAGATCAGGCGGCGCAGTTTTTGCCACAGGCCGGGCGCTGCAGCGGTGTCATCGGGTGTGGAGGGCGCCAGATCGGTGTGTACGCGGCTGGGCAGGTCAACGGACAGACCGAGACGATTTTCGAGGGCGTTCTGGATGTCCAGCTTGTTTTCGGCGCTGGACCGCTGCTGGGAGAGGCTGCGGTGGTGAAAGATGGCCGTGCGGAGGCTGTCGGGGTGGGCGACAAAGTTGAAGTCGATGGAGCCGGTCGTGCCGGCGGTGTAGACGGACAGGGTGCCGAAATTGAATAGATTGCCCCAGAATGTTGTGGCCACGTCTACGCGCTGGATCTGTTCGAGCAGGGCTTCCTGTCGATGTTCGCTGAAAAAGATGACCTTTTCCTGCTGGATGACGCGCCGGTTGGTGACGATAAAGTAGTCGTTCAGGTAGTTGAGAAAGCCCCAGATAAGTGACAGGAGGACGAGGAGCGCGCCGATTCCCAAGCCGAACCAGAGGGGGAAACCGAGAAAGGCGAGCAGCCACATCAGACCGGTGCTGGCGAGAACGGCGAGGGCGGCGGCCTTGGTCTGTCCTATCAGCGCCAGCCAGTGGCGCAGATGCAGATTGACCAGAAGTTCGTCCTTGCGCAGCCAGGGATAGTCCTGGCGCTGCTCGCGATCGGAGTCGTCGGTCTGTGCGGGCAGGCGGGCGGCGACCTTATCCAAGATGTCGGGGCCGCAGATTTGCCCGAAGCGCTGGTAGTCCTGCCGGTGGAGCCGCAGCCAGAGGCTGCCGGGCTCGGATTCGACGGTCAGCTCAACCGGAGTCGGGGCCAGGAGCGCGGTCTCATTGAAGGTCACGATACCGCGCACCGGGGCGCGCGGCAGGGCGCGGTTTTCCTCGTCGAGTGCGCTGAGGACGGCGCGGCTGTTTTCGAGCAGGATCCACATGCTGTCGGCGCTGTCCCCCTGTTGCATGATGGGATGGTATTGGGGGATGCGGTGGAAGCTGCAGAAGCCGGCCAGTTGAATCTGTTCGAGGGGCGTCAGTCCGGCGAAGATGGAGACTGCGCTGATGGTTTTGGCGGGCAGCAGTTGTATGTCCGGATCGATAACCTGAGGAAGGCGACGGCCGACCTGACGGACCGTATTCCAGGGGAGCTCGTAGACGGTCGTCTCGGTTTTGGCTTCGGCCCAATGGCCGTATTTGTCCTGGGCGGCGTTATTGGACGCGCCGACGCTGCCTGGAAAGCCAAAGGAGCCGCCGGTTCCGAGCAGCAGGCGGTTGTCGGTCCTGCGTGGATGATAGAGCTCAATCTGTCCCTGGGCGATGAGATAGAGGGTGCTTGGGATCTGGTTTTGCGTGTAGAGGACGGTTCCTGCCTTGACTGTCTGGCTGCGGAGCTCGTCGGCCATGAAGCCGAGAACGGGCATATCGACATCGGCCAGCAGGGGAATTGTCCGCAGACGATTGACCATGGCCTGGTAGGCGGTCTGCTGGTGGGCGGTGGGATAGCGGTAGAGGAGCCGTTCGACGGTGGACCGTTCGATGCAGAGGGCCGAGACGGCGTTTTCGGCGGTGGCGGTGCTACTGTAGGTGAGGCTGAAGGTCAGCTCGTAGCGGCCAAGGATATCGCCGGCGATGGCGACGCGGGCGAGTGTGTCTTCGGCGCCGGCCGGGGTGGTGTCGCGCCGGGTGACGCGGACGGAGCCGCTGAGGATGAAGAAGAGGTACTCGGCGGCATCGTCCTGCCGGGTCAGCTCATCGCCGGGGGAGAATTCGATGACGAGGGAGTTGGATTGGAGGAGATCGGCGATTTCCTCCAAGGGCAACCCCTTCAGATAGAGGAGAGATTGAAGCAACGCCAAAGTTGGAGGCGTGCCGACAAAGCGGGCGAGGCCGGCGTGGCTGCCGCTGGTCATTGGGGGTGCCCCTTCACAGATGCTCCTTGACCGTTTGCGCGGCTCTGCGGTTCATGCCCGGCACGGTGCGCAGTTCATCGAGGGTGGCCTGGCGGATCTTTTCGAGGTCGCCATTGAAGTATTGCAGAAGCGAACGCCGTCTTCTGGGGCCGATGCCGGGCAGGGTGTCCAGCACGGTCGTGGTCTGCCCTTTGCTGCGAAGACTGCGATGGTAGGTGACGGCGAAGCGGTGGGCCTCGTCGCGGATGCGCTGTAGCAAATAGAAGGCGCGGGTGCCGCGGCGCAGATGGAGTGGATTGCGGCGCTGGGGAAGGAAGATCTCCTCCTCGCGTTTTGCGAGGGCGACGACGGGTACTCTTTGGGAGAGACCGAACTCAGCCAACGCTTCGCTGGCAACGCCGAGCTGTCCTTTGCCGCCGTCAACGATGACGAGGTCGGGCAGCAGTTTCCAGTGGTCAGCACCGGTGGGTCTTTTGCCGGGCCTGTCGGGGTCTTCTTCGACGGCGCGGCGGAAGCGGCGGCGCAGGACTTCGCGCATACTGGCATAGTCGTCGGGTTCGCCGTGTGCGCCTTTGCCGCGAATCTTGAAGCGTTTGTAGGCGGACTTGAGGGGCGCGCCACGGGCGAAGACGACCATAGAGCCGACGGTGTTGGTCCCCTGCAGGGTGCTGATGTCGTAGCATTCGATACGGGTGGGGGGCACTTGGAGGGCAAGAGCCTCCTGGAGCTCAGTGAGCGCTTCGGTCTGGCGATTGGTGTCCTCGGCCCATTGGGCCTTCTGTACGCGCAGGTGCTCTGCGGCATTGTTTTTGGCGAACTCCATCAGTTTGCGCTTTTTGCCCCGTTGAGGCATGCGGATCTCGACCTTTGTGCCGCGCAGTTTAGTGAGCCATGCGGCCAGGAGGTCTTTTGTGCGGGGCGCGAACTGCACAAGGACGCGGGGGGGAACATGGGAGGCGTCGGCGTAGAAGCGCTGGATGAAGATGCCGATGAGATCGCCCAGGTTTTCGGCGCTCGTCTCGAAAACTTCGACACCTTGCAGAGCGAAGTTTTCTCTTCCGATGAGTCTGCCGCGTCGCACCATCAGTATCTGGACGACGGTGTCGCTGGATTTCGCGTCCTGGGCGATGGCGACGACGTCTTCGTCGTCATTTTGGACGCCGACAACTTTCTGCTGATGGACGATGCGCTGGGCGGCCTTGATGCGGTCGCGGTATACGGCGGCGAGCTCGAAGTTGAAGCGGCCGGCGGCGGCGCGCATGCGGGTGTCCAACTCATTGAGCACTTCATCGGTGTCGCCTTCGAGGAAGTTGACGAGCTGCCCGATGCCTTCGCGGTATTCGGTGCGGCTCTGGACACCGATACAGGGAGCGCCACAGAGCTTGAGATGGTAGTAGAGGCAGGGGCTTTCGTCGTTGCCGGTGATGGAGCGGTCACAGTCGAGATAGGGGAAGACTTTGCGCATTGATTCGAGCGTGCGGCTCACAGCCCAGCTGCTGGTAAAAGGGCCGAAATAGCGGGCGCCGTCGTTGTGTATCTGGCGCACGCGCTCCACTTTAGGGAAGTCATCCTGCCAGTTGACCTTTATATAGGGGTACCCCTTGTCATCCTTGAGCATGACATTGTAGTGGGGCTGATAACGCTTGATCAGGTCGTTCTCAAGGATCAGCGCTTCCATCTCGGTTGCGGTGACCCACCAGGTGATGTCGCGCACCTTGCCGACCATTTCGTCGATGCGGGGTGAGTGTTTGGCGGACCGCTGGAAGTAGCTGCGGACGCGAGGGCGCAGGACGAGCGCTTTGCCCACGTAGAGAGGCCTGGCGTGTTCATCCCACATGAGATAGCAGCCGGGCTTACTGGGGAGTTCTTCGAGTTTTCGGCGGACCTGTTGCGGAAGTCGCGTTTTCATTGTTTCGATTGTATCACGTCTCTTTGGGCGGTTCAATCGACTGGCGATTTGTGGGTGGATTCCAATTTTGGGGTGGGATAAGGTTGGGTGAGGGGTTCGTGCCGGCGGCAACATCTTTATCCGCGAAGGGACACGAAGGTTCGTGAAAGGCCCACAAGAGGCGAACAGCCAGGGCACCCACAAGGGGTGCCCCTACGGGGGCGAAGGGGAGGAGAGAGGGAATCCGTCCGGGCTGCCGGAGGTTGGGGGCGACGGGAGGCGGTTTGGTGGAATCCTTTCGATTGGGCACTTGTTGGATTGTCGGCACCAGGTCGGCGAGGCATGTTGTTGGGGGGGGCGTTGCGGGGGCGGAGCCCCCGCACAA
>WTGY01000013.1 GCA_011523365.1 Caldilineaceae bacterium
GGGTATCGGGGTGGGCTCCAGCGCAGATGCTGTCGTTGCGGCCTGCGTGCTGGCTTCAACATCGGCATACTCGGAGCCCGGAGCGTTCTCATTCCGTGCACTGACGCGATAGGTGTAGCGCCTGCCGGGCAGGACTGTGGTGTCAACATAGCTCGTTGCCGAACTGCCGGTGTTTTCTTCCAAGACCTGGAAATGGCCGTCGGAATCCGCGTCGCGATCGCGACGCAGGATCTGATAGCCGCTAACAGTGCCAGAGCTTTCCGGCGCCGACCAGTTCAGCGTTACGCTATTGTGGGATGCTTCCGCCTTGAGGTCCAGAGGCGGTCCGGGCAGAGCGGCCACGGGCGCTGCCTGATCGGTGGAAGAGGTTGCGACCACCGATTCTACAGGGGAACTCCAAACACTTTCGGAACCATCGTAGCGGGCGCGGACCCGCACCTGGTATCGCTCGCCCTGATCCAGGCCAGTGATCACGTGGGAAGGGTTGGTTGGGTAGGCGTTGCCGGGTTCGTCGTGCTGTATGGGGAAGTTCTGGCCGGCGCGGGCCCAGGAGAGACGATAGTCGAGAGGCGTGTCGGCGGGGGCATCCCACGAGACTTCCAGTTCACCGGGATGGATGCTGCGGACGCGCAGTCCTTCGATCGCCGGAGTGTTCTCTTGTACCGTTTCGGAGCCCGGGAGAGAAGAGAGGAAGGGGAGGACAGCCATTGCGGCTGCCAGTATCAACCAGGCGCCTAGCACGGTCAGGGCTAACTTGACCTGATTCTTTTTCAACATGGGTCAAGAAAGCTTATTCGAGAAAGCGTTTGAGGGCAAGGAAGAAAACTGGGTTGACAGTCTACGTCTTTTCGGTGACGCAGGGACACGACAGGTTGAGTAAGGGATGGATGACTGCGAAATGGTACGTGGGTCGGACGGACAGTGACGTTGCGGAACCTGGTACGGCGATTTCGCCGTCGCGGCAGTTTTGGGCTCGATTTCAGTTTGATCAGGTTGAGGGGTTGGAGCGAGAAAAAAAGAGAGGCGACATCACTCGAAGTGTAGTACCGATGTCGCCTCTCCTTGGATTCAGGTCGGGGCGAGAGGATTTGAACCTCCGACCTCTTCAACCCCATTGAAGCGCGCTACCGAGCTGCGCTACGCCCCGACACAGGCAGGAGTATACCATGCGGCGGTAGAGCTGGCAAATCGAATGGCTCAGTGCCCGATGACTTTCTGCGCGGCGTGGGGCCGGTCAACTGCCCAGGCGTGCGCCGATGAAATCGGGGGCGCCGTTGAGAAATGTGGCAGCGGTCATACGCCTTTTTCCGGCAGGCTGGACCTCGTGCAGAGCCAGAAGGCCGTCGCCGGTTCCGACGGCGACGCGACCGTCGACTTCGATCACAAGGCCGGGCGCGACATGGCCGGGGATGACGCTGCCCTGCCATAGTTTGAAGTTCTGCCCTTTCCAGGTGGTAAAGGCAGCCGGCCAAGGGGAATAGGCGCGGATCATGCGTTCGATGCGCGCGGCCGGCGCCGTCCAGTCGATATGGCCGTCCTGTTTTTTGACCAGCCGGCATACAGACGCCTCGCCGGGCAGGTCCGTTTGTGCGACGGGGGCGGTGTTCCCGTCCAGCCAGCTGGGAATCGTCTCGGCGAGCAGCTCGGCGCCGAGAGCCGCCAGCCGATGGCTGAGGGAGTCGGTGGTGTCGCGGGCGAGGACAGGCAGGGCAGCCTGGGTGAGAACGGGCCCGGTATCCATGCCGGCGTCCATCAGCATGATGGTAACGCCTGTTTCGGACAGGCCATCGAGAAGCGCTGCGGTAATGGGGGATGCGCCGCGGTAGGCGGGGAGAATACTTGCGTGCACATTGAGACAGCCGTAGGTCGGGATGTCTAGCACGCTCGGCGGGAGAATCTGTCCAAAAGCGGCGACGACGATCAAATCCGGCGTCAAGCTGCGCAGCCAGGGGAAGGGGTCCGGTTGTTCAGGCGTGCGCGGGCCGACGTTATGCCGGAAGCTCTTCGGCTGCAACAGTGGCAGGCGGTGTTCCAAGGCGAACAGTTTGACGGGCCCGGCGACCAGTCTTTTGCCGCGGCCGGCGCGTCTATCGGGCTGTGTGACAACGCCGACAACCTGCCAATCAGTCTGTGCGGACACACCGTGTAAGATTGAGAGTGAGGGCAAGGCGAAGTCGGGCGTGCCCATGAAAACGATACGGACCATTTATGCGCTCGACGTGTGGGGCGTTGGCGGTTGAAGAACCATAGCGGCTATTGTAGCACATTCTGCGGGGCCGTTTGGAAACTTTCGGCGGGAACCTGCGTAAAGTTGATATAACGGCATGCAGATAGTGAAACGATTACCTGGCGGATTTGTCATCCGTTGCAGCGTTTGCAGAAGAGATCGTGGGTTCCCCCGATGTCTGGATGTCGTGAAAGATCAGAAGGTTTCAGCGGGACCGGCGGCAGGTACGGATAGATCTAAGGGGCATGTACCGCCGCACGCAACCGATGGAGAAGAGCAGTGGAGAACCAGAAAGACGAACAGGAATACGCGATGGATTCCTCGCAGGCGGGGTCGGATGAAGTTGAGGAGACGACTTCAGAGTCGTCACATTCGGCATCTGCCACGGAGTCGATCGACGAAGAAGAAGAGACGCTCTCACCCATCGGTGACGGGCCCGCCGATGCCGGCTATGGCGAGCGGCCTGAGCCATCCCCTGCCGAACAGTTTGCGGACTCGGCACGCACGCAGGCCGGCGAGGCGGCGAGTGCGCTGCGACGCGGGGAGTTCATGCACAGTGCGGCCGTCGACGTTACGGCAGACAGCGACGACCGGTTGATCGCGATGCTGTGTTATGTAACGCAGGTGCTGATACCGCTGGTGATGCCAGCCATAGTTTTGTTGAGTGCGAGCAGCAAAAAGCGCCCGTTTCAACGCTTCCATGCCATCCAGAGTCTGGCGCTATCGGCAACTTTCATCGTGTTCGGATTGCTCCTGGGTGTCAGTCTGACGATTGTGGCAGTGGTGCCTATCATTGGGTGGCTGGTCACAGGGCTTGTTGTAGCTTGTCTGATGCCGCTACTGGTGTTGATGGGTTTCCTGGCCCTGGCGTACTATGGTTTTCAGGCTTATCAGGGCAAGCGGTTCTCGATCCCGGGGTTGACGAGCTTCCTGCAGGACCAGAACTGGATTTAGCTGCTGGGCGGAAGGGGGGATGGAAAAGGAGGGAATTCATCCGTCTTTGCCCTCTGTTTTCCAACCAATTTCGGCTCCGAGAGGCCGGGCATGCAAAGGTGCATGTCCGGCCTCTTCGCGTTCATTGGGGGAGTCAGGTTCGCGTCTGCGGGATGTCAGCTTGGTGTTAGGAAAGGGCATATAGTTCGCGTATACTGTTGGCGAGGTATGAAATCTGAGTGCGCGTGCCGAATGGACGCAACAGCGCCGCGAAACAGTGAGGAACAGCTGTTTGCGGGATGACAGTTGTGATTTCCCTCCCTCAGAACTACTGGAGGCAATCGTGTTTGGCGAAAATGTTGATGAGATTGTGCGTTGGGGATGGATCGTTTTAGCCGTATTGTTCTTTTTGTTCGAGATATTCACGGCGGGGTTCGTGCTGCTCTGTTTTGGCATCGGCGCGCTGGGCGCGGCGCTGGTGGCCTTTTTGGGCGCAGGCATGGCCTGGCAGATCGTGGTTTTCATTGTGATTACGATAGCTGCCGTCGTGCTGGCGCGGCCGTTCGCCGACCGCATTTCACGACCCGGCGTACAGCCAATCGCAGGCAACCGGATGATAGGCAAGTGGGGGGTCGTCTTACAGACAGTTGACCCGCTAGAGGGTACAGGTATGGTACGGGTAGAGAGCGAGAGATGGCGCGCCGAGTCGATGGAGAACGTGCCGTTGGAGGTAGGCGAGGTCGTGAAGGTGGTGGGCGTAGACGGTGTACGTCTGCAGGTTCAGTCAACGGATGAAGAGAGCGGGGATTCAGACGAGCAGGTCGAGTCAGCCGCGTAACGGAGCGGCAGAATAAAGGAGAAACGAAATGTTTGCAACACTGGGGCCGATTCTACTTCTGGCGATTATCGCCGTATTCGTGATTGTCGTTGCGATTGCAAGCATCCGCATTGTGCAGCCTTATCAGAAGGGCGTCGTAGAGCGCCTGGGGCGCTACCAGCGTACGGTCCAGCCGGGTCTCACGCTAATCGTGCCCTTTGTTGACGCAATTCAGAAGGTGGACATGCGTGAGCAGGTGGTAGACGTACCGCCGCAGGAGGTGATCACGAAGGACAATGTTGTGGTCACCGTGGATGCGATCGTCTACTTTGAGGCCACGGACCCGGTCAAGCTGGTCTACAATGTGGCGGATTTCTACAACGCGGCCACCAAGCTGGCGCAGACCAATCTGCGTAACGTGGTGGGCGAGATGGAGCTGGACGCGGCGCTGACGAGCCGCGATCACATCAACGCCAAGCTGCGCGAGGTGCTGGATGACGCCACGGACAAGTGGGGCGTCCGGGTGGTGCGGGTGGAGATCAAGCGGATTGACCCGCCGGCGGACGTGACGGAAGCGATGCACCGACAGATGAAGGCTGAGCGGGAGAAGCGAGCCGCCATTCTGGACGCCGATGGCGACCGCCAGGCTCAGATTCTGAAGGCAGAGGGTGAAGCCGAGGCGGTCAAGCGGGTGGCCGATGCTGAGCGGTACAAGCTGGAGGTGGAGGCCACGGGCCAGGGCAACGCGATTACGACGGTGTTCAACGCGATTAAGGATGCGGAGCCGGACGACAGGCTGATTGCGATCCAGTATCTGGAGGCCCTGAAGGTGATGTCAGAGGGGGAGGCTTCCAAGATCTTTCTGCCCTACGAAGCGACCGGTGTGCTGGGCGCGCTGGGCGGCGTGAAGGAGCTGTTCAACGAGCAGCCCAATGGAAGCAACGGCACGCGGCCGTAGCCTGGCATGGGGAGCGCGAACAAACCACCGTTCGCGCTCCTCGCTCTTCTTCTCATGTTTACGCCTGGCCGACGCGCATAACCTCGAAGATACGGCGCTGGGTTGCCTGTGCGGTGGCGGCGACGATGACGAAAACCATCACGGCGATGAAGATGAGGGTGAGCTGTGTGATTTCGGCTTCGGCGATGACGGGCAGCATCGGCGGCAGGATGGCCTTGGAGTCGGCTGCGCTACGGAAGAAGGGGGTGAAGAGAACGGAGACCCAGACGCCGATCACAGCGCCGGCGGCAGTGCCGTAGGCGACAAGGACGGCGTACTCCACGGCGAGTTGGATGATCAGCTGGCGGCGGAGCGCGCCGATTGCCCGCAGCACACCGAACTGGTAGAAGCGCTCACGCAGCGATGCGTAACTGTGCATCAGGAAGGCCATCACGGCCATTAGCGCCGCGGCCAGGAAGCCGACAGTGAGTGCGCCAAATACCCCGACCCGCTCCAACTTCGCCTTTTCCTCGGTAAGTGAACCGACCACATCGTGCCAGCGCAGCGTTTCGATGCCGCCGATGCGCAGTGACCGGCGCACCTCTTCTCCATTGTTGTTGTCGGGAGAACTCAGCCAGACCTCATAAGGATAGATGGCACCGCCGATCAGGTGCAGATAGTCCAGATTGGCGATGACAACGATCTCTTCCTGCTCGACAGTAGGGAAGTAGTCGTAGACGCCGCTGATGACGAAATCGGTGCGCATACTGACGCCGGGTTCCAGAATCACCCACAAGTCCAGGCGGTCGCCGACGCGCAGCAGCTGTTCTGTCAGGAACGTGCGCGAAACCAGCACTGCTTCGGGGGCGGCTGCGAGCCGATTCATCAGTCCGCCGAGCGAGTCGTCGGCGAAGTCGGAGCGGAACCAGGAGACGGAGGCGAATTCAGCCCGGTCCACCCCCACCATTCGTTTTCTGGACCCGCGGGGTGTGGAGAGCCCTTCGATACGCATGCCGTAGTTGCCTACGCGAATGGCGCGGTCGGCATCGAACCTCTCGAGAAACCAGGCGGGCTCAAGAGTCCAATCTCCTGCAGTCTCTCCTTCGGTAATGGTAACGGGCAGGAAGCGGAAGTCTCCGCCGGCCTGGTATTTTATGCGATCGACGAGCCATTCATCCATGCTTTTGGCGAGAGAGTGTGTATAGATTCCGAGGCCAAGACAGATAATCACGAGCAGGAGGGGATTCAGGTAGCTGTGTCCTT
This sequence comes from Caldilineaceae bacterium, assembly GCA_011523365.1. Classification (GTDB taxonomy): domain Bacteria; phylum Chloroflexota; class Anaerolineae; order Caldilineales; family Caldilineaceae; genus Bin5. Next base: position 6,178 of record WTGY01000013.1, read on the forward strand.
GTCGACCCAGTTGGCGCAGGGCGAGGTGGAAGGCCGTGCCGGGCAACAGGCCTGCCAGCTTGTCGAGCAGGTTCATGATTGGTGAGAAGAAACGCATAATCAGGAGCGATGCGGTCAGAATTACGAGAGCCGGCGCAAGTACCAGGAGCGGGTCGCTGTACAGTTCGGAGGCGTCTTCCTGCGCCAGAAGGGCGAATGCTTCTTGCTGACCCAGTTGCTGGTAGGCGTAAACGGTCGGAATGATGAGGAGGAAGTCCAGATAGGCGCGACGCCAGAGGGGGCCCTTGTCGGGGCGGGCGTAGGCGGTCTCGTATTCGACGATACTGGCGCGTGCTGCGGTGATCGCCGGCAGAATGCGGGCAATGAAGGCCAATCCCAGTGCGGCTACAATCAACCAGACGTCAACACCCTGAAGAGAAACGGGCATAGGATCGCGCAACGTGAAGTCGAGAAAGCTGTCAGTGTAACCCATACCACGGGCGATCAGCATTCCGAGTCCGAGACCCAAGGGCACGCCCAAAATGAAGAGCAGCCACTCTTCGACCAGCACGAGCCACAGCACGCGCATTGTGCCGGCACCGCGGCTGACGAGTACAGAGGTCTCCCGTTGCTGGGAGCGGGCGATGATGCCGGAAATGAGGACCAGGAAGTAGAGAAGAAAGCCGATGGCGGGCACGTTCATGCTGAGGAGCAGGACGGTCAGCGTCGTCTGACGCTGGACGAACTCTTTGAGCGGGTCGAGCGGGGAAACATCCAGTTCGGCGCCGGGCAGGTATTTACCGATGACGGTCATGCCCTTTTCGAAGCCGCGGGCGTAGGCGGCGGCGAAGGCAGGATTGAGGGAGCTATCGTCGAGGGAGATGCGCCAGCTGGCGAAGCGGGAGCTGCCGGCGACCATGGGCTGCACGCGCTGAAGATAGTCGGCCCGGCGCACGAACAGTGCTTCCTTCATCGAGATGTCGGGGGGGCGGAACCAGAATGTGTCGTCGGGGTCGCGGGCCCGCCACAGGCCGATGATTTCCACTTCAGTACCGGGCAGGGCAGCGGTTGGTGCGACGCGGAATTTCTCGCCGGGACGGACGCCCATGTCGGCGGCGAGGTTGTCATGCATAAGAACCGGCAGGATCCCGGTGGATGCCTGGTTGCCAGTTGGATCTTCCCAGACGGAGCCGGCTGTGATCTCCAGCTCGGGCGCGACGCCGGCGAGGTAGACGAGATCGACCTGGGTCAGGAATTTGCTTTCTTCGCCGTAACGCTCGTCGCCTTCCGGAGACAGCAACATCATACTGCCACTCTCAAGGTGGACGCCGACGTCGTCGATGGGAAGGCCGATCTCGCTGGAAAGTGTGGCGGCGACGCTGCGGCCGGCGCGTTCGGCGGCGGGCACGTCCATGGGCTTGCGAGAGGAGGGGAAGAAGTAGACGCGCGTGGTGAAGGGGGGGCGGCCGGTACGCGAGCTAAGGGCGTCCAGTTCTTCGTTAAGAATCACCCTGTCGACGGCCTGGGCGAAGAAACCGGCGCTGCTGAGAAGGCCGACGGTCAACACGATCTGGAAGAGCGCCAGCAGGGCCAGGCTCAAATTGCCGGCGAGCCGCTTGTAGGTTAGGAGTGTCAGTCCACCGATAAGGCGTGGAATGGTGAAGAGTATGCGCACGGAACTATGTCATAGAAGGTGCATGGGACGCGGGGTCTGCTCTCCACGCCCCATGCAGTGCGGTACGGCGCGGCGCGACCAGATCAGGCAGGTTCCTTGGTGCGCACGGGCTGGCGCAGCATGTCCTGGCCGGGGCCCCACATGAAATGTTCGTTAAGTTTTTCGTTGCCGTCCATCTGCATGAGCTCTTCAAAGACGGAGAGCGCCTGGTTGTACGAATGTGTCTGTTCACATTCGAGCGCGTCGAGGAAGAGGAGTGAGCGGTCTCCGGTCTGGAAGGCGAGGAGTTCGCGTTCCATTTCGAGAACTTCGGGCATTATTTGGGTATAAAGGATTTTCTGCGGCAACGGGTCGACGCGGAGGGGGTGGATGCCGCTCCTGTTGACGATGGCGGGGACTTCGACGACGACATCGTCGGCGACACCTGCCAAGGCGCCGTGGTTGGGGACGTTCACCTGATACTGGCCCTCATTGTCGTTGACCAGTCCGTCGATGATGGGCACCTGCTGCTCGTGGGTTTTTTCGGATCCAAAGGCTTCGATGAGGCTGGTGGAGGGGTCGCTGGTCAGTTTGGTCATCTGGGCGACGCGTTTTTCCAGATTTTCGACGAAGTAGGGTCGGGCGAGGTGTGTGTCGGGTCCGCCCCAGGGTTGGGGGAACCACCACATTTTGGTATCGATATCGGTATGGTACCACCAGGCGCCGCGGCGGGGTGTGTCACCGATGGGCATCAGGCCATACATACGGTACATGTGGATGGTGCCGCGGCTCATCTGGATGTCGTGGGTACGTTCGGCGACGTGAGATTCCCAGTAGTTTTCGCCTTCTTCTGCGATCCATTTTTCGAGAATCGGGTAGGCGTCTTCGCCTTTGTAGTAGAAGTGGGTGAGCCAGATGTTGTGGTTGAGGCCGGGCGCCTGCCAGGTGACATCGGCCATGTCGGTCAGTCCGAGTGTTCTGGCGATCTGATAGACACCGTAGTGGCCATGGCAGAGGCCGCAGACCTTGATGCTGGAGGTGCGGGTCATGAGGGTGCAGCCCTGGTAGACGGGATTGCCTGACTGGATGAGCCATGCATCGGGGCAGATATCCTCCATGTCGCTGGTCACGCCGAGCATGAGGTCGAGGTTGACGAAGTTGCTCTGGCGCATACGCCCGCCGTGATAGTAACCGTACCTATCCATCAGCTCGCGCCCGTCTCGTTGTTTCTGGTGGCTGCTGGCGGAGGCGGTGTTGATGACGAAATCGGCGTCCTGGAGGGCATCGCGGCGGTCGGTGGTGCTTTCGAAGCGGAGGTCAGAGCCAAGTTCGTTGGCGTAGCGTGCGCCGAGCTTATGGATCATATCGAGCCTGTCGGCGTCGATATCCATAAAGGAGATAAGACTGCCGCTGAGAGATTCTGTAAGGCAGATGTCCTTGACGAGGCCGAGGGAAAACTGGGCGCTACCGGCGCCGATGACGGTCAACTTGATTGGGGTGGACATAGAGACTCCTTGTGAAAACTCCAGGTGGACGAGCGTTGGGCGCGGAGAGAATTGTAATGGTTGGCAGACATATGCGGCGGAGCTACATGAACATCATGCGGTGAAAGGCTTACGCTACCTTGCAGTAAAGTCAGAATTTCTTAGCGGTCGCGATTTCGGCGTGCTCAGGCAGGTAGGGCACGTCTTTTCGATCCCAGGCGGCGCGGCCTTCGACGGCATGGATGCCCATCAGCTGGCGGCGGTGCGGGGTATCGGCCCAGTCGACGATGTGCCGGGGCGGGGGCGTGCTGCCCCACTTTTTTACCCAGAAGGGCATGTAACCGTATATGAGAATGCGGCGGTCGCGCGGGCTGGTGTTGGCCAGACCTGAATGCCAGCAGAGAACGTTCCAGATGATGGCAGAGCCGGCCTTGGCGACGATCTTTTTCAGACCCGGCATCTGCTCAAGGGTTTCGCCGACGTACTCGGTCCGGGAAGGGTGCGGGTCGCGCTTGTGGCTGCCGGGAACGAGGCTGAAGCAGCCCATGTCGGGCGCCTGGTCGTCGAGGAAGTAGAAGACTTTGGCCTTGAGCATGAACTGTGGGTGACGCCAGGCGGGCCAGTCGCGATGCCAGCCGGTATGGGCGTTTGTGCCGGCGTGATGGCAGTGGGCGACCATCTCCATCGTTTGCACATCGGGTCCTACCACCTCTTTGAGGATAGGGAGCACGAGCGGATTTTCGGCGATGTCGAGGAAGAGGGAGTCGTACTGGTGAATGTCGCCCATGGTGTGCGCGTCGGGACCGTTGCCGTAGCCGCCCTTGTAGGTGCCGTTGCGGACCGAATCGGCCCAGGCCGGTTCGGTCTGACGTTGGATGTCTTCGTAGGCGGCGCGCACGCGGTCCAAACCGAATGGTTCGAGCGCGTTTTCGATGATCAGAAAACCTTGCTCGTCGATATGTTCGCGTTGTTCTGGTGTGAGCACTATTTCCTCCTTACGAGCATGGCGCGTGGCTGCTGAAGAGAAGGCGGCCAGGGAGCTGAAACCGGCTGCCTGCCGGCTCAGACCGTGCGCAGGTAGTCGCGAATCAGCAGGGCCGCGGTTGCGCCTTCGCCGGCGGCGGAGGCGACCTGTTTCGTGCTATCGGCGCGCACGTCACCGGCGGCAAAGAGACCGGGGACGCTCGTTTCCAGTGCGGCAGGATCTCTGTCCAGGTAGAGCGGCAGGCGCTTGTCCGATTCGTGGGTAAGATTATGCCCGGTCTCGATGAAGCCCCACCTGTTAAGGTGCACTGCGGTCCCTTCGAGGAATCCGGTATTCGGCTCGAGGCCGATAAAGACGAAGGCGCCATCGACAGACATGTGAGACTCGGCCTCGGCCTGGTTATTCCAGAGCCGCAACTCGTTCAGCTGGGCCCTGGCGCCGAGGAATTCCTGGACTTCGGTATTCCATCGTACTTCGATCTTGGCGTTTCCTGACACAGACTCCTGGATGACCTGACTGGCGTGCAGTACAGGGCCTCGCACCAAGAGAGTAACCCGTTCGGCGAATTTGGTCAGCAGCAGACTTTCTTCGGCAGCGCTGTTGCCACCGCCGATTACGGCCACCTCTTTGCCTTTGTAGAAGGGGCCGTCGCAGGTGGCGCAGAAGTGGACTCCGGCGCCGAGATAGTCGTTTTCTCCGGGCACGTTGAGGCGGCGGTAGCGGCTGCCGGTGGCGATCAGTACGGCCTGTGCGCTGTACTCGTCGCCGGCGACTGTTTCGATGCGGTGATAATTGTCCTGGCGCTGAATTGTGGCGACATCCTGGGCCTGTAGCAGCTCGACGCCGAAGCGTTCGGCCTGGGCCCGCAGCCGCTGAGCGAATTCAAAGCCATCAACACCGTCGGGGAAACCGGGCAGGTTGTCGAGTTTTTCGGTGGCTGCGGCCTGGCCGCCAAAGGCAGCGCGCTCAATGATGAGGATGTCTATGCCTTCACGGGCCAGGTAGAGGGCGGCGGTCAGGCCGGCGGGGCCGCCGCCGATGACGATCACCGGGTAGTGCTGGCGGCTGGCGGTCGTTCTCAGGCCCAGTCTTGCGGCCAGTTGGGCGTTGCTTGGCTCGACGAGCCGGGAACCGTCGGCGAAGAGGATGGTGGGTATGATGCGTTTGCCATCGTTCATTTCGATGACGCGCTGTTCGGCGTCGGCGTCCTCTTCGATGTTTACCCACTGATATGGGATGCGATGTTCGCCGAGGAACTGTTTGCTGCGGCGGCAGTCGGGACACCAAAAGGCGCCGTAGACGACGATGTCGGGAAGAGATTCGGACATGGAAGTTGCCTTTAATGCTGGGAGCGATTTAGCGTTCCCATGAAACGAGACCCGTCAGCCAGCCGCTGCGAAGGCCGACGGCGCGGCACGGCACATTGCAGTTGGCATTGTATCAGCAGGCGGGAACTTGGGTCAATTGAATGGCTGATTGTCGCTGATTCAAGCAGTTCGGAGACCTTGCGGCAGACTCAATGGTTAGGATTGTGTTTTTCCGATAACGTTCTGCTACCGCTTTCATTCAGAAGGCCAAAGTAAAGCAAAATGCTTTGCAATAGTAAAGCTGCATGCTATAGTGGGGCTCGCAGAAGGAACACAATGTACAGACTGACAGTAAAGAAACAGGCCATCAAAGCACTTCTTAAAATGCCTAAACAGAATGCTCAGCGTATTCGTCGGGCGTTGGACAGATTGGCGGAGGATCCAGACCGGCACGATGTTGATGTTGCTCCTCTGGAGGGGCGACCTGGATTTTGTCTGCGAGTCGGCGGCTATAGGGTCATCTTCGAGAGAGACGATAAAGCGCGCACGATTGATGTATTGCGCGTCGCTCCACGTGGTCAAGCTTACAGGCAGTAGGAGGATAGTTCTCATGAACAACCTGCAGATCATTCGCGATGATGCCGGACAGCCGATGTTCGCCGTGATCCCCTGGCGCGAGTATGTACGCTTGTCGAAGGACGGAGCCACGGAGGCAGCTCTGCGTGACGAGGAGATCTATGACCTTGCAAAAGACGAAGGGGGCGAATCCTTTCACATTGAGGTTGTTGACCGACTTCTGTCGGGGGCGAGTCCAGTAAAGGTTTACCGCGAGTACCGCGGCATCAGCCAGAAAACACTGGCGGCGGCAATCGACATCAGCCCGGTATACCTCTCCCAGATCGAGACGGGGAGGCGGGTGGGCTCTGCCAAAACACTGGCTTCGATCGCCCAGGCGCTTGACGTCAGCCTGGATGACCTTGTGTAAACTGTGGGAGTTTCGAGGCAGGCGAAACGAGAGGCAACAGTCGTGCAGTTGGGTCAGTCGAACTGGAGCTCTGCCAGTGCGATGCCGCTTTCTCCGGCGATTGAGTAGAGCAGATAGGTCCTGCCGGCTTCCTGGAAGATGCCGGGATCGCGGAGCTGGCGGGCAGGTTCGTGGATTGCGCCGCGCTGCGATGGTTCGAGGGGCAGGTTGACACCCTCGTAATCGGTTTCCGGCTCCAGGATGGAGAATGGGGCGGAGGCTTTCCACTCTTTCCAGTGCGGGCACAGGTCGACGGTTGCGCAGAGGATGTGCTCGGGGCAATCGCCGGCGCGGGAGTAGAAGACGTAGAGAATGTCGTCGCGCAGGAGGAGGGCGGCGTGGCGCTGGTCGCGCTCGAAGAGGACTGGGCCCGGATCGAAATTGGTGCGTCCGTCGCGGCTGCGGAAGAGAATGCCGGGCATCGCGAGCGCGTAGTACCAGCCTGCGGTGGTGTCGGGATAGCGGAAGACCCGGAAGTAGCTGGGGCCGAGGATTTCAGTTTCGGAAGTAAAGTCGAGTCCGTCCTCAGAGACTGCGAGCAGTGAACGCTGGCCTTCGAGAAAGGGATATTCTTGCTTAAGCGGGTCGGCTTCGAGCTCTTCGCGCCTCACCGATGGACCGTGATAGTACATCAGAATACGGCGGTTGTCGTTGTCGATATGCAGATCGGGGCTGGCGATGTGGTTGTGGCAGGGGGTCTGCTCCAGCCGCAGTGTACCCGGCGGGTGGATTGTCCACGGCCCAGACAGCGTGTCGGCATAGGCCATGCGGATAAATGCGCCCTGATGGTGGGCGAAGTAGAGGTAGTATTTGCCCAGTGGATTCGGCAGCCAGTCGGGCACGCGCATGAGCGACGGGCCGTTGATATTGGCGCCGATGGATTCGTCCAGCGCGGGTGTGATGATCGGATTGGCAGAAAAACGCTTGACTTGCATGGGGCATTTCCCGGTGGGCGAATTTGCCCGTTGCCGAATCCAGTTGAATGGATGTCGGGCAACGGGCAACTTGTACCGCCAGCTTTGGGTATATCGAAGAGACAGACCTCCCGGCGACGATCAGGCAGCGCCGGGAAATGGGTACTCGTACCAGTCCAGCAGGCCCAAGGGCGCGGCGGCGCCGGCGTAGAGGATCAGCGAAGTGTATTTGTCGGCGAAGATGCGGCCGCCGCCTACGCCGTCGATGACGGCACCGGAGGGATCGGCGAATTTGGGGCCGCCCTCCTTGCCTTCCAGGTTTGCTGTCAGTGCAGCGAAGGTGTTGGCGGCGATCTTCAGATAGCGCTCGTCGTTGGTGATGCGCCAGGCATAGGTCAGTGCTTCGAAAGCGTGGGGCGTGGGCGCGGTGCGCTGGAGGGAGGGGAGTTCTTTGTAGTAGAAGACCCCGTCCGGGCCGAGACAGTGTTCGATGAGATCGTCCATCACCGATACAATTAGTCGCTTCACTCTCTCATCGTCTTCGATCAGAAGATAGCGGGCAAACGAGCATACGGTAAGGGAGATCATAAAGGGTACGCGCGGCATGGTGTGGCTGGTATAGGGCGCCAGGAGCGCGCCGAATTCGTCATGCCAGTCGAGGAACATCTCGATCAGCTGATTGGCCTCGTCGCGCCAGCGCTGTTCGCCGGTGCCGAGCCAGAGGCCGACGTAGGCGCGCAGGGCCCAACCGCCTTCACGGACGGAAGCTTCGCCCAGTTGCTGCATTGAGGGCAACTGCATGTGACGCAGGATGTTTTCGCCAATTGAGTTCGCCACTTCCAGACCTTCGCGACGACCGGTCAGGAAGTAGTAGTCGAGGAATCCTTCGGTCCACTCGTGGGACGGGGTACAGCGCCCGGTGGCGTGGTAGCGGGTATGGATGCGCAGGCCGCCATCGATCAGCGGATCGGGGTGATGGTGACAGAAGTCCACGTCGAGCCAGTGACGGGCGCTGACGAGGGCGGAGTCGAGGGCGCGGCGCTGGCCGGTGAGGGCGTAGTAGAGGGTGCAGGCGTGGGGGCGGTCGTACTCGTTGTTGACCCAGACGTTTTCGCCGCCACCGCGGCCCTGGTTGGTGTAGCCGGAATCGGGCGCGTCGCCGAAGTGCATCATGCCAAGGGCTTTGGGGCGTCCATCGTGCAGGTTATTGAGATCGGTGAAGAGGCGGCGGGGGAGATTTTCTGGGAAGTAGGTCTCGATCCAGGGGTTGTTGGCGCGGTACCATTCCACCGGCAGCGAGGGTCGATCCGGGAGTTGGAACTGCAGGCTACGCTGGCTGAGGTCATCGAGGGGCGTGTCGGGCCCGTGGAAGTGGAGCTGGATGCGGTGGGTCTTGGCCATGCCCTGGAGAATGGGTGCAGGCGGTTCTCCGGCGGGGTAGAGCCAGCAGGCGATGCCCTGCGTGTGGCCGTGCAGTCTTTTGGGGAAGTTCTGGTGGGCCTGGTGGATGGAGAGGCAGAGCCCGCCTTGCTGGTCGCGCCAGTCGGTCCAGAAATCGCCGTAGTAGGAGTCGATGAAGTGCTCGTTGGACTGGTAGAGCATTGTTTCGGTGTCCAAGGTCTGTGAGACATCGCTTTCGCTCTCGGTGATGGAGGTCCGATACCAGCCTTCGCCGAGGGCGAGTTGGGGCGGATTCCCGTTGGGGGAGGCGGCAAAGTCCAGGCGCAGGCTTTGGAGTGTCACGTCAGGTAAGTCCAGGGTGTGCAGGAACTGGTGCTCGATTTCGATGTAGGGCTTGCCGGCGTAGGCGGTGATGCGGCCGCGCAGGGCCAGGAATTCAGAACCGTCAGGTTGCAGGTGGCGGCCGCGCACGAGGATGACGGCACGGAGCGGGCCAGCCTCATCGATCTCCAGTTCGACGGCGCCGCTGCCGCTACTTGCGGCGGCTGCATCGGTCTCCATCGTGAAGCCGGCGAAAGGTGCAGGCCACGCGGGACCGCCGGCGAGAGCGACGTCCTGGACGGGGAGGAAGCCCTCGCGGGGCACGCGAAAACTAAGAGGGCCGGTGTCGACCTGCAGGCCGCCGGCGTCCTCGGTCACCTGCACTTGCTGCTGCGGCGGCGGCGCGGGGTCGGAGGCAATGCGAAAAGTGATGGTTTTGGAGAGGTTGCCGGGGAGGTCGGGTTGGAGGTGGACCAGCAGCCACTTGACGCTGCCGTCGGACCAGTGTGCCAGGGCACGCTGTTGGGACGGGAGCACTTCGCCGCCGTCTTCGATGACAAGATGGGCGGCACCGGGCAGTTTTCCCTGGGCGAAGGGTATGCTGAAGGAGACCGGCTCAGCGGCGCGGTCATACTGGGAGAGCTTCTCGAAGTAGAGTGTGCTCACTTTGGTTCTTCTCCTTGGCGCTGTTTGGAAAGCAAGCTTCCGGGCAATGTGCAGGGGGGGTGCGCAGGCCTGGACAGCCGTGCTGACGGACTGTGGACGGAGGTGTCTGACAATTACAACGTCATTGGCGGAAATCGTCAAATGATGTCGATTCAGGGGTGTATCCCAGGATTGGGTAGGGATCAGTCTGGCGTCGAATCACTGCCAGCGGTGGCAGGAATCTCTTCCGGCATTTGGAGAGACATTGGACAGGAGCCAAGCCTGGCCGTACGGTGGTGCCCATCAGTTGGGGGCACTAGGCAGGCGCAAGGCGGGCATCTATGGGGAGCTGATGGGACTGGCGGGACGTGGTCTGGCTAGACACGTTCGATTAGGCACCCGTCACCAATATCGACACCCGGTCGATGAGGCATGGCATGGTTTAGGGGGGGCGTTGCGGGGGCGGAGCCCCCGCACAAGGGAGGGCCGAATAGGCCCGACCGCCCAAACTGCAGTGGTCAGTGGTTAGTGATCAGTGGTCAGATAGGAGGCTACCTCAGACTCAGAGCTGGGGGCGAGATGGGTACGGCTCCGCCGCTAGCTGAGGTGTTGACAAGCTCGTCCCCATTTTGGGATGCGCCTGTGTGGGAAAACCATTGGATTCGGTCGGGGACTCGTGATAGAATCCCTTTCAGAACAGTTGTACCGCTCGGGAGAGGATTTGCATAGGCGGAGGAGAGAGCATGGAACGCGCAGAACTGGCGTCGGACGCGCCTCAAATGCGGGTCGACTCATTGCAATCGAACGGTTCCACCACTGAGGAAGCTGCTGCGCCCCCCGACAGGCAGTTGAATCCCTGGGCTCCGGATGAAGGGCGCTATGTCAGTTTAGAAGAGTATTGGGTCAGGTGGTATGAGAACCCTTATCCAGACATGGACGTCAGCTATGAATGGAATAACGGCAGACTGGAGGCCAAACCGTTGCCCAATCCCCAGCAACTTGAACTTTACAATTGGTTTCTGGACCTCTTGCGCCGGTATCTGAGCACGCACGATATCGCGAATCTCATCAATCTGGAGACCGGTTTTGTCCTGACGATGGAGGATGCTGAAGAGCCGTCCGGTGAACGAGTGCAGGTACGAAAGCCGGACATTGGCGTGATTCTGAGGAGCAATCCGACGCCATGGAGAGATACCGACCACCGTCACTTTGGGGGCGTGTGCGATCTCATTGTAGAAGCGGTTTCCGATTCCAGTCTTGCTGAGGTGTTGCGGGATACGGAGGAGAAGAAAACTGACTACGCCTTGGGCGGTGTGAAGGAGTACTACATTCTCGATCCCAGCGGCGAGCACCTGCACTTCTACCGTCTCACGTTGGAGGACAGTTTCGAGGAGATTCCGCCTGATGACCAGGGCGTCATCCGCTCAGGGATACTGCCCGGCTTGCAGTTCCGGCATTCGGATCTTTGGCGTCAGCCGCGCCTGGAAGAGTTAGCATTAGACGAGGTGTATTCGGGGTTTGTCATTCCGACTTATCAGGTCGCGGTTAACAGGGCGGAAGAGGCAGAGTCGCTGGTCGAGGCAGAGTCGCAACGTGCGGATGAACAAGCCCGGCGAGCGGATGCAGAATCTCAGCGTGCGGATGCAGAAACCCACCGTGCGGACGCCGAAGCCCAGCGTGCGGACGCGGGCGAGGAGGCTCACCGGCAGGCGGCTAAGCGCGTGCAGGAGTTGGAGGCCGAATTGGCCCGCCTGCGCAAACGAAGTTCCTGAATGCAGTTCGAGGCTGCACATCCCCGGCTCAAGGAAATAACAGTTCCCAACGGCCCGGCAGGAACGCGGGGGCGTCTGTCTGGGTTGCCGAAGGCAGACCTTGATGGTTGCCTTTGTTGGCGCTGATGGGAGAGTCAACTCCGCAAGAAGGTCCAGAGCAGTAGTAACAACACATAAGTCAGTCCGGCGCATAAGCAGGCGCGCGGGCAGAACGCTACCATCCATATTTTCTTCTCGCAGGAGTGCCCTATATGCCACCAAATGTACTTTTTCTGATGAGCGACGAGCATCGCGCGGACATTACCGGCTACGAGGGCGATCAGGTCGTGCGTACGCCCACGCTGGACGGTCTGGCGGAGACGGGCGTGGTGTTCAGAAACGCTTACGCGGCTTCGCCGATCTGTATACCGGGGCGACAGGCGATGATGTCGGGTCAGCTGCCGCGCACGTGCGGCTGCGAAGTCTTTGCCCAGGATTTGCCGGTGGGGCATATGACGTTTGCCCGACGATTCAGCCAGTACGCGTATCATACGGCGGCGGCGGGCAAGCTGCATCACACGGGGACGGACCAGATGCAGGGGTGGAGCCAGCGCATCGGGTCGGCGATGCAGGTGGGCCCGCATTTTGTCGCCGACCGGGACGAGGACTCGTTTGCCCGGTACACGAGGGGGTTGGGGGAGGTTAAGTGGAGCGACACGAAGGAGGTGCTGCGGGCGGGCGTAGGCCATTCGCCCCACATTGTCCAGGACGAGTATGCGTTGACCGGCGCGCTCGACTTAATTGAGCAGTACTTCACCGATCCCTATTATGACCGGCAGCAGCCGGAACGTCCGCTGCTGCTGAAAGTCAGTCTGAATCAACCTCACTACCCGTACTTCACGAGTGAAGAGAAGTTCACATACTACCTGAACCGGGTGGAGCCGTTTCTGGATGAACCAGTATTCGACCATCCATTTCTGAGCCAGAAGCAGGTACGGCCGGGCGTGGATGCCTCGCCACGGGAGTTGCGGCGCGCCGTCGCCGGGTACTACGGCATGATTGAGTCGATCGACGAGATGTACGGCTCGCTGTTGCGCGCGTTGGAGCACGTGGGCCAGGATCTTGACGATTGGATCATCGTCTACACCAGTGACCACGGCGAGATGCTGGGCGAGCACGGTATCTGGGAAAAGCAGAAGTTTTTCGAGGCCAGTGCGCGCGTGCCGCTGATCATACGCTGGCCCAAGTCGATTGGCGGGGGCAGGGTTGTCGATGAAAACGTCAATCTGTGCGACCTGTTCGCCACGCTGTGCGAGCTGTGCGAGATCCCGATACCGGAGGGGCTGGACAGCCGCAGTCTGGCGCCGCTGCTGCGCGGCGATGGAGGAGATTGGCGCAATGAGAGCGTCAGCCAGTTTGGGGCGCGCAATCTGATGATCAAGTGGGATGACTTGAAGTACCAGTACTATGGTGAGGAGATGCCGGAGGTGTTGTTCGATCTGGAACGGGATCCGTCGGAGCGGCAAAATTTCATTGACGAAGACCGGTATGCCGGTGTGCTGGAGGAGTTTCGGGAAAGACGGTTTGAGTTGGGTTTTGGGCCCGGCGCGCAGGAGGGGTATGTGAATGCGGGGTATTGAGGGAGTCTGATGACTGCGGATGAGATTGCCCAGGTGGTGCAGGACGGCGAGACAATGTACGCCGAATTCAAGTCGGCCGCGGCGCGCCCCGAGAGTCTGGCTACGGCGTTTATCTCCTTCCTGAACACGGAGGGCGGCGTGCTGTGGTTGGGCATTGAAGATGACGGCACAGTTTCAGGTGTGACCGATGTAGATGGCGCGCGCCAGCGCGTAGACCAGATACTGGCAAATAACATTACTCCTCGCGCCACGGCTTTTATTGAACAGGTTGAGATTGGCGTAACGCGGCTTCTGAAGATCACGCTTTCTCGCGGGCTTGACCGACCGTACTATACGCAGCGGGGCCAGTGCTATGTTCGTCAGAATTCGGGCAAGCGATTGGCCTCCCGCGAAGAGATTCGCCGTATGTATATGGCGGTTCGATCATTTTTTTTCGACGAATCGGTTCTCTCCGGGACCGGGCTGTCCGACGTGGAAAAGCCCATTCTTAATGCCTTCCTGGCTGCGGCCTATGGAGTGGCTGAGGAAACGGACCGGCCAGACGAAGAGTTGGCGCGCTTGTTGCGAAATTTGAAGTGCATGGCGGGAGAGGAACTCACGGTCGCGGGGGCGCTGCTTTTCGGCCGTCAACCGCAGCGGATGCTGCCGACGGCACGGACGGAATTCGCTCGCTTCGAGGGGGAGATAGCGGGAGAAACTATACTTGACCGAAAAACTGTGGAAGGGAGGCTGCCGCAACAGTTGGAACAGATGGAGAGTTTGTTGCGGCTACACTTGCGTGACGCGGGCGTCATCCGCGGGTTCGAACCGGAAGTGCAACCAGAGTTACCGCCGGAAATGCTGCGAGAGTCGGTGACGAATGCCCTCGTCCATCGGGATTACTCTATTTCGGCCCCGGTACGCGTTATGCTCTTTGAAGACCGGCTAGAGATTCACAGTCCCGGCCAGTTGCCAAACGGTGTTACGGTGGAAAATGTTCGTGCCGGCATTCATGTGGAGCGCAACCCCATCATACTCTCACTGATGTCAAAGCTGGGATTGATGACTCGGTTGGGAACGGGAATCGTGCGCATCTTTCGCTTGGCGGCGGAGAGGGGGCTGCCGGAGCCGGAGCTGGAAGAGCGCGGCGCTGAATTTGTGGTCACCCTGTACCGGATGCCGTCGCCGGCATGAAGTCTGGAGATTTAGGAATGCAGCAACGTAGGACCCAAGACGAATTTATTCTTGAATCCCCGGTTGGGGAAGGGGAGACGTTTACTGACAGCGACCCCTGGCGCGTGTTTCGGATAATGGGGGAGTTCGTCGAGGGCTTTGACACGCTGGCGGGGTTGGGCGCCGCGGTCTCGATTTTTGGCTCGGCGCGCACGCGGCCTGACGATGCCAACTACCAGGCGGCTATGGAGACGGCGCGTCTGTTGGCGGAGTCCGGGCTAACGGTTATCACCGGCGGCGGGCCGGGGATTATGGAGGCCGGGAACCGGGGGGCGCAGCCGGAGGAGGGCGCCTCGGTCGGCCTGGGTATCGAACTGCCCTTTGAGCAGGGGCTGAACGAATACGTCGATACAGGGATCGAATTCCGCTACTTTTTTGTGCGCAAGATGAATTTTGTAAAGTATTCGCAGGGATTCGTCATCTTCCCCGGCGGCTTCGGCACGCTGGACGAGCTGTTTGAGGCGTTGACGCTGATCCAGACCGGAAAGATCAGGCAGTTCGCGGTGGTGCTATACAACTCCGACTATTGGCGGGGGTTGCTGGACTGGCTACGCGGCACGATGCTGGCGGCTGGGAATATCTCCAGCCCTGATCTCGAACTGATGCGGCTGGCGGATTCACCGGAAGAGGTCCACGAACTGATTTTGCAGGGGCTTTCGAAGCAGGCCAGTTGGTGCGAGAAGTCGGCGGAGGCGGCGCGAGCGGCTACACGGCTGGCTCTGGAGGTGAGCAGATAGATGGCACGCAGACGCAAGGGGCTGAATCGACATCAGAAGGCGGCTTTCAAGGGCGGGGAACACAGGGTGCGGGGCGAGGAGGTCCAGAGGTTGATTGAAATGGCCTACAGCGGGAACCCCGGCGAACGGCTGCATGCGGCCGAAAACCTCTGTCCATGCCATGTGCGCAAGCGGGTTGAGGCGGCGTGGGAGGCGTTGTACCGGCTGATGCAGGATGCGGATGTACGGGTGCGGCGGGCGGCGTGGCATACGTTGGAGGACGGCGGCTGTCCGGACGACCCGGCGCTGATGCCTATCTTCGAGCGGGCGGTTGCCAGCGAGACGGACAGCCAGGTGCGGCGATTCGTAGAGCGGTTTGCGACGCCGGCGCTGTCGGAGCACAGCCGGCAGGAGGCGCAGCGGGCGGCGTACACGCCTTTTCAGGCGTACGGCCGCTGCGACTTTTGCGGTGAGAGTGGGCGGCGGGTGCGGACCGATTACGAGACTGAACTCAACGGTAAGGGTGGTGTGGGACGACTTGCCCAGATCTGTCAGGAGTGTGATGGACGGGCTTCATAGAGTCCCACCTATATTGCTTCACGACGCCGTCCATTCAACTTTCTCTCTTTCCAAGGGTTTGCCAGCAGCGCGCCTGTCCATGTCCCGTTTGCGCTATTGAAGTCAGGTTCGGGTGGCGCGGCCGCGGCGGTGTATGACTTCGGACGACGTTACCACGCCTCACGGCCAACGGCAGGCCCGGTGTCCACTTCGCCGTGCAGATTTTGCGCAGTAACCTGGTCCAATAGGTCGTCCAGTTTCAGACGAGGAGGCGGAACGGGTGCGATGACCAAAGCGTCTCCCCGCAGTGACATTCTGACAAGCGAATTGAGTTCGAGACCAAGCTGATTGGCAAGGGATTTTGGGATGCGCAGGGCCAGGCTATTGCCCCACTTCGTTACGCGAGTTTCCATTTTTTCGTTGCTCCTGAGTTACTCATTCAAGAGATGGGTCTGTGACTCTTCATTGTTGTAGATATAGCAAGTATACAGTAGGGGACGGTTTCCGTTTTGGTTCGGGAACCGTCGTGTGCAGCTCAGATTTGGAGTGGGAATAGTCTGGCATGAGATTCATGCCAACGATTGCTAAGTTTTTTTGCCGACGTTTTGGTGAGTCACAGGGCAGGCACAAGGCCTGCCCCTTCGGGGAATACATTTGACTGGGGGGACGGGGTTTGGCGAAACTCGTTCGACTGGGCACCTGTTACGAATAGAGACACCAGGTCGGCGAGGGATGTTGTAGGAGAGGGGGCGTTGCGGGGGCGGAGCCCCCGCACAAGGGAGGGCCGAATAGGCCCGACCGCCCAAAAAGGCGAGGAGAGAGTGAAGAGGAGTGAGGAGAGAGAAAACTTCGCTCGCCTCTATCAGCGTCTTAGACTGACTGTGGCTGTGTAGTCACGGTTTCTGTTGTGCGGGACAGAGCCTGTTGGCATCGGGATTTCTGAAGGGAGGCGCTTTTTCCGGGGTGCGGAAGCTCTATGGGAAGGAGGAGCAGATTCCCGATTTGGATTCTGTAATCTTCATATATATAATTGCGCTTGTTGTGGAAGGTGAACCTACAGTTCTTCAACCTTGCGTTTGGTCCCCTGCAAACGAACGAAGTGTACTGCTCAAAGACGAGCATCTCCTCTATTCAGGTAGTTGCCAACTTAAATCATCAGTCATTCAGATAGAAGCCGAAGGGCGTTGCGCGCGGCTGGCAGGCGGGCAAGCCAGGGAGATCCAGCATGGGGCGCAGAGTCATAGACCTGAGCATGCCCGTCCATAACGACATGGTGGTCTTCCCGCGGGTGACGCGCCCGACGCTGCTGATGTATGAGGACTGGGAGGGGTTTGCGAGCGGCATCGGGGCGGCGGAGCATGGCGTTACTTCGCTGACGGCCCACTATCTGACGATTCTCGGAGACCACGTAGGCACGCATATTGACGCGCTGAAGCACCTGGTTGAGGGCAAGCCGGGGCCGGAAGGGATCCCGCTGGAGTATTGCTACGGCGATGGTGTGCTGCTGGATTTCCGGCACAAGGAGAATGGTGCCGGCATCAGCGTCGCAGACATGGAGGAGGCGGTAGACAGGATAGAATACGAGATCAAGCCACTGGACCTGGTGCTGATCTGGACGGGGGCGGGCAGTTACAACGATGAGGACAGGTACCTGAGCGAGCACAGCGGCATGACGCGTGAAGCGACGCTGTGGCTGATCGAGCGCGGGGTGAAGGTGATGGGCATTGACGCGGTAACGTTTGACCCGCCGGTGTGGGCGATGTTTGAGCGCAAGCAGTTCTGGGAGGCGCATCGCGTCATGTACGAGCATGAGTACTATCATGTTGAGAACCTGTGCAATCTGGAGCAGATTCCGCGGCCGCATGGTTTCACGCTCTCGATGCTACCGGTGAAGTGGGTAGGGTCGACCGGTGCACCGGTGAGGGCAGTGGCCATTGTGGAGGATTGAAGCGGTCGCATTGCATCGTGACCCAGGCTTTCCCTGAGTCGGGTCGGTTCGCCTTTGATGGCGCCGTGATTCCAGTCCTAGTGGGACCTTATCGAAAGGGATGTCCTGGCGGGACTACAGTTACGCACTACGCTGAAGTCTGTATTTCACTTAAACCTTCCATTCAAGGAGAAAAGCATGAAAAAGCTCAGCAGACGATCATTCCTTCGGTCGATGGGTATGGCCGGCGCCGGCGTTGCGCTGGCGGCTTGCACGGCGCCCGCTGCGCCCGCAGATATGGAGGCGGAAGCTGGTGACATGGCCGGTGGAGACGGGATGACCGGCAACCTGCAGATCTGGGTGCAGCACTACACGCCGACAGAGAGCATGGAGCAGGGTCCCAACAACCCGCTTCCGCACAACATGATCCAGGTCATCTCCGATGAGTACATGGATGCTAACCCCGGGGCCACGATCGAGATTATCAGGAAGCCGGACAACCTGGCCAGCCATGAGTGGATCGTAACGCAGCAGGCCGGGGGAACGATTCCTCACATCGTGTGGACGCACTCCTTCTGGGTGCAGGATGAGATCGACAAGAACTGGTGGATTCCGCTGGATCCCTTCTTTGAGCAGCCCAATCCTTACGTGGGCGCGGGCGACCCGGGCAGCGAGCGCTGGCTGGACCAGTTCTACGAGATTCCGACGGAGGCCAAGCGCGGCCCGGACGGCAAGCACTATGTCGTGCCGATCGACCTGGTGACGACGTTCTTCTTCTTTAACAAGAACGTTTTCGACGAGCATGGCCTGTCAGCTCCGAGCACGTACGGAGAGTGGATCGAGGTGCAGGAGGCGCTACTGGGGACGGATACTATTCCCAACGCCCGGCTGGCCTGGTACGAGTCGCAGATCGGCGCGATGCTCTACGCGAAGAAGGATGACATCATCAACGCTGACGGCGGTGTCGCATCGCTGGAAGAGGTCGGCTGTGCGATGAAGAACGGGCTCTACAGTGCAACTGATCCCGAATATGGCGAGTGGTTCCGACTGGTCAAGCAGTTGATCCCGTATCTGGCGCCGGACTGGGCGGCAGAGGGCGCGGACTTCAACCGCAAATTCCTCCAGAAAGATGTGGCAGTATTTGAGGACGGCAGCTGGCGCTTCGGTTATCTCAAGGCCGATCCGCTGGTCGATTTCGAGTGGAGCACATTCTACGCGCCCACCATTACAGAGGCAGATTCGCAGTTTGCGATTGGTGAAGCAGCGCCGCCGATCGGCGGCGCGACGGCGGCCCAGTGGGCGCTGGCGACCAAGACGGAGCAGGATGGAATCGTGCCGCTGGCGGTGGACTTCCTGCGCTATGTGACCGCGCCGCAGAATGCCGGCCGGATGATTTCGGAGACGGGCACATTCCTGCCCAATATCAAGGGCGTTGACGTCAATCCCGATCTGAAGGAACCGTTGCGCGCGATCACCGAAGGGTTGGGCGAGGCCGGCATGGTCACCTATCCCGACAAGATCGGTACTGAGCAGCGGGAGAAGATCGCAGCCATCTGGACCGACTTCAAGCTAGACGTTGTAACCCAGGACCAGGCGGCCGAGCAGATCAATGAGCTGCTGCTCGAGTACGCGGATGAGGCGATCGAGAAGAACGGCTGGGATTGCGGGTAGTAGTTGTTAGTTTTCAGTTTCTAGTTTTTAGTTTTTAGTGAACTTCTGGGTGCCGATAGAGTTGGCCGGGAGCTAGAAACTTAGAATTCGAAGCTTATGGATGTGGGTGGGTTCCACGGGGATAGGCTCGTGGGGCCCGCCTGCAGTGTAGGAACGGGAATAGCGCAATGACAACAGAAGAGATTCGCGCGCCTGCGTCACACGCCACGATGGCAGACGTGCGCGTGCCGCAGGAGAGGCAGTCTACGCTCGGGCAACGCATCTACCGCTACCGCTTTGTTTACCTGATGCTGGTCCCCACATTTGCGCTGCTGCTGACCTTCAACTATTACCCGGCGTTTATGGGGTTATACCGGGCCTTTTTCAAATGGGACATCGGTCTGCAGCCGGAGTTCCTGGCGCTGGGGAACTTCGAAAAGCTTTTCATCAGGGATGATATATTCCTCAAGTCGCTGCGCCATGTGAGCCTGCTCACTTCATGGCGGGTGGTCAGTGCGGTCACTTTTCCTTTCATCGTGGCTGAACTGATCTTCAATTTGCGCAGCAATGTACATAAGTACACGTACCGCGTCCTGACCATCCTGCCGGCGGTGGTGCCGGGCATTGTCATCTTGCTGCTGTGGCAGTTCATCTATGACGGCACACACGGTCTGTTAAATGCTTTCCTGGAGGGTGTCGGACTAGAGGACTGGCAGCAGCCGTGGTTGGGCAGCCCGAAGACGGCACTGTATGCTGTAACGTTCATGGGGTTTCCATGGGTGGGCGGTGTCACGGTGCTTATCTATCTGGCGGGCCTGCAGGGCATTTCCGATGAAGTAATCGACAGTTCGCTGGTAGATGGATGCTCCGGTTTGCGGCGTATCTTCGCGATCGACATTCCACTTATTCTTGGACAGTTCAAGCTGATCATCGTGCTGGCGGTCATCGGCGGATTGCAGGGCTGGGTTGCCGTATTTGTGATGACGGCGGGCGGGCCGGGGACGGCGAGCATGGTGCCCGGGTTGTGGATGTACAACAACGCCTTTTTGTGGAACAAGATGGGGTATGCGTCCGCGATCGGCATGTTTTTGTTTGTTCTGATCATGTGTCTGACGATTTTGAACGTGAAGTTTGTCAAAACGGGCGACTATTGAGTGTCCAGTAATTTGCAGACAGACGTTGCCGGGATGACGACCAAACATGGAGCAGGTTTAGTCCGGACCGACAGGGGAGTTGAGACATGACAGTACTGGAAGGACAACAACAAACAATCCAGCGTCTGCCGTTGGCCGAAGGTTGGCGCCGCGCCTGGCGCACGGGGGACTGGTGGCGCCATCTAGGATTGTTCGGTTTCCTGTTCTTTATGTTTCTACCCTTCATCATCACGATCATTATTTCGTTCAAGGATATCCCGCAGTTCGACCATTACCCGTTCACTGTCACGTTTCCGCTCCACCCCGACAACTACCTTGAAGCCTGGCGTATAGTCTCGCGATACATTCTTAACAGCATAATCACCAGCGGGACCTCGGTGGTAGGTATGGTGATACTGGCTGCGATTGCAGCGTGGGCTTTTGCCCGCTATCCATTTCCTGGGCGGGAGATCTTTTTTTTCGGTGTGCTGGCGCTGTTGATGGTGCCGGGTGAACTCACTCTGATTCCGGCTTTTCTGCTGGTCAAGGACCTCGGTCTCCTGAATACGCGCTGGGTATTGATTGCCCCCTACATCGCGGGCGGGCAGGTTTTTGCCATCTTCATTTTGCGGCAGTTCTTCGAAGCTCTGCCTGGCGAAATGTTTGAGGCGGCGCGGATCGACGGCGCCACCGAACTGCAGGTATTCCGTCACATCGGCATTCCGCTGTCGCAGTCGATTCTGGGTGTCGTTGCCATTATGCACGTACTCAGCACATGGAACGACGTAATCTGGCCCCTGGTCACACTCCGCAGTAACGAATTGATGACCCTGACCATCGGACTCTACGCATTTCGAACGGCCTGGTACACAATCTGGGGTCCCTTGATGGCGGGTTATGTGATCGCTTCAATTCCTCTCATCATCCTGTTCGCATTTACCAGCCGTCTGTTTGTCGAAGGGCTTAGCTCCGGCGCCATCAAGATGTAAGCTGCTTGGGAGCGCTGCGGACTCTCCTGCACAATTCAATGCGTTCCGTTTACAGCTATCTTGGCCTATGGAGAATCGCTCTCCGGCGTTTCAGTTCGGAACCGGTTCTGACTTTTTGTCTTCTGCTTGGTTGGAGCGTGGTAGTGGCGCTGGCGTCGGCGCCGCCGATGTACACTGACGCGGCCAACCGCTCCCTGCTGCAACACGAACTGCAGACCGTACCAAACCGCTCCGCTTTCTCATTTTTCTATCACTACGTAAGGGGCTCCAGCGTTGAGGGCGCGGACTGGGATGCGTACGCGGCCCTAGACCAGTACATGGAGACCCGCTATAACCAGGATCTGGGGCTTCCGCACAGGTCGGACATGCACTATGTCAAGAGCGATTTGTTCCAGGTCTTTCCCCTGCGTGACGGGCAGTATGAAGTGCGGGACAGGCCTCTGTTGCGGGGTTACCTAGGCTTTATCGACCGCCTAGAGGAGTACGTATCGGTTGCCGAAGGCGAATTTCCCGCGCAGGCAAACGTTGATAGGAGCAGTGACGAGGTCGTCGACGTCCTTGTCAGCGAGGAATTCGCGGTGGAGGCGGGATTGCAGGTGGGGGAGGGATATACGCTCTTCGACCCAAGTGCGCGCACATCGACCGGCAATGTTGTGCGCCTGGAGATACCGATACGTATTGCCGGGATCTGGATTCCTCGCACAGAAGGCGGCGCAACGTGGCATTTACCGGCGTTGTCGTTCGCGAATGTCTTCCTCGTTCCTGAGAACACCTACATCAGTGAGATTGGGGCGAGGGTTCCGCATGCGTTGACGGACGTCGGCTGGTACAAGGTTGTTGACGGCGACTCGGTGCGCGCAGAGGACGTGGACCGGTTCCTGGGCAGAGTCAACCGTGTCGACCGGCAGATCAAGAGCCGGATAGCGACGACATATCTGGAACTGTCGCCGGTCTCCGCGCTGAGGCGGTACCGGCTGGTGGCATCGACGCAGGCGATATTGCTGCTTCTTTTCAGCATTCCAATTTTGGGTCTTGTCCTCTATTTTATTGTTCTGATCGCCGACAGCACAGTAAAGCGGCAGCAGATTGAGATTTCAATCCTGAAGAGCCGGGGGGCGACGACCGGTCAGGTTTTTTCGATCTATCTGCTGCAGGGCGCTACGCTTGGGATCTTTGCACTGGCCGTTGGCCCGGAGTTAGGCAAGTTGGTGGCGCAGTTCATTGGCGGGACGCGCTACTTCATGACATTTGAGGCGCAGACGCCGCTGCAGATCGAGACGACGACGACCAGTATGACGTATACGGTTGTCGCGATTGGGGGCGCTCTCTTGGCGACTGTGCTGCCGGCGATGGGGGCGGCGCGGCTGGCGATTGTCGAGGCGAAGCAGGAGGTAAGCCGCCGGCAGCGACGCTCCTTCTGGGAGCGTTCGTACCTTGACTTTCTGCTGCTGGGGGTAGCGAGTTACGGCTACTACATGCTGAGGACGCAGGGGCGGATCGCCTTTCTGCAGACCGATGTTCCCGCGGACCCGCTGGACAACCCACTGCTGTTTCTGGCGCCGGCGCTGTTTATTCTGGCGGTGGCGCTGGTGGCCGTCCGTCTCTTCCCGATCATTGCGTTGATACTGAGTATGCTGTGGGCGCGGCTGGGCGGGATCTCGATGCTGTTGGCATTCTACAATCTGGCGCGCACGGGCAGAGTCTATACCAGCCTGCTGTTGCTGCTTATCCTGACCACAAGCCTTGGGACTTTTACGGCATCGATGGCGCGCACGTTGGACGCCAACCTGGTGGCGCGCATTTTTTACGAGGTGGGGGCGGATGTCACGCTGACTGAGGGGGCGGCGCTGCGGATTCTTCCCTCCGAAGACGGTAAACCGGTAGAAGAAGGGGAGGAAGAGTTTGTCTGGATCAACATGCCGGTGGACGAACACCGGCAGGCACCGGGGGTCAGGGCTGCGACCCGAATTGGAGATTTCCCGGTTTCCACACGCGTGGGCGGCAGGCTGGTCAGCGGCAGGCTCTTCGGTATCGACCGCAGCCATTTCCCGGAGGTTGCGTATTTCCGGCCGGATTTTGCCATTGATTCGCTGGGTGCGCTCATGAACGCGCTGGCGCTGGAGTATAGCGGCGTCATTGTCAGCCAATCGATGTTGGACACTCACGGGCTACAGATTGGCGATACGATCGCGCTGAGCGGGCTCGTCCCTGCAAGCAATGCGACGTTCGATTTCCAGATCGTGGGGGCAATGGAGCTGTTTCCGACCGTCTACCCGCAGGACGGAGAGTTCTTTGTTGCCAACTTAGATTACATCTTTTCTCTTATTGGCCATGAGGTCCCTTACAGGGTCTGGCTGGCAACTGAGGAAGCCATTGATCCGGAACTTCTGGTAAGTTCTTTGGACGAACTTGGCTACAGGATAATATCGATGGAGGATGCGCATTCGGAGCTGGCGGAGGCGCAGGCAAGGCCGGCGCGGGTCGGGCTGTTCGGGTTTCTTTCGGTCGGCTTCATCGCCGTAGCCATTTTGAGTATGCTTGCGCTTGTCATCTATTCGGCGCTGTCGTTCCGGCAGCGGTTCATTCAGCTGGGCATATTGCGGGCGATGGGTCTTTCGACCAGCCAGCTTGTCTTTTCGCTTGGCGGCGAACAGGTGACGGTTACGACGGTGGGTATTGCGGCAGGCAGCTACCTGGGCCTGCTGAGCAGCTATCTTTTCATACCCTTCTACCAGATTGGGCACGACCAGGCCGATCTGGTCCCGCCGTTTGTCGTGCAGATCGCGTGGGACGATGTCGCGCAGCTGGTGATGGCGATGTTGATCATGGTACTGGCGGCCGCGGTGGGCACGTTGTGGCTGCTGGTGCGGATGAAGACTTTTCAGGCGGTTAAGATGGGCGAAGCCCTGGCTTAACTTTACACGGCGGCGACTCCTGATGATGGGGGCGCGGTTAACAGAAACTTAGAGAGGAGTGCCCATGAAAGTTGGTCTTGACGCTTTGACGCTGAAAGCCGTAAGCCTCGATCCACTTGAGCTCCTGGAATTGACGAGGGCCCACGGCTTGGAGGGCCTGCATTTTTCGGCGAGGCTGCTGGAAGGGCGCGACGATGCCTATGTGGACAGGCTGTCGGAAGAGGCAGAGGCCCGCGGGCTGTATCTCGAACTGGCCGGCGCCGGTGTCAACCCCGGTCAGAGCGGGCGGACCGTGGCCGAGATGGTGGCAGAGTGGAAGCCTCTTTTCGCGCTGGCCCAGAGGTTGAACGCTCCGTTTCTGAATACCTGTTTCGGACTGCTCAAGGAGCGCACATTTACTGTGCCAACACTGGCAGTACAGATCGAACTGACGATCGAAGTATTGCGGGCGCTGAGCATGATGGCTGCCGAGTTCGACGCAGTGATCACGCTGGAGCTGCATGTCGATCTGACTTCATTGGAAATTGTGCGCATCATTGAAGCGGTCGACTCGGAGCACGTTCGCGTCAACCTGGATACGGCCAATGCACTGGGGCTGCTCGAGGATCCGGTTGACGCGGCGCGGGCGCTGGCGCCTTACGTGCATACGACCCATTTCAAAGACACGTGCATCTATCCCACCGCGGAAGGTTATAACTGGCAGGGTGGTGCGCCGCTGGGGCGGGGCCTTGTCGATCTGCCGGCGGTCGTGGAGATTCTGTACCGGGCCAATCCGAACGTCCACCTGAACATTGAGGACAGCGGGGGGTTTATTCCGATTCCGATGTATGACGAGGCGTTCCTCGGGAGCTTCACCGATCTGACGCCGACCCGGATGGCCCGCTTTGTACGGCATCTATGGCGAGGCGAGCAGCAGGTAAGGGCCGGCCTCCATCCGCGTCCTGAGGAGAGCAAGGATATCGATTGGGCGACGATTATTCCGGGACGGCTTCAGTATAATGTTGACTACGCGCGACGGCTGCGCGACGAGACGGTGGCGCGTGCGTCAACCACAGCGAACCGTAGTTGAAACATGCATTTCGCCATTGATTTCGACAGGGGAAACTCCAATGACTGAATACAGAGCGGCGGTGATCGGGTGTGGACGCATGGCCCGGGGCCATATGGAGGCGTACAAGGAGTTGGGTATTCCGATCGCGGCGGGGGCAGATATCTCCGAAGATGCTCTGCAGGCTTTCGCCGAGGAGACGGGCGCTGAGGGGTTGTTCACCGATTACAAGGAGATGCTGGCAGAGATCCAGCCGGACCTGGTGTCGGTGGTTACGCACGATGCACTGCACTGTGAGATGGTGGTGGCGGCGGCGCAGGCGGGGACGAAGGGGATCGTGTGTGAAAAGCCGATGGCGATGGATCTGACGGAGGCGGACGAGATGCTGGCAGCGTGCCGGGCGTCCGGTTCACGGCTGACGATCAGCCACCAGCGCCACTATATGCCCCAATACGTGCGCGCCCGGGAGCTGATTGCCGACGGTGCGATCGGCCGCGTCGTTTCCGCTGAGGCTTCGCTCAAGGCCGGGTGCCTAATGACGGACGGGACGCACACGATCCATATGCTGCTGGCGCTGCTGGGAGAGCCGGAAGTCGATCACCTGTTGGGGCAAGTAGATGGGCATGAAGGCTATGAATATTACGGTCACCGCTGCGAGAATGCGGGGATTGCCTTCCTGGCGTTCACGAACCAGGTGAAGGCCAGCATGGTCTGGGGCTGGATGGCACGCTCGCCCGCATTCGATGGCAGGGTCAGGCGTCAGCATTCGCTGGACCCAGGCTGGAACGACGAGATCCATCGCTACCATCATTTCATCATTCACGGCGATGAGGGCAGACTGGAACTCTACGGCGACGTATTCCGCAGCGCAGATCTCCTGAATACACCAGCGCTGCGCATCTATCGGGGCAGCGAAGTCGAAGAGATAGAGATCGAATGGCCTGCTCCTGTCAGCGCAATTGGGCTTGAGATCAAGGACTTGATCGGGACGATTGAAACGGGAGCGCCGCATCCACTGGACGGCGAAAACGGGCGCAAGGTCACCGAGGTGATGATCGGCATTTATGAGTCGGCGAGGCGCCGCTCGGTCATCAAATTCCCGGTCGAGGTGGGGGACAATCCATTCCTGGCGATGTGCGATACAGGAGATTTCCCGCCGCAGGGCGATGAAACGGGGCGCTACGTTTCGCCGAATGTGCGCGAAAGGTGGCGTGACAGGTCTGAAACTGAAAAGGGAAAAGGAGCGTAGAGATGGGAATTCTGCAAGGGAAGGTTGCGCTGGTAACCGGAGGCCGCCGCGGGATAGGGCGAGGCATCTGCCTGGCGATGGCGGCGGAGGGGGCCGACGTGGCCGTCAACGACGTAGAGGGGGCGGAACAGGCCGAGGCGGTGGCGCAGGAAGTCCGCGATTCAGGTGGTCGGGCGGTGGTGGCTATGGCCGATGTTGCCCAGCCGGACCAGGTCCAGGCGATGGTGGACCGTGTGGTGGCGGAGCTGGGCGGGCTGGATATTCTGGTGAACAATGCGGGTGTGGAGTCGATCGTGCCCTTCCTGGAGATTACGCCGGAGGAGTGGGAGCGTGTGACCAACATCAACCTTCGGGGCGAGTTTCTGTGTGCGCAGGCTGCGGTAAGGCAAATGATCGACAGTGGGAACGGGGGCGCGATCGTCAACATTGGCTCGGTGCAGGCGGGGATGGTGTTGCCGGGACGGGCGCATTATGCGCCGAGTAAACGGGCGGTTGAGGCGCTGACGGCGAATCTGGCGGTTGAACTGGCCGAGCACAACATTCGCGTCAACTGTATCAATCCGGGTCTGATCGACACGGACATGACAAGCTGGGTGATGAAGGACCCTGAGATTTTGCCGATTGTGCTGGAGAAGATTGCTCTCAAGCGTGCCGGCGAGCCGGACGAGATCGGGCAGGTGGCGGCATTTCTGGCATCGGACAAGGCAAGCTACGTGACGGGGCAGTCTTTATACGTGGACGGTGGATTCCGAATCATGTAAGAGGCCGACAGCAGACTGCGAGCAATTCACCCGGGCAATTATTGTGAGGAGAGGACCATGAAGATAGGCCATACTGGAATCACCTGGGGAATACCGGGGGATGTTGAGCAGGCGTATCGCGAGACTGCCGAACTGGGCTATCAGGGCTTTGAGACTTTTGCGTTCAAGATTCTCGAAATCGATGGGAGCGGGGCAGGTGGATACCGCGGCCTGGTCGACAGTTTTG
Organism: Caldilineaceae bacterium; assembly: GCA_011523365.1. Taxonomy (GTDB): domain Bacteria; phylum Chloroflexota; class Anaerolineae; order Caldilineales; family Caldilineaceae; genus Bin5. Next base: position 33,667 of record WTGY01000013.1, read on the forward strand.
GCATTCCAACCGCCGCGGCGTACTGCTACAAGGAGTGGATCAACCCGGAGACGGCAGCAGCCGATCTGGAGAGTGCCCAGCGGGAGGCTGACGCGCTGCGTGCGCTTCCCGGCGGCGAGACGCTGGTGCTGCAGGCGGGTCCGCGACCTGTGGAGGGCTATACTCCGGACCAGTTCCGGCGACTGGCCGATGCGCTGAATCAGATTGGAGAGTATTGCCATGGGAACGGACTGGCGGCGGGGCTGCACCCGCATACAGGGACGGCTATCGAGACTCGGGAAGATATCGACACGATCCTAGGGCTGGTGGATGCATCGTTGATCGGATTTGCGCCTGATACGGGGCAGATCGCCAAGGGGGGCAGCGATATTCTGGAGGTGATGCGCACATACCGGGACCGGATCGTCCACGTCCATCTGAAGGACTGGAACGGTAGCTACGAGCGGGACGGCGACGGTAAGGAGATCGACCGCAGCGGTTATGTGAACTACGAGCCGATCGGAAATGGTATTCTGCCGATGCCTGAGATCTTCGCCATACTGTCGGAGAACGGCGGCTTTGGCGGTTGGGTCAACGTCGAACTGGATGGAACGCCGCGGGCGCCTCGGGCGGCGCGAGAGGCGGCCAGGATGAGCCGGGCGTATCTTGAATCGGTGCTCGGTAGTGATGCCGCCTGGACTTCGTGAGGAGCTAGGGGGAGATGGTCCCCCTTGGAAAAGGGTTTGAGCCTGGAGAAAGAGATAGCTGAAAACCGACATGAAGATGAGTTTTGTAGACGCCCTTAAAGAGGACAGTTGGGATGCGTTGCGGGCGGCTCCCAAAGTCGACCTGCACTGCCACGCTTATTTCAGCACGCGCCGCCACAACCTGGAGGCACGCCTGGGTTGCAGGCTGGACCCTCCTCCAGAGAAGATGAATAAGCTGGGGGGCATGATCGTGTACGCCATGGACGTTCTGGATCCCCACTTGCGAAATCGCGAGACCATCGAGTTCGTGGCGGAGTCTGCGCTTCGCGACGCGATCGGGGACGGTGTCGTTATGATGGAGATAAGCTTTGACATTCGACGTGCGGCGTACTATGAAGACGGTCTGACCGGGGTCGTGGGGCATCTGCGCGAGTTGGTCTCGCGTTTCCAGCCGCAGATTGAATTGCGCCCGGAGTTAGGCATTCCCCGTCAGGCCGCATCGGACCCGAAGCTGATGTCGCGGGCGCACGAGGCAATCGGGTTGGGCTTTTTCCAGTCGATCGACCTGTACGACCACCAGGAGGCGTGCGAGCCTGAGGATGTCGAATCACTCTATGCAGAGGCAAAGGCCGCGGGCATGAAGTTGAAGGCGCATGTCGGAGAGTTCGGGGGCGCGGAGGAGGTCCGGCGGACGGTTGAATTGCTTGAGTTGGATGAGGTACAGCACGGCATAGGCGCGGCGGAGTCGGTGGAGGTGATGCGCTGGCTGGCCGGGAACGGAATTCGACTGAATGTATGCCCGACGAGCAACGTGATGCTTGATGCGGTGCCTGACATGGCGAGTCACCCGATCCGGCTCCTGTTTGAAAACGGCGTGCCGGTGACGGTCAACTCTGACGACCCGATGATTTTCGACCAGAGCGTCACTGACGAATATCGGAACCTGTACAGGGCAGGTGTTTTCAGCGCCGACGAGCTGGATGAAATCCGGCGGGCGTCGCTCAAGGGCGTCGTCAATCGGGTCGCCAACTGTCCTGAACTGTGATAGGCTACCCTCAGTAGGTAACCCCCACACCCACCAGCGGTCACCTGACAGTCCCTACATTTCCCAAATCGCACAGAGGAGAAATACGGTCATGTATGTCATCATTGCCCCGTTGAAGATCAAGGAAGAGTATACGGAACGGTTCATTGAAGAGATATTGCTGGACGCTCAGGGTTCGGTGGCGCATGAGCCCGGTTGTCTGCGATTTGACGTAATCCGGGATGGCGACGATCCGAACACGATCTGGCTGTACGAGGTCTATGAGGACGAAGCCGCGTTCCAGGCGCACATGCAGACGCCCCACTTCATCAGGTGGCGGGATACAACCGAGGACTGGGTGGCTGAGCGACCTGAGGTCAGAACGATTGGGGGTTCTGTGCTGTGGCCGCCACGCGCAGACTGGGACAAATAGCGCTACGCTACGCACGCCAAGAGTTGGTCAATTGCCAGCGCATGGGGAGGAAGACGATGTCCTTTACAACACGGCCAGTCTTCATGGGCCGCCACGGTGTGGTCACAGCGGGACATTACCTGGCGGCGGAGGCCGGCGCCCGCATGCTCGATAGAGGGGGCAATGCGATCGATGCCGGTGTGGCGGCCGGTCTTGCGCTCAACGTGCTTGAGCCGCAGTCGAACGGCATCGGCGGCGAGGTGCCGATCCTGATCTATAGCGCGCGGCAGAATCAGGTGTACGCCATTAACGGACAGGGTTACGCGCCCAAGGCGGCGACGATAGCGTGGTTCAGGGCGCAGGGCATCAAAATCATACCGGGCGATGGGTTTCTGCCGGCGACTGTGCCAGGGGCGTTTGGCTCGTGGACGACCGCACTGCAACTGTTTGGGCGTTTGCGGCTCAGGGATGTATTGGAGCCGACGATCGAGCTGACGGAAGAAGGGTTTCCGGTCTACCCGGGGTTGCACGGTTCACTGGCCAATCTCAAGGAGAAATTCGAAAACGAATGGCCCAGTTCGGCACGGGCTTATCTGCCGAACGGGCGGGCGCCGGAGGTGGGCGAGATTCTGGCCAATCCGGACTGGGCGGGGACGTTCAAGGCAACGGTTGACGCCGAGATACGCAACAGTCACCTTGGTCGTGAGGCGGGGATTGTCGCGGCCCGCGACTATTTTTACAAAGGGCCCGTCGGCGAAAAGATCGTCGCATTCCAGCGGGATACGAAAGTGCGCGACGCCAGCGGTCAGTGCAACGCCGGCCTGCTGGCGGAAGCCGATTTTCACGACTACATCACCAAGGTGGAGACGCCGGTCACGTTCAACTATCGCGGTTATGATGTGCACAAGTGTAACACCTGGTGCCAGGGGCCCGTCTTCCTGCAGCAGCTGGCGCTGCTCGAAGGTTATGAACTCGGCGCGTTCGAGCACAATTCAGCCGACTACATCCACACCGTGGTCGAAGCGTCCAAGCTGGCATTTGCCGACCGTGAACAGTATTATGGCGACCCGGATTTTGTGGACGTGCCGCTAGATCGCCTGCTATCGAAGGCGTATGCGTCCGCTCGCCGGGAACTGATAGACGCGCAGCGGGCGTCGCTGGAATTGCGACCGGGCGATGCCCCCGCCAGCACGCCCACTCATGCGGAAGCTGATCCGAACGTCTACACGGGGGATACGACGCACGCCGATGCAGTTGATCACGAGGGTAATTTGTTCGCGGCGACGCCCAGCGGCGGCTGGATACCCTCTTCGCCGGTGATCGAAGGCTTGGGGTTCCCGTTGGGGACGCGGGGGCAGATGTTTTACCTGGACCCGAAGCACGCCAACGCGCTCGTGCCGCGCAAACGGCCGCGTACTACGCTAACGCCATCGCTGGCGACAAAGGACGGTGAACCGTTCATGGCTTTCGGCACGCCAGGCGGCGATAGCCAGGACCAGTGGACACTGCAATTCTTCCTCAATGTTATCGACTTCGGCATGAACCTGCAAGAGGCGATTGATGCGGCAAGCTTCCACACCAACCACTTCCCCAACTCCTTTTATCCGCACAATTCCAAGCCAGGCAGCCTTACGCTGGAGGCGCGCATCCCTGAATCTGTGCGCGACAAGCTCGCAGAGCGCGGCCACAAGGTAACGGTGGGCGGGGCGTGGAACCACGGCAAGGTGCTTGCCATCACTTTCGACCCGAAGAGCGGTCTTATCTCTGCCGGCGCGTCGCCGCGTGGGCAGATCGGGTATGCTATGGGGCGGTGAAGGGCAGTAATCAGTTGTCAGTTGTTAGAAGTGGCAGACACCCAATGATGCTTTTTTAATAGTTGGAGGTGAGGAATGCAATCGCCACACGGTATTACGGCTTCGGCGTTTCGCCCGTCGGTGATGGGCAGGAACGGGATGGTTGCGTCTGGGCATGCCCTGGCTTCGCAGGCGGGAATACAGGCGCTGATGGCCGGAGGCAATGCGGTGGACGCGGCCATTGCTACGGCGGCCGCGCTGGGCGTGGTCGAACCGGCGGGCTCCGGTGTCGGCGGCGACGGCTTTATTATGATCTATTGGGCGGAGACCGGGGAGGTCTCGGCGGTGAACGCGACCGGCCCGGCGCCTAGTTCGGCGACGCGCGAGCGCTATCTGGCAGATGGCGGCATCCCGATGAAGGGGATCAGGAGCGTTTCTGTGCCCGGCCTGGTGGACGGCTGGTTGCTAGCGCATGAGCGCTATGGTGCGCTGCCGCTGGAAAAGGTCTTCCGGCCCGCGATTTCATTGTGTGAGGACGGGTTCCCGGTCAGCCATCTGCTGGCGGAACAGATACGGGGAGAACATGGGCGTTTTGCGGCGGACCCGCACACGCGGGCTGTCTACACGGATGATGGTGAGCCTATCCCGACTGGCTCATTGCTATGTAACCGCAACCTCGGTACGACGCTGCGCAAGATCGCGCAAGATGGCCGCAAGACACTCTATGAGGGCGAGATCGCGAGGGCTATCGCCGATTACAGTCGAGCCCACGACGGCTTCTTGACCGAAGAGGACCTGGGCAACTTTCACGCGCATTGGGCAGAGCCGATCCACGTAGGCTATCGCGGCTACGAGGTCTACGAGATGCCGCCCAATTCGAGCGGACATATTCTGTTGCAGGAGCTGAATATTGTTGAATTGTTCGACTTGCAGACCATGGGATGCAACACTGCCGAAAGTATCCATTTGATGGTGGAGGCGAAGAAACTGGCATTCGCCGACCGAGAGAAGTATATGGCGGACCCGGAGTGGGTCGATATTCCGATGGAGGGGATGCTATCGAAGTCGTATGCGGCTGAGCAGGCCGAGCGAATCGATATGGGGCGCGCTGCCGTCGATGTCGCGGCCGGCGGACCGGAAGCGCACGAAGACACTACCTGCTTTTGTACAGCGGATCGAGCGGGAAATCTGGTCTGCATTCTCCAGAGTATCCAGTCGGGCTTCGGTTCGAGCCTGATCGCGGGTGAGACGGGCATCTTGCTCAACAACCGCATGACCTACTGGCACCTGGAGGAGGGGCACGCGAACTGCCTGATGCCGGGCAAACGTGTGCGCCATACGATGAACCCTGTCATCGTGACGAAGGATGGCAGGCCGGTGTTGACTTGTGGAACGCCGGGTGCGGATACGCAGGTGCAGACGAATCTGCAGCTTGTTACGCATATGCTCGATTTCGGGATGACGCCGCAGGAGGCGGTTGCGGCGCCGCGGTGGCGGAGTTTGCAGAACCCGATGGAATCGACGATCCCGCACGTGTGCTCCAACAACCTGCAGGTGGAGGACCGCTTTCCGGAGGAGATGCGGGAGGAACTGGCGCGGAGAGGGCACGAGCTCGAGATGGTGGGCGACTGGGGCGGGCCGGGCAGTGCGCAGGCCATCATGGTGCATCCGGAGTCCGGAGCGCTGATTGGCGGCTCCGACCCGCGGCGGGACGGGTACACGGTCGGGTATTAGGTTTGGTTGGTATTTTGGGAAGTGCGCTCAGAATTCAACAGGAAGGGCCAATCGATCCGCGAAGGCACGCGAAGGGGCGCGAAGAACACCAGAGGCATATTGGATTTTCTTTGCGCGGTTGCGCGGCACCGTGCGGAGGAGCAATTTGCTGAGGCACATTGCTCCTCTGACAATTGTCAACGGGCCCCAAGCTGGCATACATTTGAGGTGGTCAACGCTATTGGAATGCACAGTTTGGGCGAAGTTACGTCGTGAATTCTGCGGGATGGAGTGCATTCCACGCGAGATCTTCAGGTTCTTCCTTTCACCTAACAGTTCCTACGTAAATCGAGAAGTCTCCTGGGTACCGCTTTCCGGGGCCTAACAGTTTCTGCACGAGAGGAATTATTGCTGTGTCTACTCCCAACATTTTGTTTCTAATGACCGACCAGATGCAGGGGCGCGTGCTGGAGCCGGACAATCCGTGCCAGACGCCGCATCTGGACCGGCTGGCGGCGAGAGGGGTGCGATTTCGCCGGGCGTATACGCCGAACGCGGTGTGCTCGCCGGCGCGCGCCAGCCTGATGACCGGTCTGCTGCCGCATAATCACGGTGTGCTGTATGTTGTGCACACGGTTGACGACGATCAGGCGGTGCTGCGCACGCAACATCCGCACTGGGCGGAGCGGCTGACGGAAGCCGGTTACCGCACCGGCTATTTCGGCAAATGGCATGTGGAGCGTTCGAACGAGCTTTCCCAATTCGGCTGGCAGCAACAGGGAGGGCTGGCCATGCGCCAGGACTGGGACTCGGTCAATTTTTCGTTGGAGCGATTTCTGGAGAGCCCGCCCGGTTATGAGCCGAACCGCTTCTACGGCGTCTGTGACCGGCCGGCCGGTGAGCGCGGGATGGGCAAAAAGACGGACGAGGCGCTGGGTTTTCTCGACACGGCTTTGGAGGAGGACGCGTCCTGGTGCTGTTTTGTCAGTTTCACCGAACCGCATGACCCGTTTTTCTGCCACGAGGAGACGTTTGCGCAGTATGACGTAGACTCGATTCCGCTGCAGCCGAACGTCCACAACGATTTGAGCGGGCAGCCGAATCTGTACAAGCGGTCAGCGCAGGCGTGGAGCGACTGGACGGACCGTGAACACCGGGAGGCGGCGGCCTGTTACTATGCCTCGATCAGCGAGATCGACGAGCAGTTCGGGCGTCTGCTGGCGCGGGTGGAACGCGCTGGGCAGCTTGACAACACGATCGTGGTGCTGACATCGGACCACGGGGATTTTCTGGGCGCGCACGGGTTGTATTGCAAGAATATCGGCGCGTTTGAAGAGGCGTACAACATTCCCCTGGTGGTGGCGGGGCCGGGCGCGGCGGAGGCGGAGGTGAGCGACGCCCGCGTCGGTCTGCAGGATGTGGGCCAGACACTGCTGGAGCTGGTGGGAGCGCAGCCGCTAGGGGAGATCGACGGGCGCTCTTTCGCGCCTGTGCTGGCCAGTCCGCAGGACACATCGGATTATCAGCAGGGTTTTGCCGAATACTTTGGCGGGCGATATATTATCAGCCAGCGGCTGCTATGGGACGGTGACTGGAAGTTCGTCCACAACGGCTTCGATTATGACGAGCTTTACGATCTGGCCGCAGATCCCTTTGAGATGAACAATCTGGCGCAAGATCCGGCGCATGCCGAGAGATTGGGGGCGATGACGCGGCAGATGTGGGAGATTGTGGTTGAGTCGGGGGACCACAGTCTCTTCAACACGCAATATGCGTCGATGCGGATGGCAGCCGTAGGGCCGGGTCGTTCTGATTTTTCATTTTTGGGATAGTTGCTAAGCCATGTTCTGTGTGTACTGTGACGGTCTGTCTGGGCGGAATGTACCTTCAGTATTTTTGTAGCGGGCTCGCGATGGTCATAGCGGTGAACGATGGGGATATATGGGAGTTGCCTTGCCTGCGCTGGCACATATTCGGAACGAGCCACCAGGCGGGGGAGGCGCGGGTCGCAGCGGGTCGTCAAGGTCGTATTACGCGCACACTGGCTGCGGCGGGGGTTTTAGGAGAGGGGGCGTTGCGGGGGCGGAGCCCCCGCACAAGGGAGGGC
>WTGY01000018.1 GCA_011523365.1 Caldilineaceae bacterium
GTGTGGGGGGCGTGGTGGAGGGGGGAGTCTTCGGCGCTGATTTCGCCGTCTTGAACGGCCTGGATTTCTTCACGGATGGCCAGCATGGCGTCGCAGAAGCGGTCGAGCTCGTCTTTGGACTCGCTCTCGGTGGGCTCGATCATGAGGGTGCCGGCGACGGGGAAGGACATGGTGGGGGCGTGGAAGCCGAAGTCGATGAGGCGCTTGGCGATGTCGTCGACCTGGAGGCCGTGGTTTTTGAGGAAGCGGGTGTCGATGATGCACTCGTGGGCGACGCGGCCGTCGGCGCCCTGGTAGAGGACGGGGTAGGCGTTTTGGAGGCGGGCGGCGATGTAGTTGGCGTTGAGAATGGCGATGCGGGTGGCTTCGGTGAGGCCGGTGCCGCCCATCATGGCGACGTAGGCGTAGGAGATGGGGAGGATGGCGGCGCTGCCCCAGGGCGCGGCTGAGACGGCGCCGATGGCGTTTGGGCCGCCGACGCCGGGTACGACGGCGTGGCCGGGGAGGAAGCGGGCGAGATGTTCGGCGACGCAGATGGGTCCCATGCCGGGGCCGCCGCCGCCGTGAGGGATGCAGAAGGTCTTGTGGAGGTTGAGGTGGCAGACGTCGGCGCCCATGTCGCCGGGGCGACAGAGACCGACCTGGGCGTTCATGTTGGCGCCGTCCATGTAGACCTGGCCGCCATGGCGGTGTACGACGTCACAGATTTCCTGGATGGCTTCTTCGAAGACGCCGTGGGTGCTGGGATAGGTGACCATGAGGGCGGCGAGATTCCGGCTGTGCTGCTCGGCTTTGGCTTTGAGGTCGGCGACGTCGATGTTGCCGTCTTCGTCACAGCGGACGACGACGACCTCCATGCCGACCATGACGGCAGTGGCGGGGTTGGTGCCGTGGGCGGAGGAGGGGATCAGGCAGACGTCGCGATGGTCTTCGCCGCGGCTGCGGTGCAGGGCGCGGATAACGAGGAGGCCGGCGTACTCGCCCTGTGAGCCGGCGTTGGGTTGGAGGGAGACGGCGGCGAAGCCGGTGATCTCGGCCAAGGCACGGGCGAGGCGGTCAAAGAGTTCGAGGTAGCCCTGGGTCTGGTCGAGGGGCGCGTAGGGGTGGATTGCGCAGAAGTTGGGCCAGGTGACGGGGATCATTTCGGCGGTGGCGTTGAGTTTCATGGTGCAGGAGCCGAGGGGGATCATGGAGTGGGCGAGGGAGAGATCGCGGTTCTGCAGCTTGGTGATGTAACGGAGCATCTGGGTTTCCGACTTCATGGAGTTGAAGATCGGATGGGTGAGGTAGGGGCTGGTGCGGGCGAAGGGTTCGGGGAGATCGAGGTTGATGGCGCCGGCCAGCGCGGCCATCTCGGTCCCGGCGTAGTTCGACCGGCGATCCGGTCCTGCCGGGGGGGCGTCAGGACGGGAAGCCTTGCCGAAGATCTCCAAGAGGGCCTCCAGCTCTGCGACAGTTGTCTTTTCGTCGAGGGAGAGACCCACACCTCCGTCGGCGTACAGGCGCAGATTGAAGCGGTGTGCCGCGGCTGCGCGGGCCAGCTCTTCCTGGGTACGGGGACCGCCCGTGACCTTGAGTGTGTCGAAGAGCGGACCGGAGCCAGATTGTGCAGTGGTGTAACCGAGTTTTGCGAGCTCGGCGGCTAGAATTGAGGTCAGAAGCCGGATGCGCCGCGCGATTTTTTTGAGGCCGCCGGGACCGTGGTAGACGGCGTACATGGAGGCCATGATCGCAAGCAGGACCTGTGCGGTGCAGATGTTGCTGGTTGCTTTGTCGCGGCGGATATGTTGTTCCCTGGTCTGGAGGGCGAGGCGGAGGGCCGTTTTGCCGCGGGCGTCCTGGGAGACGCCGACGAGGCGGCCGGGCATCTGCCGTTTGAGCTGGTCGCGGGTGGCCATGAAGGCGGCGTGGGGGCCGCCGTAGCCCATGGGAACGCCGAAGCGCTGGGCGCTGCCGACGGCGATGTCGGCGCCCCAGTCGCCCGGGGGCGTCAGCAGGGTGAGGGCCAGGAGGTCGGTGGCGACGACGACGAGGGCGCCGGCGGCGTGGGCCTCTGCGACGAGGTCGCGGTAGTCACAAATGGTTCCCTCGGTGTCGGGGTATTGCAGGAGGATGCCGAAGGTATCGGAATCGGGGCGGTAGGTCCTGTGGTCACCGACGACGACCCGGTAGCCGAGGGGTTCGGCGCGTACTTTGACGGTGTCGATGGTCTGGGGATGGCACTTATCGGAGACAAAGAAGGTCTCGGCCGCGGCGCCGCGTTTCTGGGCGCGTTTGCACATCATCATGGCCTCGGCGGCGGCGGTGGCTTCGTCGAGGAGGGAGGCGTTGGCGATGTCGAGAGCGGTGAGGTCGGTCACCATGGTCTGGAAGTTGAGGAGGGCTTCGAGGCGGCCCTGTGCGATTTCGGCCTGGTAGGGGGTGTATTGGGTATACCAGCCGGGGTTTTCGAGGATGTTGCGGAGGATGACGGGGGGTGTGATGGTATCGTAGTAGCCCATGCCTATGAAGGAGCGGAAGAGTTGGTTATGGGCGGCCAATGTTGCCATTTCGTCGAGCACGTCGGACTCCGGGCGCGGCCCCGGCAGGGCGAGGGGTCGTTGGGAGCGAATCGGGGCCGGAATGGTCTGGTCTATCAGCTGGTCGAGCGATTCGGCACCGACGACTTGCAACATCGCCTTCCGTTCTTGGTAGTCGGGCCCCAGATGACGGGGCACAAAGGAATCGGTGCGTTGTAGCAGGGCCGCCGCTCCTCTAGCGGTGGCGGCGAAATCCTCGTTTTGCCGCGCAGTGCTTGCCGTGGATGAAGGGCCGAGGCCGTTGCCTGCGGCTCCGGACTGGGCTGCGTGGGAATGCGGGCTCATGTTTCTCTCCTCTGGTCTCCGACCCGAATAGGGAAGAAAAAACGGGCATCTCAAAAGAGTGCCCGTTGCCTCTGTCCTTGACCTGAGAGATTGACGCACACGGTCCGGTGTTGGGGATGCGGTCTGGGAGCGTTTCTGCTTTCCCCAACTGGCCGGTTCGGCGTGCGATTGCCCCGTCGGTGGCCGTTCGAATTCTGTTGAGCGGCGCTTTCCAAAGGTGCCGTATCGCGACGATCCTTTTGCCTGAGAGTGTGACCGGGCAGGTTGGGTAGTCCTGCGGGCTTGCCCCTTCGGCGCTTCGTTCAGGAAGTCTCTCTCGTCGCGCGTCAGCCTGTTATTCAGTTCTGTTTCCCGACGCAGGCCATTGTAGCGCAGCGCCTGATATCGCGCAATTGTCAGAAATCGCGTGATCACCACTATAATTTGTGGCGCGACATTGGACTGTCGCCGTCCTGCTCAGGCGGCGCAGTGATGGCAGATAAGTTGCGGGTCTTGGGGGAGATGCGGGTTATTTCGGGCAGCGCCAAGGGGCACAGGTTGCAGCCGGTTCCGGGGGACAGCACGCGTCCGATCACGGACCGCGCCAAGGAGGCGCTGTTTTCGATTCTAGGGAATTGGATTGAAGGGCGTTACGTGCTGGACCTGTTCGGTGGGACGGGCGCGGTGGGCATCGAGGCGCTGAGCCGGGGGGCGGAGCACGTACAGTTTGTTGACCGGAGCCGACCTGCGGTGCGCACTATGCTGCAGAACCTGGCGCGTTGCAGAGTGGCCGAGCGGGCGACGGTTGCAAGGCGGGACAGCTTCGAGTTTTTGGCGAGGTTTGAGGGCGAGCCGTATGACATGGTCTATATCGCACCGCCGCAGTACAAGGAGATGTGGCAGAAGGCGCTGCTGGCGGTCGAGGCCTGCGAGGCGCTGCTGACGGGGGAGAGCGTGGTCATCGTGCAAATTGATCCGCGCGAAGAGACGCCGATCGCTCTCGAATCACTGACCGAGTTTGACAGGCGCCGTTACGGCAATGTTCTGCTGATATTCTACGAAGTTGTGGAATAGGCGGCGAGCGCCGGGAGCGAGCCGCTGCGGTCAGTCGGCGACTGTGGTTACGACGGCAAAGTAGACGATATGGCCGGTCCCGGCGTCGGGATCGACGGTGACGGCGGCGCTGCTCTGGCTGGCGAGAGTGTAGCCCTGTACATCCTCGACGGAGATGGTGTATTCGCCGGCGTTCAGTTCTTCGAAGCGAGTCCCGGCGGAGCCGATGTCTTTTTCGGCGGCTACGGTTCTGCCGTCCGGGGAGGTGAGGGTGACAGTGGCGCCGGCGATGAGGTTTTCGTCGGTGTCGAATAGGCCGTCGGCATTGACATCGAGGAAGAGGTAGACGAGGAGGGCATTTGGGGCGACTTCTGTGCTGAGTACGAAGGCGGGTTCGGGGTAGTGCAGTGCGGGTCGCGCTTGCTGGTTCGATTGTGAAGTGGTTGCCCTGTTGGCGGCTTGGGAAGCTTCCGATCCGGCGGCATGGGGGTCGTTCGGGCGGGAGGCGCTTTCCGTGTGGGCGGCGGAAGTTCCCGTTTGCATTTGTGCCAGCGCGTCTGTAAGGGCTGCAGTAAAGAGATCGAAATTGCGGCGGGTGACCTGGAGGTCGTTGACGGCGCTGTCCAACTCAGTGAGCTGGATGCCCTGTTCGCTAAGGGTGCGGTCTAGGTCGGTCAGGCTGGCGTCGAGGTCAGAGAGGCTCTTCTGAAGGGCGACGACGGCGCCGGCCTCCTGTTCGAGGAGGATAAGGCGTTCACCGATGGCGTCGACGTTCGTGTTGATGGTTTTGAGGTCGGCGGCGACATCGGTGAGGCCGGCCTGGACGGCGTTGACCCTGGAAATGTTGGTGAAGTTGAGGGTCCCACCGTTCCAGACGGCCAGTACCAGGAGTGTGAGTAGCAGGCCGATGATCGCGCCGCCGATGGCAGAGAGGTAGGCGGTGAGCGATTCTTCGACTTCGGGCATGCTGAATTCCAGTTCCGGCGGCTGCTTTGTCTGGAGTTCCATTGGTTTGTCCTCGAAGGTATGCGCCTTCTGCGCAGGTACGGGAACGACAGGGGGGGGTCTTGGGCTGCGATTGTTGACGATGGCACCGCCTATTGAAAATACAGAAGTCTCACGTATCTGTCAACTGGTATGGACATGATGGAAGTCATTTGGCGGAAGACGGAGGCGGCGAGAGGGCAGGCACAAGGCCTGCCCCTACCGGAGGTTTGAGGGTGTAATAGAGAGGGAGCGATACGGCGGGTGGGCCAGGGCAGGCTTAAGTTGTCGCGTATCGCGCTGATGATGGGCCAGGCCGGGTCTTTTGGGCAGGAGTCGAGTGGGTAAAGGAGAGCGAAAAGTCAAAATGGCGAATCAGGGTAGTGGGCCCATCGATGAGAAGGGCCTGACGGGGCTGGCGAAGGAGGCGGGTTACGCGCTGCGGCGGGCGGGTCTTACGGTGGCGGTGGCGGAGAGCTGCACGGGTGGGCTGGTCGGTCACTTGATGACGGAGATTCCGGGCAGCTCGGACTGGTTTCTGGGGAGCGCGGGGGTATACAGCTATGCGGCCAAGGAGAGGCTGCTCGGGGTAGACGGAGAGGTCCTGTTGCGCGAAGGGGCCGTCAACGCGACGGTGGCGAGGCAAATGGCTTTCGGTGCGTTGCGGCAGTACAGTGCGGACGTGGCGGTGTCGATCACAGGTGTGGCGGGCCCGGGGGGGACTGTTGAGAAGCCGATGGGGCTGGTCTATTTGCATCTTGCGGCGAGGGACGGCACGAGCCGGGCGAAGGATGCCGTGTGGCCGGCAGACAGGCGCGGGAACAAGCTGTTGAGCGCACAGTGTGCGTTGGAGATGCTGCTGTCCTATGCGACGGACAAGGCTGATTAATGGGACGCGAGGTAGCGATCGACGAGCCCGTACGCGTGGCGGTGCGTGCGTTGCCGGCAGGTAAGATTGCGCCGAAATCGTTCGTATGGCAAGGCAAGACTCATTTCGTCATCGCGTCGGGGCGACAGTGGGTCGAGGAAGTTGACGGCATACGCTGGCGCTGTTACCTGGTGCAGACGCAGGGGCAGAATTCCTTCGAGCTAAGGTGGGAACCGGTGGAGGACGAGTGGGTCCTCCATCGCGGCTGGCTTGTGAATCTGGTGTGAAGGCGCGCGGTCAGGCGTCAGGCCCGTCTCCCCAGTCGGGTACGGACAGAATTTCCCCATCCTTCAGAGCGGACTTGTGGGCGATGACGCCGGCTGCCATGTAGCGTACGGCAGACCAGACGTGGATGGCTGGCTGGCGTTCCTGGTGGACGGCTTCGACGAATTCATGGACAAGGAAGGGATGTGAGCCGCCGTGGCCGCCGTAGACTTCGGAGGTGCGGCTGACGGTTCGGAAGGCGTCTTCTACTTCGGGGGGCAGGCGGTGGCGCATTTCCTGGGGAGTGAGGGGCGTACGGCTCTCTTTGTCGCACCATTGTTCGTGCTCGTAGCTGCCGTGCGTGCCGTAGATGCGGAAGGTCTCGCGGTTTTGGAGGCCTATTTCGCGGAGTTCGCAGATGCGCATGGTTGAGCCGTTGCTCATCTGGAAGAGGGCGGTCTCGTTGCTGAAGGCGTAGCCCTGGTCATTGAAGTAGGTATCGTCGGTGCGGTTGGCGTAGCCCCAGGCACAGACTTTGAGGGCGCGGGCGTTCATCACGCTCATGGGGCCGCTGGTGGAGTGGGTGGGATAGTGCATGGGGCCGGTGAGGATCCCTCTGCTTATGTAGTCGTCCCTGGCTGCGATCCATTCCTGGCCGGCCTGGCCGGCGAGTCTGTGTGCCTGGACGAGGCGCAGGTTGCTGCTGGGGCTGTCGACGTCGTGGTAGTACTCCCCTTCACTGTAGACGAAATCCCCGAAGGCACCTTCTTCGTTGCGGCGTCTGCAGTAGATAGCCTCAGGTCGGTAGAAGGTCGTTTCTCCGAGCATGTAGGACTGGCCGGAGCGTTCCACGGTTTCGACGAGGCGGGCGCACCAGTCGAGGATTTCGTCGCCGTCGGGCAACATCACGATTGGCACGGCGCTGTAGACGTGTTTTCCGGCTTGCATGGCCTGGACGGCCTGGGGGGCGTGGAGCCAGGGCTGGGTGAAGAGGGCGACGGCGTCGATGTCGCTGGCGCAGATTTCGTCGAGGGAGGCATAGGCGTCGCGGGGATCAAATTTGGCCTGCCAGTGGTCGAGTTCGGCGAAGCGGGCGATGCGGTCGAGTTCGCGGTCGCAGAGGGCGATGCGATCGACCAGGGGGTGGCTCATGAAGAGGTTGGCGAAAGAACTGCCGAAGGATCCCAGGCCGACGATGCCGAGGCTGATGCCCATAGTGTCTCCTTTTCGAAGGTCAAGCGTGATAGTTTGGCGGCGTGAATTGGTGTCGAGTGCGACGCCACGCGCTGTAGAAGGTGGTGGACGAGCGAAAACGGGGGCTCTGCGCGCCAGCGAGGCAGAACTTCAGATTGGCTAAGAGAGATTCTTGCGCAGTCTGTCCAGCTCTTCTCTTAATTGACGCAGCTGTTCTTCACTGGCTGTAACTCGGTCTTCGGCCAGGTGACGGGCCGCTATTTGCGCGGCCGCATGGTCTTCGGCTTGTTGGCGGGCGGCGGCTTCGCGGTCGGCGCGTTGCGCTTCGCGGTCGGCGCGCTGTGCTTCGTGGTCGGCGCGCTGTGCTTCGCTCTCGGCTTTAGTTGCCAAGACGTGATAGCCAGGTAGTACGTAGCCCCGGTAAACGGGGTCCAGCGCCAGTTGTTCGTGGTCCGGCATACGATACAGGTCTTGCAGCCGGAACTGTAGGCCTTCCATTACATCCGAGCGAATCACGCCTTCATGCGGTTGAATGGTCTGATAGCGCCGATCGGAGGCGAGGCGGTAGAAGCGCATGTGCTCGCCTTTGGGGTCGAGAATGAAGTATTCTCGAACGCCGCCGAGGGCGTAGTCTTCCTTTTTCTCCTCGGTGTCGCGCAGGACTTCCGCGGCGGTGGAGTCGGAGACAGCTTCGACTACAAGGTCGCAGACGCCTTCGAAGTGACGCTGGTCGAGGCGGCCCCAGTACGTGGGATTTGTGTCCAAGATGACGCCGACATCGGGTTTACGCACGGCTTCCCTGTGTCCGGAAGGTTCATTCGGGTCGGGCATTTTCAGTTCGAAGCCGGTTTCCAGATTGAGAAGGGCCGCGTGCTTGAAGGTCTCGATGTTTCGCTGCAGGAGGGAAAGAAACCAGTTGTAGAGGTCCAATTGGGGGCGATTGGGCAAGGGTTTGGCCTCCAGGATGCCGTTATTCCATTCGTAGCTGATGTCGATATCGGGGTAGGGGTTTTCGTACCACCTTTCGAAGTATTCGTCTTTGGATACACGGCGTCCTTCGTCGGGGGCAGGGTCGCCAGGGCGATAGGGTTTTCCTAGCCGGGATCCGTTACGGCTCTCGACCGGCCCGACATTCTGTATGTTTTGGGGGTGTGGCTGCAGAATCTCTCCTGACCGCATATTTTCTCCTCGTGCGACGGAACCGTCACCGGCGCCGTCTCCAGAGTTCCTGTGATGGTTGGCGTTGGAAAACCATTCCGAGCCAGAGAGGCTTCACCAAGCGTATTTTAACACGGAGGGAGTCGCTGATGCCAGCGGTTTGGCCGGGCTGGGGGACTGGTATTGGGCATTTTATGCTTGTTTTTGTGGGTTAACCGTCCTGATGAAGGTAGAGGGCTTGGGCACCCACTAGGGGTGGCCCTACGGGATGTATGGAGGTTTCCCGGTTGGCGGTGGGGGAGGGGGGTGGGTTTTTTTCCACGGGAAGAAAAACAAAAAAAATGTTTTTACGTGCCGAGGGGGAGGTTAAAAGGCGTAACTTCGGCTTGTCAATACAGTTGATGAGGA
>WTGY01000019.1 GCA_011523365.1 Caldilineaceae bacterium
CGTTGCGGGGGCGGAGCCCCCGCACAAGGGAGGGCCGAATAGGCCCGACCGCTCACAAAATCGAGGGTAGAGAAGACCCTTCTCACACTGAATCATGAGCACCTTTGGGCATGGACTTAGCAGTTACGATTCCTTGCAGATTAACCATTTCTGGCTCAGCCGGCGCCATTGCCGTTGGCATGGATCGCCTGCCAGATCTTCTCAGGCGTCAGGGGCATGTCGAGATGGTGTACGCCCAGCGGCTTGAGGGCGTCCATGACGGCGTTGGCGATGGCGGGCGTGGAACCGATGGTGGCGGCTTCACCGATGCCTTTTGCGCCAAGCGGGTTGTGGGGGGTATGCGTAACGGTTGAGTCGGTCACGAAGGTGGGAAACTGGGCCGCCTTGGGTATGGCGTAGTCCATCAGGGTGCCGGTCAAGAGCTGCCCTTCCTCGCTGTAGACCACTTCTTCCAACAGAGCCTGGGCGATGCCTTGTGCGAGGCCGCCGTGGACCTGGCCGTCGACCAGTTTGGGGCTGATGCGGGGGCCGCAGTCGTCGACGGAATAGTATTCGCGGATGGTGACACGGCCGGTGGACTGCTCGACTTCGACGACGGCGACGTGCGTGCCGAACGGGTAGACGAGGTCGGGCCGAAAGTAGTCGGTGCCTTCGAGGCCCGTGTCGATGGCGTCGGGCAGGTCATCGCTGTAGGCGCGTGCGGCGATGTCGGCGAGGGTTACGGCATTGTCAGGGGCGCCGCGCACCTGATATTGCCCTTCGGTCAACTCGATGTCTTCGGCGGCGGCTTCGAGAATGTGCCCGGCAATCTGTTTGGCCTTGTCGCGCACTTTGCCGGTGGCGCGGACGAGGGCGGTGCCGCCGACGGCGAGGCCGCGGCTGCCCATCGTGCCGATGCCCATTGGCGTGTTGGCGGTGTCGCCGTGTTTTACGACGATCTGGTCGTAGTCCGCTCCCAACTGGTCGGCCACGATCTGAGCGAAGGTGGTCTCCTGTCCCTGGCCGTGGGGCGAAATACCTGTAAAGACGGTGACTGTTCCGGTGGGCTCGACGCGTACTTCGGCGCTCTCGTAGGGACCAAAGCCGCAGATCTCGACGTAGCTGGCAAGGCCGATGCCCAGCAGGTTGCCGCCGTCCTGGCTACGGCGCTGCTCCTGTTCTGACCGTAGCGAGGCGTAGCCTGAGACGTCGAGGGCTTTGGTTAACGACTTCTCGTACTCGCCGCTGTCGTATGTGAGCGTGGTACCGGTGTCGTAGGGGAAGGCGTCGGGAGGGATAAAGTTTTTGCGTCGCACTTCGGTCGGTTCCAGGCCCAACTCATTTGCTACGAGGTCTACCATTCGTTCAATGTAGTAGGCGGCCTCTGGCCGTCCGGCGCCGCGGTAGGCGGCGATGGGAGTGGTGTTGGTGAATACGCAGTCGATTTCTATGTCAAATGCGGGAATGTTGTAGACTCCGACGGCCATCCAGCCGGTCAGTTCGGGAATGATGAGGACGATGGGATAGGCTCCCATGTCGGCGACGACGCGCATCTTCATGCCGGCGATGCGGCCATCTTCGGTGACGGCGAGGGCGTAGTCGGCGATCTGGCCGCGTCCATGGGTCGTGGTGAGCAGGTGCTCGCTGCGGCCTTCGACCCAGCTCAGCGGGAGCTGATAGCGCATGGCGAGGCTGGCTATCACCACTTCTTCGGGATAGATGCCGATCTTGACGCCGAAACCACCGCCAACTTCAGGGGCGATGACGCGGATGGCATTTTCGGACATGCGCAGGACGCCGGCAAGCTGGCCGCGTATCAGGTGGGGGGCTTGGGTGCTGGTCCAGACGGTCAGCCCTGCGGTCGTCGGATCGGGCGCAGCGACGACGCTGCGGCCTTCCATGGGTACGGCGGCGAGACGCTGGCTGGTGATATGCTGGCTGACGACCTTGTGGGCGGAGGCGAAGGCGGCATCGACGTCGCCGACTTTCTGCCGCCATACTTCCTGGACGTTGCCATCCATGTCGTCGAATAAAACGGCAGCGTCTGCTTCGAGCGCCTGTTCGATCCCAGCGACGGCCGGGAGCGGTTCCCAGTCGACATAGACCTCTTCGGCAGCATCGGCGGCGGTGGCGGCGTCAGCGGCGATGACTGCGGCTACACATTCGCCCATGTGGAGAACTTTCCCGGTTGTCAGGGCGTGGTGCGTGCGTTTGCTGTTGGCTTCGCCGTCGGCGGAACCGACCTCAAAGGGGAAGGGCATGAGCTCGGTGTGTTCGGCGAGGTCCTGGCCGGATACTACTGCGACGACGCCGTCCATGGCAAGCGCGGCGGAGGCGTCAATATCGCCGATGCGGGCGTGCGCGTAGGGGCTGCGGACGAAGGCGACATAGTGCATGCCGGGCAGCTTCAGATCGCCGACGTAGGCGCCGCTTCCTGTGATGAGACGGGGATCTTCCTTGCGCTTGACGTGTGCGCCCATGTAGGTTGCGTAGGCCATCGGGAGTCTCCTTTGCTTTTATGTCGGACCTGTCACTTTCATTGGCGTGTAATGAGATCAGTTCTGTGGGCCCAGGGTCGGGCGAGTTTGCTCAAGCGGGCCGGAGTTCAACGGGCTTGCCCTCACTGCCAGAGGAGAGCACGGCCTGGGTTGCAGCGAGCGTGCGCAGGCCCTCTTCGGCGCTGACGAGAGGCGGCTCTTCTCTGCGGATGACGCGGCAGAAGTGGGCCAGTTGTGCTGCGAGCGGATCGGCGTCGGCCGGTTCGTGCCGTTCCTGTTCGAGGGGCTGCTCCCAGCCGGCGTTGTCTGCGACGGGATAGCGCCACAGTTCCATTCTGGGAAAGGCAATTGAGCCTTCGGTACCGAAGAAGAAGGCGCAGTTTCCGGCCACGTGGGCGTAGGATGGATTTTCGAACATCGTCAGCTCGTATGACCAGGGGGAAGGCGCGGCGTCGGAAAGAAAGATCGAGCCGACGACGCCGCCGGAAAAACTCAGGGTTATGGCGGCGGAGTCTTCCACCTCGAAGCCGCGTGTCGCCGAGCTGGTGGCGGCGTAGACGCTGGTTATCTCGCCGCAGATGTAGCGGAGCGTGTCGATCTCATGGATGAGGTTGGTCAGGACCGGACCGCCGCCGGCGCGCGTTCGCCAGACGATGTCGTAGTAGGCGTCCGGCTTTTTGACGGCCCACAAGAGGGAGACTCCTATCAGGGAGCCAATGGCGCCATCCTTTACCAGTTTCCAGAGCCGCTGGATGCGGGGATGATAGCGACGATGATGGCCGACGAGGACGGGTACTCCGGATGCGGAGGCTTCGTCGACCAGCCATCGCCCTTCGTCGAGCGCGGCGGTGATTGGTTTTTCTACCAGAGGCACGATACTGCGTCGGATGCATGCCAGGGCAAGCTCTTCGTGCAGGTTGGTGGGCGCGGCGATGATGGCGCCGTCGGGAGAGGCGAGATCCAGGGCCTCGAAAGCATCGTGGAAGAGCGGGACCTCGTTCTTCGCCGCCAGTTTGGCCACGCCGGCGTCCGGGTCGCAGATGGCAACAAGCTGACACTCGCCGCTTGCATTCACATAGTCGATGTGGCGACGTCCCATTGTCCCAGCGCCAAGTATGGCTATACGCAATTTGCTCACACGTGTGCTCCTGTGCGGCGGCTGTGCCCCTCAGCATTTTAGCTGAACTGCTCCCGTTCTGACCAACGCAGTTTTTTGGACGAGAAGGGGGTCAGCGCGGACCTCATCTGTAGCACATTCCCACGATTTGGGGTATAAGTGGAACTGCAGTGGTCAGTCGAGCCAGAAGAAAGTAGGTCGGTTGAGGAATACGCAGATGATTGAATATGATTTTGACGGGCGGACGGCGGTTGTTACCGGGGGGGCGAAGGGTATTGGGCTAGGGATTGCTCAGCGGCTGGCCGGATCGGGGGCGGCTGTGGCGGTTTGGGACTTGGATCCGGGGCCTGTGCGCGGTACGGAGGCGGGGGAAGGCTTCGAGGCGGCTTACTCTGTGGACGTGACGGAACCGGCGAGCGTTGAGCAGGCGGTGCAGGATACGCTGGCCCAGCTGGGTGTTATTGATATCCTGGTGAACAATGCAGGCGTTTCGGGCCCGACGCTGCCGACGTGGGAGTATCCGTTGGAGGAGTGGGACCGGGTAGTTGCGGCCGACCTGACTTCGGTCTTTTTGTGCAGCCGGGCGGTTATCCCGGTCATGCTGGAGCAGGGAGGGGGCCGGATCGTGAACGTGGCTTCGGTTGCGGGCAAGGAGGGCAACGCGAATGCGTGCGCGTATTCGGCGGCGAAGGCGGGCGTGATCGCTCTAACCAAGTCGCTGGGTAAGGAGCTGGCCCAGAGCGGTATTATTGTGAACTGTGTGGCGCCGGCGATGGTGCAGACGGACCTACTGGGGGAGATGACGCCGGAGTACATTAAGACGGTGACAGCGAAGATTCCGATGGGACGGTTTGGAACGGTTGAGGAAAATGCCGAGATGGTGGCGTGGCTGTGCAGCGACGCGTGCAGTTTTGCGACGGGCGCGGTGTTTGACGTGTCTGGCGGGCGCGCGACCTACTGATTGAAGGGTTTTTCCAGGCTGCGTTGACAATTTGTGGACGCATCTCAGAATTCAACAAGAATGTCAGATCTACAGGCTTGTCAGTGGTGTTTCGGGCTTGCGTGTTGTGAAAGGCAATACCAATCGATCCGCGAAGGCACGCGAAGTGGCGCGAAGAACACCTCTTGATCCACGGAGGGCCACGGAGGGCCGCGGAGGACACCTCTTGATCCACGGAGGGCCACGAAGGGCCGCGGAGAACACCAGAGGCTACAAGGATTTTCGTTGCTTGAATGCGCTGGTCAGCCGCACTTTGCTGCCGCAAAACGCTGTTCCGACAATCGTCAACGAGCCCTAATTTGATTGAATGCAAGGCCGTGTCAGGCAGGACCAAATGAGCGACTTCAGCAGACTCGCGATCAACCAGTACACGACGCTGCAGCAGTGGTCGCTGCCGCAGGCGATCGAGGGCTATGCCCGTCATGGTGTGCATGCGATTGGGATTGTGCGGGACAAGCTGCATGAGGTGGGCGTCGCTGAGGCGAAAAGGTTGCTGAAGGCTCATGATATGAAGGTCACGTGCATCTGTGTCGGGGGACTGTTGACTGATTCGGATCCCGACCTGTTTAGGGCCAACCTGGTTTCGACAAGGCGAACCATTGATGAAGCGGCCGAACTGGATGCCGATTGTGTTGTGTTTGTAGCGGGGGGGTTGCCTGCGGGGTCGAGAGATCTAGCGGCGGCGCGAGCGCGCTGCCTTGAGGGCCTTGCGGAGGTGCTTCCCTATGCGAAACTGGCCGGCGTGACGGTGGGGCTGGAACCGCTGCACCCGATGATTTGTGCGTTCCGTTCCTGTTTGTCCACTTTGGGGCAGGCGAACGATTGGATAGAGGCGCTGGGGGCGGGTCCGGAACTGGGCATCGTGGTGGATGTGTACCACGTGTGGTGGGACCCTGATATGGAGCGGGAGATAGAGCGGTCAGCGGGCCGTATTGTTTCCTTCCATGTTTGCGACTGGCTGATGGATACGACCGACCTGCGGCTGGACCGGGGCATGATGGGGGATGGCGTCATCGACATCCGGCGCATTCGGCGGCTGGTGGAAGCGACGGGGTACGATGGTCATCTGGAAGTGGAGATATTCTCGGAGCGCAACTGGTGGCGGCGGGATCCGGATGAGGTGGTTGAGATCACGAAGGCGCGCTATTTGTCGGATGTAGTCTGACTTTCACGTTCGAGGAACGACGCGGGAAAAACCTTTTTTATCCGCGAAGTGACGCGAAGGGGCGCGAAGAACACCACCGGCGTAGCGGAATTTCTTCGCATGACTGGGTGGCTGTGTGAAGACTGACAGCACTCTGCTCCGTCGACTCGTGATCTAACATAAGGCAACGAGATATAGTGTCATTCCGAACAACAAGGCGAACCGACTCCAATGAGCCAGAATGAATTGACTGTGTCAGGTGGCCTGCCTCCTCAAGGGGACAGGTTGGAAGGCAAGGCGGCGATAGTCACGGGCGCGGGGTCGCGAGGCCGGGCAGCTCTTGGCATCGGCTATGCAACGGCTGTGCTCTTTGCGCGACAGGGGGCGAGGGTGGTTGTGGCCGACTTGGACGAGGAGCGGGCCGAGGTGACGGTGAAGTTCATAAAGGAGCATGGAGGTGAGGCGTCGTTCGTTTCGGCGGACATTGCTGAGGAAGCAGACTGCCGGGAGCTGGCCGAGGCGTGTGTCAGTCGGTACGGTAGCCTGGATATACTGGTGAACAATGCGGGCGGGATTGGCGGAGGCAAGGTTACAGATTATGAAGAGGCGCTCTGGAATGTGGCTCTGGACGTGAATCTGAGAGGGCCGGTGATGGCCTGTAAGTATGCTGTACCGCATATGGCGGCGGGCGGCGGCGGGTCGATTGTTCACATTTCGTCGATTGACGGGCTGCTGGCGGGGGCGTATATCAATGTACCTTATTCGGTGGCGAAGGGCGGGCTGGCTACGCTGACGAGGCTGATGGCGGTGCATCACGGGCGGGAGGGTATCCGGGTGAATTGCCTGGCGCCCGGGCATGTGCATGCTTCATTTACTGCTGGGTTTCAGGAGGAGGAGCGGGAGAGGCGGCGGAAGATCGGGCCGCTGGGGACGGAGGGGACGGCGTGGGATGTGGCGTATGCGGCGCTTTATTTTGCGAGTGATGAGGCGCGGTGGATTTCGGGGATTGTGATGCCGGTGGATGGGGGGTTGCTGGCGGCGACGCCGCTGGCGGTGATGGGGAATTTGGGGGAGTGAGGGGGGTATCTCAAGAATCAAGAAAAAGCATGTCTACCTTTTCCTATGTCTTTCCATAAGAACATCACTTGTAATCTTCTTCTCCCGAGCTCCTCATGACACTCAATTCTAGAGCGCTGTTCCAGTCTCCAAACGTAACCGAACGAAGCCCCGCAGCCGCGACACACTTAAATATGTAGCTATTCTGGCCATCTAGAGGAGGGGCCGAAATCGGTCTCCGCTGCACATGTAGGCAACTTGATGGCTGGTCCGCCCCTATAGGTCGCCCTACTAATGAGGTCAATCAAACTCATTGCTCATACCAAGTAGCTCGTGTCCAATATTCCCGTCATTTCTGAGGCCATCTCCTCATCTCTGTCGAATGCCGTTTCGAGCGACCATCGTAGGATTTCAGGATTATCTAGTCCGTGTAGGCAAGCCAGTTCACGGAAATACGTGTCTGAGGAATTGAAGAGTTCTGACACGCCCCTTCCCCCTTTACAAAAAGTAACCATGTTGCTTTCTGGCAGCTCGCCAGAAACTTCCAGTGGCACCCCATATAGAAGAAGAATCGCATAAGCTTGAGTAGCTGCTTTCGAATCACTGGAAACAGAACAACGAACAGGGCGGGAATCCAACTTTAGTGACGAAGCTACTGATTGCGCTGCAACTGAACCAAACTTCAATAGTTCCGACACATCGCGGTTCGCAAGAGCCCTTAGAACTGTTGCAAAAATTGCCAACTCGCCGATTCCATCAATTGAATCTGAAATTGTTATGAGTTGCTCTGGCGTTCCTAGATATGCTAAGCGGGACAAGAGATAGCGAAGTTGCGAGATACTCATTTTTCGACCAATCCAACCGCCAGCCTCCATACTTTCAAGCGTACTCCAAAGCATTCTCATATAACGGCATCGCAACTGAAGCCCCTGATCCAAGACTTGATCAGGACTTAGGTGAAACAGTTGGAGTCTAAACCAGCCATACTCCAATAGTGCTCTCATCCGATCTAGGAATTTGTCATCCTGTCGTACTTCTGAATAGTCAGTTGGCCTCAGGCGAATCTCTGCATCAAGAAACCTGCGTTCAATCTCTGCTTTCAAGTTGGGCTTGAACAGCATCAACTTTTTTAAATTGCCGATGAACGACTTCCATGAAACTGATGACATTTCCCTATCGAAGACATTGGCGGCACTAAGCCAATCTGCAGCAAAAACGGGTTCTCTCTTTTCTGGATGCAACTCCAGTTCTTTTTCGTTCAGAATTAGCTGGAGATTTTCCTCAAGCTCCTGAGCCTTCCCCTCCGTTTCGACAAAGACAAAATCATCAACATACCGAAAATACCTGCCCGGCGCAATCTCCTCCATTCGTAAGTCAACCTCGCGGAGAACAAGATTGGCTATGAGATGACTAAACATTGGTCCTATTGGCAACCCAGTACCGCCATTGCTACTGGTACGCTCATAGTTTTCAAGCAGCTTTAGCCCTATTACCCGACTCCTTTCGGAGAGGTTAGCTTCATCGCAAGCTGAATTCCAAACATTTCTTGCTCGCTCTAGTGGGATTGAAGGATAAAACTTCCTGATGTCATTGTATAAGACAAGAGTGTCGGGGCGTTCTTGGCATGCTTCCGCAATGGCCTGATGCCGGTCATGAAATCCATAGAAGTAATATTTGTATATACCTTTCGTTTCATTCCCAGTTGAAAGCCTATAGCTATAAACGCTGGAAGCAGGTTGAAAAACTCCAGAATGATTCGCGCACTCTCCCAAAAGAGCTGTTTCCGCAAGAATCTCGTTTGGGCCTGGGACATATAGGTCACGAAACTCGCAGTTACCACTCTCATCTATCTGTTTGAAGTGCAATACGTGATTGTAGCCGGGTTGTCTGAGCTTGGCCCCAAAAACTGGACCACAAGCTAAGGTGTATAATGGAGCAA
>WTGY01000022.1 GCA_011523365.1 Caldilineaceae bacterium
ACACGTCACCTTCCCCTTCCCCCAAAACGACCCCCTAAGAGCCCCAACACCAAATTCCGCCGTTTTCTTTGACCTGACCGCAGCTTTGTGCTATCGTCTCCTAGCGTGTGCAGCGTTTCCTGCCCCCGTAGCTCAGAGGATAGAGCAGAGGTTTCCTAAACCTTTGGCCGTAGGTTCGACTCCTACCGGGGGCGCTCTCCTCCGCACTTCCCCAAGGAAGGTGGCATAAACAAAAAAAGTGGGAGACGCAGCCGCGCCTCCCTCCCCGTCCAATCATTCACCTTTGTCTTCAACTGAAAATAGCTACTTCCCCGTCGTAAACGGATACAGCTCGCGGCCGAGACGCCGGAATGGCAGATCGCGCAAACTGTGGACGCTCGGTTCCGCCACCACGTGGATCGCCCCCGCCCACGACTCAAACCCGGCGCGAAAATGCGTGCTCGATTTCACGCAAATGTACCGCATCTGCCGCGGGTCCAAGCCCAGCGTCCGCGCAAAGGCCGTATCGAAAGGCTGTTCCCGCCCGCTCACCAGCAACACGTGGATCCCGCCCTGAACTACGTGCGCCGACAGGCCCATGTTCCCGCTCAGCCCCGCATACATCGGCCCGTCATACCGGAATACCCCGTCCGACAGCGCCGCAACTTCCACCTCCATCGACACCGGCTCCCCCTGCAGAGGCGACGACTTTCCGCCCACCTCCAGCGCCAGCCGCGCGCCAACGCCAGCCTCATGACAGAGAGCCGCCGCCTCAGGGTCGACAATATAGAGCACGCACGCGTCCTCTAACCCCATGTCGACAAAGGTCTGCAACACGCCCGTACTGTCCCCCGGCGAACCGCCGCCCGGGTTGTCCTGCAAATCGGCCAGAATGATAGGGTATCGCCCGGCCGTCTGTGCCCTTTCCAATGCCGTACGCGCCGGCAGCAACTCCATCTGCCAGTCCTCCCGCCGCCCATAAATCCACTCTCCCAACCGGTCGGCGTATTCCTGGGCCAGCGCCTGGCTATCGTCGGTCACGATGTAGACCGAAGCGCCCATATCCGGCACGTCAGCCAGGAAAAAGCAGGTAGCGATCGAGCCGCACACGACACCCGGCATCGACTCGATCCTATGCAGCTCAGCGATCGCGTCCCGCATCGGCGGATGCGCGGTCACCTGGTTCAACCCCCAGACCATCGGAATCTGGTGCAAGGCCATCGTCGGCCGCAGACCCTCGCGCACAATCCGCACCAACACGTCCGCACACTCGCGGCCGCGCGCCGACATGTCGACCTCCGGATAGCTCTCCCGCCCGATCAGAACATCCGCCATCTCTACCATCTGCTGCGACACGTTCGAATGAATGTCGAGCTGCGCCAGTACCGGCACCCCAGGACCGACCGTCTCCCGCACCGCCGCCAGCAGATGACCCTCCGCATCCCCCAGCCCGTCCGGCCCGTCCAGGTCCCCCACCGACATCGACCCGTGCAGTTCCAACAGCACGCCGTCCAACGGCATCGCCTTCGCGATCCCGTCCAAAATGCGCCCCAATAGCTCGTCATACAGTGGCCGCGGCGTCGGCGCGCTTGGGTGAGGTTCGCCAAACAGCGTCGGAATCAACTCAAAGTCGTGCGCCTCTGCACCCTCGATAAAGCCTCCGATCGGCGTATTCGTCCCCGCAAACGTACTCAGTATTTCCTCGCCCTCGAGCAGGAACCTCTCCCGATAGCTCTCTATCGTCGTCGGCACCGGCGTAAACGTACTGCTCTCATGACTCAGCCCCCCCGTCGCAACCCTCATCCGACACGCCCTCCCTCAACCCTGTCCACCCACGAGGCAGTTACTGACCACTGACCACTGACTACTGCCTACTGCCGTCATCCGGCTCCGGCAACACGAGACCGTGTACAAACCCCCCGTCAACCCGCAATATCGAGCCGGTCGCGTAGTCGGCATCATCGCTGGCCAGATAGGCCGCCGCCTTGCCAATGTCCTCCGGCACGCCAATCCGTCCCCAGGGAATCCGCTTCCCGCCTTCCGCTATCTCCTCCTCGCTGTAAAAGCTGCGCTCACCCGGCGTGTCGATCCATCCGGGATTGATCACGTTGACATTGATCCGGTCCCCCGCCAGCTCCGCCGCCATCGTGCGCCCAAGATGATTGATCGCCGCCTTCGACATGTTGTAAGCACCGCTGCTGGGGAACGCAATCTCCTCGTGCACCGAGCTGATGATCACGATCTTGCCCCGGCTGCGCCCCGTGAGCGGTTGCTTCAGCATCTGCTGCGCCGCCAGCTGGCACGTGTGAAACACGCCGAACTGCGTCACCTCAAACGTGCGCATCACGTTCTCCCACTTCGCCTCCACCACCGGCTCCCGAATCGACACCGCCGCATTCGCCACCGCCACGTCAAGGCGTCCAAAGCGCTCAACCGCCCCCTCGATCATCGCCGCAATCGCCCCGCGGTCCGAAACGTCCGCCTGCCACACCAGCGCCTCACTGCCCATCCCCCGGATCTCCTCGGCCGCGCTCTTGGCTTCCGCCTCCGAAGTACGGTAATTCACCACCACGTTCGCGCCCTCCTCCGCCAGGCACAGCGCAATGCCCCGCCCAATCCCCAGCGACGCGCCGGTGACCAGAGCCGTCTTTCCTTCAAATCGTCTCATCACAAAACTCCATTTCTAATGCACTATCTTTCAACCAAAAAACCCGCATGATCCCTGAAGGGTGTTCTTCGCGGCCCTCCGTGGACAAAAAAGGTGTTCTTCGCGCCCTTTCGCGTCTCTTCGCGGATAGAAAAGAGATGTTCTTCGTGGCCCTTCGCGGACAATCCTCAACTGAACCAGTAGGAATACAACTCCGACTGCCACAGATGGAAACGCAAGCGCACCGTCCGCCCCGCCAGCTCCCTCAACCCGCGCCCGTCGCGCCACTGAACGCATTCGTCAATACTATCCATCATAACCGCGACGCAATCCTCTTTCGTGTAGCCAACAATAGGCTCCCCACTCCCGGCGTCCATCACCTCGACCAACACGCGCCCCCGCCAAGAATCCGCGTTCACATGCAGGTTGTCGCCGCTGACCTCGATCGGTTTCGTCAGCACCGACCCCCACTCAATGCCCCCCTTCAGCGAAACGAACCCGTCCATCCGCAGCCGTGCCATACACATTGCGCTGCCATCCAGGAATCGTCTGTTCAGGACGTCCTCAATCGAAAGATTACGATACCGGAAGCCCATATAGTAGAACCACAGCTCGCTGTTGCGCAGCACAGGGCTGTTCAATATCACGATCTGGCCCGTATCATACGTCTCGCCGTCGCTGATCGGCGACAGCTCCAAGAACGGCGCCCGTCCCGCCACCCGCTCCCAGTCCAGCAAATTACGGCTCGATGCCAGTTCCACCGACTTGCGGCTGTCTACGTTCTCATACATCGGCGGATGTTTCCCCGCCCAATGGTGCATCACCGGCGTCGCCAGGTATAGCCCCTCATACGGAAATATGGGGAAGTTGTAGACGTCCGTACGCCACTCTTCCGGCCGGTTATAGATCGGGCTACGGTAGGCCGGGTCGTCGAAGAACCTCTGCAGCCGTTCAAAACCGTTCTCCTGATCGGTCTGATCGGCATGAAAGATCAGCCCGTGCTCCTCCCAGTCCGCGAAATTCTTGCTCGTGTACAACTGCCACGAACGACCGTAAGGCCCGTTTCGTTTGGCCGCTGCTATGAACAGCCTCTCTGTCTCGTCATAGGTGAGGTGCGACTCATCGTGGCTGTGCAGAGACGGAACATCCAGCTCTTCCCAGTGCAAGAAGTCTGCCGACACCATCGAGCGCAGTTCACTCTCCCCGTATCGCAACCCCTTGAACCGCCGGCTCGGGTCCGGATCATGCGGATCGTGTACCGGCCCTTGCAGCATGCCTTGCGCGCTGGGCAGGATGTTGTTCTCTAAGCCAACCGGTGTGCCCCGCCAGGTCATTGCAGGATAGTCGTACAGGCCCAGGAAGGGCTTATCCCAGTTCACGCCGTCCTCCGAAGTGGCGTAACAGGCGTACCTCTCAACTATGGCCGCCGCGCCCGTAGCATCCAGCTTGACTTCGGGATCCAGCCCCTCCGCGCCGGTCAGGTAGATCATCTTGAAGATCCCTTCGTCCGGCAGCCACACCGGCGAAGTCCGTACCTGAATCGAGTTGTTCTCCCAGCGGTACTCCGGCCGGATCACGACATTGTCACGCGCCTTCTGCGGCTGGTGCAGCTTGCGCGCTAGATTGTCGATCGCCTCGACCTCGTGATCGTCAATAAAGAGATGTTTCATTGTCGGCCCTCACTCTCCCTGCTCGCGGAATCAAGTGGATTTCCCGTCTGACACCAAGTCATTTGTCGCCGATCAAGCAATGGCGTCGCGCCCCTCATATCTGCTCACACGCAATACGCAAAAAAACTGTTCTACGATTGAACGCACACTAAAGGTGCCCTTCGTCCCGCAACATGTAGAGCTGCGACGAGCGGTCGGCCAGCGGCAGCTCCACCGGCCGGTTCCCCTGCCGCTGCGACTCGTATATGCCCATCACCATCTCCAGCGAGGCCACCCCGTCCTCTCCGTTCGAGCTCGGCTCGCCCCCGTCCTCAATGCAGCGCACCAGCTCCTCCACCGCCAGCTGGATCGAGCTCGCCTCCTTGATTTCCGGAAAAGGCTGCGGCTCCAGCGTGAACCACTCAATCCGGGAGTCCGGCTCATTCAGGTGGTCGGTCGTATCCACGCCCAGCAGCCACTGGTTGCCCGCATACTCCAGGCTGATTACGCCATCTGTCCCCTGCAACTCAAGCCCAAACCGCGCATAGCGGGTCAACTCATTGGCCATACTGACCGCGCTCACCCCGGAATGAAAGCTGAAGATCGCGTCGCTTAAATCCTCCACCCTGAATTCGTGTCGGAGCCGTCGGTGGGCTGTCCCAATCACCGACTTGACATCGCCCGCATATATCCTGAACAAGTCAAACGTGTGCACAGCGTCGTGGATCAGCGGCCCCTCCTCGTCCGCCGTCCACGCCGGAAACGGCTTTACCCCCTGGCAGATGCCCAGCATCGAGATCAGATCACCGATCGCGCCCGCATCCAGCATCTCCTTCGCCTTGATGAAAGCCGGGTTCCAGCGCCGCGAATGGTTCACCGACAGCACGCACCCCGTGCTCCGGCAAGCCGCCACGATCGCGTCCCCGTCCTCTAAACTCAGCGCCAGCGGCTTCTCACACAGAATGCCCTTCGCCCCGTTCTCGACCGCCGCCTCGACAATATCCCGGTGCAGCCCCGGATGCGTCGCCACGCACACAATATCCAGCTTCTCTTTCTCCAGCATCTCCCTGTAGTCCAGGTAGAGCGCGTCCACATCCCACATCTTCCCGAACACCTGCAGATGCTCGTTCCCCCTGCTCGCCCCCGCCACCAGTTCCGTCTGCGCACAAACCGCCACCCCGCCCGCATGCGTAAGCGGCGTCGGCGGGTCCGTCTCCCAAAGAGTCCCAATCCGGCCACAACCGACCAATCCGGCGCGATAGGTATTCATATGTTTCCTTTCTGTGGTAGTCTGCGAGATCTCATCAAATTCAGTCTTGGAAGATCGGGACTGATCTAACTTTTTGAGACTCTCAAAGCTAACTTTTAAGGGTTTGCAAGACCGCAAAAAGTCCCGGTTGCGCGGATCGAAGTGTTCAACTTTGACTAGCGATCTGACCGCAGAGGGCAATCAGCCTGGCACTTACTTCAATCTTAGTCAAGCACCGAGCTGAAATACCCTGAGATGAAAGTTACGATTCGCAGCCGGCTTTGACTGAATTTCGTCTGCTGCCCTAATAGTGACACTAAGTACGATACTTGCCGTCTTACTATGAACTTTGAAGTCGGTTTGGATTCAAGGTGCAATACAGGTCGGTGGCAGTCAATCGCATTACTGTACATACGGCGCGTATTCCCGTTCATGGCGTCCGCGGGTTTGCTCGGTGACCTGTTACGCGAAAGTGGGGATGTCTACGTCTGGCGCCTCACAGCGATTGTGGGCTATTGTCGCCTATCTTGTGATTCAGTCTCATTCGCCGTCACGCTAGCTAAAACGGGTTCCTCGAATTGAGTTCCGGGAGCAAGTCGAAGTCCCTGTCCCTGGTAAGCAACACTTCCGCCCCGTGAGCAAGGCAGATTGCAGCAACTCTGGCGTCATGGACGATGGCCCCCTGCACACCGGGACGCTTCACCAGTTCCCCCATTATCTCAAAAAAACCTTCTGTCTCACCGATCAGGCGATTGGCTGGTGAGGCAGGCCAAACCTCAAGTTGCTGCCACGCCTGCATGGGCGACGAGGCAGTTTCCCTCCAAATTCGGCGGTTCGTCACAACGCTTAGAAATTCAAAACAACAAGGCCAGGGAATCACCCAGGCCTTGTCTCCTTTGGCTAGACCGCCTATGATCTCTTGCGCAGCTTCATGAAGTTCAGATTCCCGGCGATGAGCGTAGACAAGTAAGTTTGTATCGATCGCTATCAATGAGACTCTGATTCTCCGTAAATCATCTCACGTAACTCTTGCCACGAAACACCTGCGAGCGGGTCGGCCGCGTCCGGATCTCCTACACTCAAGTCGGGTAACTTGTACGTCCCTTGAGGCTTTGGTGCGGAAAGTACCAAACGAATGCC
The DNA here is from genome assembly GCA_011523365.1 of Caldilineaceae bacterium. Taxonomy (GTDB): domain Bacteria; phylum Chloroflexota; class Anaerolineae; order Caldilineales; family Caldilineaceae; genus Bin5. The sequence goes on from WTGY01000022.1 coordinate 6,665, forward strand.
TTCTTCGATGACAGCGCGCAGCGAGCGGCCTGTAACTCTTGCGTGCTGTCGTGCCTGCCTTAGCAGTTCGTCATGAATTTCGATCGTTGTTTTCATGGCTGCAATCCTACCAATTCATCTGGGAAATGGCCAAGCCCATTTCCCGGCTTACAACTGAGACTTGAAAGTAGGAGATTCTCTGACTGCTTCTCTCTGCTATAGGTTGCGGCTTCTTGAACTCCCGACCGCTGCAAGCGTCTGCTGCACATTCTAACCCGGCCCAGGGGATCTTCTCCCAATCTCCCCAATTCTCACACCCGCGCAATCCGCCGCCTGAACGGCCACCGGTACCGCAGCCTCTGCCGCTCACTGTACTCCTCATCCCCCGGTATCGGCGCCGTCACCCGCCCAAACATCACCCACCCCAACACCAGGAAAAACACGCTCAACAAGAATACCGCGCTGTGCGGCGCGCCCAGGCGCAGCAGCCCAACCGTAATCACCGGCGCCACCATTCCCCGCAGCCCGACTACCGTCGACTGAATCGCCGCATACTCAGTAACCCTCTCCGGGTCCGCCAGCTGGATTCCCGCGCTGATCCGCCCCAGCTCAAAGCCCGCCATCCCCAGACCACGCGCAACTGCAGACGGCATCAACATCCACAGGCTCTGTGCTGACATGTAAGTGAGCGGCGTCACGATCGAGATCGCCGAGATAGCCCGCACGACAAACAGGCCGCCCCGCTTGTCGATCGTCCTTCCCCACAGCAGATAACTCAAAAACCAGGTTATCGACTCCACCAACCCCAACAATCCGATTTCCGAATAGGAGAGCTGCAGACGGTCCACCTGCACAACCGGGAAAAGAGGCCAACTCAAAAGCCCACCCAGTCCAAACAAGGAGTAGCTGAGCAAATAGATCGCGAAATTCCTGTCGCCGCGCACGATCTGCCACAGATCGGAAAACGTCTTAGTCTGGCGCGGCGGCAGCTCCCCCTCGTCGAGGTCAATGCGCGTGAAGAGATATGTGGCCAGAATGCCGAAGAGCGCCCCGATAGGGAAAAGCACCTGGTACCCCACCCTGTCCAATGCCCATCCGGCCAGCGGCGTGACCAGGAGAATGACGGAAACGCGCCCCATCCGCACTGTTGACATCACCTTGCCCCGCCCGCTCTCAGGATAAATCTTCTGGATGACCCGCGTATAGGCGGGGACTACAAACGCTTCCAGCAGCCCGAATACGACGCCGATCGCCATCAGCTGCACCGCGCCCGTTACAAAAGCGGTGAGCAGAAAGAGAGAACGCCCAAGCAGCCAGCAGAAAACAATAATGTTGATTGTGCGGCGACGGCGCATCAACACGATGCTGAACGACGTGAAGACCGAGCCGACAAACAGAAGCGCCGTATATAGCGCCAGCATATCAACGCTCGCGCCCAAACGACGCAGCACGACTTGCGTAAAGGGGATGATCAAGGCATAAAAAACGCCGTGAGCCAGCGACATCGATAGCTCGATGTGCATGACCCGGCGCACAGAGGGCGAAAGTGAACCGGCCAGGGCCGTCTCGACCCAAATGACGGTTCGGCTCACCAATTCTTTTGTGTTCATCTTTGCTCCAGCCTCAGGCACCACTGCCTGGCGTCTTGCGTGCGACCTGTTCTCAACACTCTACTTTCGGGCCGGAGCGTCCAACAAGATGCAACGGGCGAACTCGTCCCAAAACTCAACAACCCGGCCCGCCTCCACGGCAGCACCGGACACACCAAGAACCGTATCACAGACCCGGACAGACGCCAACCAATTCATGCCTCCAACAGCCAATGAATCTCCCACCTGTCGGGCCCATTCTTCCCTCCCGCTTCACCTCTACTAACAACTAACCGCTGACCACTCGGGTGCATCCCCAAAGGGGGGTGAACAGTCGCATACCCCTGGAGGCAACCAAGCCGCGGTCAGTTCCCATTCCAGTTTCCGCCAGTATAAGCCCCGCCACTGACTACTGACTACTGCAGTTAGGGGCGGTCGGGCCTATTCGGCCCTCCCTTGTGCGGGGGCTCCGCCCCCGCAACG
>WTGY01000108.1 GCA_011523365.1 Caldilineaceae bacterium
GCGAGGGCAGGCACAAGGCCGGCACCTACGGGGATTTGATGGGACTGGCGGGACGCGGTCTGGCTGGACACGTTCGATTAGGCACCCGTTCGAATATCGACACCAGGTCGATGAGGCATGGCCTGGTTTAGGGGGGGCGTTGCGGGGGCGGAGCCCCCGCACAAGGGAGGGCCGAATAGGCCCGACCGCCCGGAACTGCAGCAGATAGTAGTCAGTAGTTAGTGGTCAGAGAAGGGGCTTATTCTGGGGGAAACTGGAATGGGAACTGACTGTGGCTTAGGCGCCTCCAGAGATATACGAAAGTTCGCCCCAATATTGGGATGCACACGGAGGGAAAATGCGGGCGCTAATTCAGCGAGTGAGTCGGGCAAGTGTACATGTTGACGGTGAGAAGGTCGCGGGCATCGGGCTGGGATTTCTGGTGCTGCTGGGGGTGGCTGACGGGGATGGGGAGGCGGAAGCGGCGTGGCTGGCGCGCAAGATTGCCGGGTTGCGGCTGTTTGAGGACGATGCCGGCAAGATGAACCTTGGCCTGGCGGATGTGGGGGGCGCGGTGCTGGCTGTGAGCCAGTTCACCTTGTACGGAGACGCTCGCAAGGGCAGGAGACCGAGCTTTACGCGGGCGGCGGCGCCGGCGCAGGCACAGGAGCTATACGAAGAGTTCTGCGCACTGCTTGCGGCGCAGGGCGTGGCGGTGGAAAAGGGCGTTTTCCAGGCGCATATGGAGGTCTCGCTGGTGAACGACGGCCCGGTAACGCTTTGGCTGGAGCAGGAGGGGGGCTAGGGAGGAAAGAGCATGGCGAGCAGGCTGAGTACGGTAATTGCGGCGGCGCCGGAGACCGATCTGGCGGTCGTGGTGGCGATGGCGGCGCAGTTCGAGAGCTACATTCTGAAGGGGCAGGTGTACAGGACGGTTGTCGTGCCGACACCGGGGGATCAGAGGGGGGCCGGGGAGCGCCCGGTGCAGAGCAGCGGGGGGGATGTGCTGGCGCGGCTGCACAAGTTGGCGGCGCAGGCAGGTTCGCTGTCTCCGGAGCAGAATCAGGCGCTGGCGGAAGCCAAGTCCCAGATTGACACGGCGACCGGCCGACTCCCTTCGCATTACCAGGCGCTACTGTTGCGGGAGGCGCGGGCGCGGCTGAACAGTCTGAACTGGTTTCTGGACGACTGCAACGAAAACCGGCGGGAGTGCCGTGTGCAGTACCCGTTTGAGATTCGCAACCGTCAGCGGATCGCGGAGATTCACAAGGCTTTGGACGCAGCCAGCGCGGACGCAGTGGCGACTCAGGTGGCGTCGATAGACCAGCGGTTGCAGAGTATGCTGACGAGCGGCGACTTCATTTGGGAGTCATCGGTGGCGCATGTCTACCCGAGCCAGGAGTATTGGTATCTTTATGGGTTGCCGGCCGGGCCGGATCCGTGATGTCTTGCGACGTCCGGCGGCACTGAGATCTTGGTCTCAGGCCAGTTTGGGCATGAGGTGGATGGTCACTTCGTTGCGGTTGTGGAAGAGCTGGCGCATGTGCAGGATAGTGTAGCTTTCTCGCAGAATGGTGCAGGCAGGATCGAGCGCCGCGGCGGTCTTGCCGAGTTTGAGTGTCATCAGAGCTTCGGCGTGGGGATAAAGGAAGTCGACGAAGGCGTTCATCAGGTGCGCTGAAGCGCGCGCATCCATGCGCATGTCGTTGACGAGGAGGTCGAAGGCGTCGGGCCCTTCACGCAGGTAGGCTTCGGCGGTCATCTTTTTGTGGCGCACGCCGCGATCGGCGGCGAGGCGGGGATGCAGCACGGCAGGATCGACGGCGGTTACGAACTGCCCCTTCTGGCGCAGGACGCGCGTCCATCCTCCCGGCGCGGCGCCGAGATCGAGGGCCACGCCGCCGGCGGGCAGGTCGATGCGAAAGGCCTCCAGGGCCTCCAGTATTTTGAACTCGGCGCGGCTGACCTGCTCCTTTTCGCGGCGGAAGCGGCGCACGCCTCCGGCCCAGTCAGATATGTTGTGCGAAGCGAGTGAGAGACCCAGGAAGGCCAGTTGCCCATCGCTCGGGGCGGCTGGCCTTTCCAGTTCCAGTCCCCGGTTGGCGGCTGCGCAGACGACTGACAGAATCTGAAAAGGTTGCCGAACGTCCAGGGGGGAGCTGGCGGCGCGGGCGAGAGCGGCGGAGACGGCGCGGTTGACGTCGAACGGCTTGTAGGGAAGATCGAGGAGGATGCGGCTCTGGACGGAGAAGCTGACATCGGGGTCGAGCAGGTCGGTGTACTCGTCTACGGCGGCTTCGCTGAGGCGAGATAGATCTCTGGGCGTGGCGATGAGTGGAATGGTGAGGTCGACGGGGCAGATATGGCGTACGAAGACAGGTGGATCGTCGATCCAGGTTTCGGCCAAGCCCCAGAAGCCTTCGTCGCAGTCGACGAGGTAAACACCGGTTGCGAGTTGTTCGAGAGGCGTGCCGTTGCGGCTGTCGCGGCGGAATTCCTCAAGGGCGAGGTGCATGAAGCCGGGGTCGGCGGAGATGAGCAGCTGGGGCATTTCAGCCTACCGCGGCGCGAATAGCGGAGGCAATGTTTCTGGCGCGTTGGGGCGCGTCGCCCACATAGGCGGAGGCCTGCAACAGGCTGTGGGCGCGTTCGGGCGGTATCAGATCGGTGATACGCGGGTCCGTCATCAGATTGTCGACCAGGGGATTGGGCTTTCCTTCCTGAAGGGCTTTCCAGGCAACCAGGCTCTGTTCGCGGATCAGCTCGTGCAGGTGCTGGCGGTCGCCGCCGGCTTTGACCGCTTCCATGAGCAGGCGTTCGGTGGCGGCGAAGACGCCGTAGTCGCGCAGGTTGCGGGCGGTGGGGCCGGGCCAGACTGTCAGGCCCTCAAATAGACGCTGGCAACGAATCAGGACCTCATCGGTCAGGAGGAAGGCTTCCGGCAGATAGAGGCGCCGGTTGGCGGAGTCGTCGAGAGTACGCTCGAGAAGATTGAGGGCGCTGTTGTCCCAGGCGATGCGGGGCAGGGACGCGACCTGACGCGTGAGGCTGTCGATGTTTTCGGCGACTTCGGGGTTACGCTTGAAAGGCATGGCGCTGGACCCTACCTGCTTGCGGCCAAAAGGTTCACTCCATTCGCCGAATGGGGGTGACTGGAGGATGCGCAGGTCGAAGGCAAACTTGTGGAGGCTGGCGCAGAGCCCGGCGAGGGCGTTGACGACGAGCCAGTCCTGCTTGCGGGGGTAGGTCTGGGTGGCGGCCTCGTAGGGAGACAGGTCCAGTTTCGACATCACCCTTTCTTCGAGCTGACGGGGCGTGAACTCGCTCTCGGAGAGTAGCTGGTCGTAGCTGGCGCTGGTCCCGACCGCGCCCTTCATGCCCTTGCCGCGGACGTTGTTGCGCACGCGCTGCATCTCTCCGAGGTCGGCGAGCAGGTCCTGGCCGTGCTGGGCGAATCGGTAGCCCACTGTGGTGGGTTCGGCGGGCTGGATGTGGGTGAAGGCGATAGCGGGCGTGTCGGCTTCGTCTGCGATTCGTGCCGCCAGTGTGGCCAGAGAGCGTTTCAGTCTTTCGATGATCTGGTCGAGGGCCGAACGCAGACGCAGGGCGTCTACGTTGTCGAGTATATCCATCGACGTGGCGCCGAGATGGATGATGGGGCCGCCGGTGGGGCACTGCTCGGCGTAGGTGCGGATCTCTGCCATGAGATCGTGGCGGATCTCTTCTTCGATCTGCTGGGCGCGTTCAATGTCGATGTGGTCCTGGCGCGCGCGCAGGTCGGCCGCCTGCATGGCTGTAACCAGCCCGGCCTCGCATTGGGCTTCTGCCAGCGCGACCCAGACGCGGCGCATGAGTCTGCGCTTTTCGGCCTCGCTCCATGTCCTGCGCATGGTCTCGCTGCCGTAGCGCCAGGTCAGCGGGGAGAGGTAGGACTCGTGGGTGAAGGTGGTCATGGGCGGCAGTGGGAGGAGAGAGGGGAGAGGAGTGAGGAGTGAGGGGAGGAGTGCGCGCTGTTGTCGCTCAATTCCAACTCTCCTGTTCTCACTCAGCTGGCCTCGGAAGGATCCTATTGGTCCAAGAATTCAGTTATGTCTCGGTGCAGTAAACTGTGCGCCTGGCGCGAAAGTTGGAGATTGGACTCGAGCAGAACGGGATCAATGGTCGTAGCATAAGCTTGACGGAAAAAGTAATGGAAACCGCGCAACGCGTCGAGGAGTGCGAAAGTTTCCTTAGTCAGAGGAGCCGGACGCACGCCGGGAATGGGTTGGGTCATGCGCAGGAGGAGTGCGGATTTCCAGTGAACTGCATCGCTGATCTGGTACTCAAAATGAGCAGCGAGGACGCGTACGAGGGCCTTGACGGCACTATATGAATTGTGAATTTGATAGGCCGCACTCTCGACCTGAATCGGGCGAGCGTCGTCGGAGTTGAAGCCCCGGGCCCTGTCTTCGATCTTTGCACAAACCTCGTCGATGACAGCGAGCTGAACTTCTACATCGGTTTTGAGGACCAGAAATCTTTTTGCATCCACGGTACTTTCTCTCGACGGATGAACTCGGTGAGTTGAATGAAGGCGTGGATACCGAATCCTTTGCCGAACTCATCCTGCGGCCCTACGGCTTGCCTGGAGAAACGCTTCCGCCATCCCAATGACCGTTGGAACGCCTGCACGTACCGATATTATCACTTTTTGAGGGTCACTATCCAAATATCCGCCAGAAGTGGTCGGTAGATTCAGGTGCGAGAAAGCTCATATGCTTTGCTACGTACCAGTGCCTAGAGCAATTCGTTGCCCGGGAATCCTTGTATTCCTCTCTTTGCGGACTATCTGAAATGCCCTGCGCGAGAAAGCAAGCCACCTCCACAGGCGCCTAAGGCCTGTACCGCCCAGCCTGCATCTCGAAAAGCTCGGCATAGCGGCCGCCCAGCGAGACCAGTTCGGCATGGCTGCCGGATTCGGTGATGCGGCCGTTTTCGAGCACCAGGATGTGGTCGGCCATACGCACGGTGGAGAAGCGGTGGCTGATTATCAGGGCAGTCTTGCCGGCGACAAGTTGGCGGAAGCGTTCAAAAAGGCGGAATTCGGCCTCGGCGTCCAGGGCCGCGGTCGGTTCATCAAGGATTACGAGTGCGGCGTCGCGCACGAAGGCTCGCGCCAGGGCGACCTTCTGCCATTCGCCTCCGGACAGGTCTACCCCACCCCTGAAGCGCCGGGTAAGCGGCGTGTCATACCCCTGCGGTAAGTTGGCCGCAACACCATCGGCGCCTGACCAGCGCGCGGCTTGTTCTGCGCGGCGGCCGTCCTCCACTGGCCGGACCGCTCCCAGGTCTATGTTTTCCCGCAGGGTCACGGCGAAGCGAGTGAAGTCCTGGTAGAGGACGGCGACCCGACACCGCAGTGACGGCAGGTCGTACTGGGCGAGCGGGACGCCATCGACGCGGATCTCGCCAGAATCAGGATCGTACATGCGGGTCAGCAGCTTGACGAGCGTGCTCTTGCCGGCGCCGTTGGCCCCGACCAGGGCGGTCACGGCACCGCTGGGCAGCCGGGCGCTGACGTTTTCCAACACGGGCAGCGTGCCCTCAGGATATTGGAAATGGATTCCCAGCAGTTCGATCCCCTGCTGCAATTCAGCGGGCGCCTGGCGTCCTTCGCGAGGCTGCGGGAGCAAGATTGCCGGTTTCGCTTGATCCAGGAAGGTAAACAACCCGCGCAGGTGCAGAAGAATCTCGTATTGGAAGCCGAACCAGAAGACCAGATTCTGGAGGCGGCTTTGCGTCTGAATCACAACGCCGATATAGAGAGCGATATCGCCCAGGGTGAGTTGACCGGCGCGGGCCTGGACGGCCACGTACCAGAAGCCGCCTGCCAGCGCCAGCGCATGCAGCGCGGTGAACGCCGCGGACGCGCGCAAATGGGTCAGGCGGACCCGGCGCATCTCCTCATATGCCGTAGCGAACCGCGAGCGAAAGCGGCGCAGGAAGAAGCCGCCCAGTCCGAAGACGCGAATCTCTTTGGCAGCGGCCGGCTCAGTGGTGATACGCGCGCAGTAGCGCATCTCCCGCGCCGCACGCGAGCGGTCGACCATTGACTGGTATCTTATTTCCTGCAGACGCTTCTCACTGAAGAGGTGGGGCAGGCTAAGTACCGCCAATAGCAGGGGAAGGAGCGGGTGCAGGCCGGTAAGCAGGAGGAGCATGCCTCCCAAGGTGAGCGCCGTGCCAAGACCCATCTGTAGGTAAGCGATAAGCCGCGGCAGAAAAAAGATGGCATCCTGAACGAGTCGCAACTGATCCTGGAAAGGAGGACGCTCAATCTGCACCAGGTCTGTCAGGCGGATGCCGGCATCCATCAGGCGCCGGTCCATTTCGCCCACCGCGCGATCTTCCAGCCAGACGTTCAGCATCTGCTGGACCGGTTCAAGGCCAGCAGGTATGACATAGGTCAGGGCGTAGAGAACGGCCAGCGCCAACACTGTGGAAGCGCTGCCCTCTCCGACAACCGCGGCGACAGCCAGACCGTCAACCACCAGCCTCAGGAGCCATACCTGCAGTACCGGCACGAGGCTGATGACGAACACGATCGCAAGATAGACGACAACGATGCGGGGCGCGGCCATCATTACCAGCGCAAGACCACGCCTCCAGGTACTCAGGTTGGCTGACAAGCCGTGAAAAGCGCCGGTGGCGGAATGGAGCAGGTTTCCCACAGCGTCGCCAGCGCGGGTGAACGGATTCATGGGGTCGTGTCCGCCTGGCCCTGGTCCAGAAATTGGGCGGCCTGGAGACGATAGAGGCGGGCGTATTCGCCGTTGTGGTCGATCAGTTCGGCGTGAGAGCCGGCTTCCCGGATACGCCCGTCTGCCAGGTAGAGAATGCGGTCGGCCATGCGCACGGTGGAGAAGCGGTGGCTGATCAGAAGTGTGATGCGATCGCGGGTGAGCTCGTGAAAGCGCGTGTAGATCTCGTATTCGGTCTGCACGTCGAGCGAGGCTGTGGGCTCGTCAAGGACGAGAAGCTGGGCGTCGCGCAGGTAGGCTCTGGAGAGGGCCAGCTTCTGCCACTCCCCATCTGAGAGTTCGCGGCCGCCAAATTCACGACCCAGTTGTGTATCCAGCCCGTCCGGAAGCCGGTTCACCAGTTCAGCGGCGCCGGCGCGCTCCGCTGCGCTGGAGAGACGAGCTGCATCTTGCCTAAAATCGAGCTGGCCCATACCTATATTCTCGCCGGCGGTCAGTTCGTAGCGAACGAAGTCCTGAAAGATGACGCCCATTCGGCGGCGCAGTTCGTTCAGATCGTAATCCCGCAGGTCGACGCCATTCAACAGGATGCGGCCGGAGGTCGGGTCGTACAGCCGCAGAAGCAGTTTGACAATCGTAGTCTTGCCAGCACCGTTGCGGCCAACGAGGGCCACACACTCATCAGGAGCCATGGCAAAAGAAAGGTCACGCAGGACCTGGTCGGTGCTGCCCGGATAGGTGAAGGAGACGTTTTCGAAGGCAATGCTCTGTAACCGGATAGAGTGGGCCGCCTTTCCGGTCTCAGCAGGCACCGGCCCGTCGGAGGACGCGGCTGTCTTGTCGAAAGACGCGCCGCGCTGTGGTAGATCGGGGGGCGCATCGAGAGTCCGGAACAGGCTAGGCAGAAAGCCCAGCACAAGCGGCAGGAGTCCGATCTCGGTGCCCAAGGCTATCAGGTTCACCTGCAGAACGGTGGCGGCGCCTCCGTAAAGCGCCAGGTCGCCGACTGTGCGTTCGCCCTGCAGAATCATCCAGGCGACATAGACGTAGACCGCAGATGAGGCAACGGTGGCCAGGATAGCGGCCAGCGCTACCTTAAAGGCCAGAGGCTTGCGCATCCGGTTGAGCGACTCTGTGGTGCTGGCGAAAATAGAATCGTAGCGCCGGCGGAAGAATGGCCCCATTCCGTACAGATGAACATCTTTGGCGGCGTCCGGGGTCAGAAGAACCTCGCGGCTGTATTCGAGGCGGCGTGATTCCGGGGTCTGGATATAGAGATGGCTGATAGTACGTTCGCTGTATTCCCATTGCCTCTTCATCTGCGGCAGCGTGGCCAGGATGAGCAGGAACGGGACAAGAGGATGCAGTGCAAACAGTACCACTGCCAGGCTGCCGGCAGTGAAGAGTTCGATAGCCGAACGCCCGACGTAAATGGTCAGGTCCAGGGCGCCGCGCGTGGAACGTTTGCGGGCCCGCTGGAGGTCGTCAGCAAAGTCAGGGTCCTCGAAGCGAGCCAGGCCTTGCAGACGGTTGGCGGCGCGAATGATCTGCTCCGTCACATAGCCGGTGAGCCGGTCAGCGGCCAAGCCCTGGAATGTCGATGAGAAGGGCTGAATGAGTTGACCCAAAGCCAGTACTGCCGCAGTCAACCCAATCCAGACCAGCAGAGGAAGCTGGGCCGCTGCGGAATCCAGGTTTTGGAGCAGACCCAAGTCAAACGCGGCACGGTCGATGACCAACCGCGTCAGCGCGAGCTGGAGCGGAACCAAAAGCGCCTGCAGCAGCATCAACATGATGAATGCAACGAAGAGGCGGGGGCTGGAGCGCCATACAAGACGTACGGCCAACCTGAGGATGCGCGCGGTCTCCTGGATACTCTGCAAGGTCGGCTTAGATTCAGCAGAGTCCGACATCGAGACCGCTCCAAAAGCAAGACAAGTGCTTCAGCGTGCCTGGTGCGAAGAAAAAAAGCTCAGTTGTGGCGATGTGACTCGGGGCCCTGGCTGTTCTGGACCGGCGTCTCAGCGCCGTCGACACGCGGCCGGCGGCGTCTGCACCTCAGGTTGATTAGCCGCCGCGGCCGAACATGTTGTCACGTTCGGGACCGACGGAGACATAGGAGACAGGCACGCCGGCCAGCTCGGAGATGCGGTTTACGTAGTCCCGTGCCTGGACGGGCAGCGCCGCCCAACTGCCGCAGCCGGTTGTGGGTCCTTCCCAGCCTGGCATCTCCTCCCAGAGGGGTTGCGCACGCATGAGCAGCGAGGTGTCGGGGACGGTGTCGGTGAGCACGGTGCCGTCCTCAAGGCGGTAGCCAGTGCAGATTTTGAGCGTGTCGATACCGTCGAGGACGTCCAGTTTGGTGATGGCGAGGCCGGTCATGCCGTTGAGCCAGGCGGCGTAGCGGATGGCAACGCCGTCGAACCAGCCGCAGCGGCGCGGGCGGCCGGTGGTGGCGCCGAACTCCTGGCCGACGTCCTGCATGCGCTTGCCGATGTCGTCGTGCAGCTCCACGGGGAAGGGGCCGTCGCCGACGCAGGTGCTGTAGGCTTTGCAAACGCCGAAGACTTCGTCGAGGGAACCGGCCGGCAGGCCGGCGCCGGAGGGAGCGAAGGCTGCGGTGGGATGGCTGCTGGTGACATAGGGGTAGATGCCCCAGTCGAGGTCGCGCATGACGCCGAGTTGCCCTTCGAGAAGGATGTCGTTATTTGCTTCCAGCGCCATGCGCAGGATGGGCGCGGTATCGACAATGCGGGGGGCCAGCTGCAGACGGTACTCCATCAGGAGGTCGAACATGTCGCGGCCGTCGACGGGCTGCCCGCCGAGAATTGACAGCTTCTGGTTTATGGTGCGCAGGGCGCCGTCCAGCCGTCCCTCCAGCCAGTCGGTCTGGAGGAGATCGCCGATACGCAGGCCGGAGCGGGTGGCCTTGTCGCTGTAGGCCGGTCCCACGCCGCGCATCGTGGTGCCGATGGTGTCGGCGCCGCGTGCCTGCTCCTCCAGCTCGTCGAGAGTGCGATGGTACGGCATCACCATCTGGGCGCGGCTGCTGATCCAGAGACGGTCGCAGCTGACGCCGATCGACTTGAGGTGGGCGATCTCTTCCAGCAGCGATTGCGGGTTGACGACACAGCCGGTGCCGATGATGTTGTGGACGTTCGGATAGAAGATGCCGCAGGGAATGATATGGAGTACTGTTTTGCCGTAGTCGTTGACGACGGTATGGCCGGCGTTGTCGCCGCCCTGAAAGCGTATGACATAGTTGGCCCGCTTGGCCAGGTAATCGACGATGCGACCTTTTCCCTCATCGCCCCACTGGGCGCCGACGACGGCTGTTACAGTCATTCTAGTTCCCTGGATTCACTTGGTAGTTGGGCGCCTCTTTGGTAATGACGACGCTGTGCGGATGGCTTTCCTGGTAGCCGGCCGGGCTGATGCGCACGAAGCGGGCCTTGCGCCACAGGTCGGGCAGATTCTGCGCGCCGACGTAGCCCATCCCCGAGCGAAGGCCGCCCAGGAGTTGGAAGACGAACTCGTTTAGGAAACCCTTGTAGGGCACCTGCCCTTCGATGCCTTCGGGGACCGTCTTGCCGCCGATGTCGGGTGAAGCGCCGTTGAGAGACTGGGCGCTGGCATAGCGGTCGGCGGCGCGGCCCTTCATGGCGCCGATGCTGCCCATGCCCCGGTACTCTTTGAAGGAACGACCCTCACGGATGACGACTTCGCCAGGGGATTCATGCAGGCCGGCGAGGAGGCCGCCGAGCATCACTGCGGAGGCGCCGCAAGCGAGAGCTTTGGTAATGTCACCGCTGTAGCGGATGCCGCCGTCGGCGATTAGTGAAACGCCGCAGGATTGGGCGGCTTCGGCACAAGTGGAGATCGCCGTGAGCTGAGGCATGCCGGCGCCGGAGACGATACGGGTGGTGCAGATAGAGCCAGCGCCGACACCGACTTTGACCACGTTCGCGCCGGCCTCGGTCAGCACCTGCACGCCCTCGGCGGTGACGACATTACCGGCGAGGATCGGCAGTTCGGGATAGCGGGCGCGGACGGCTCTCACGGTGTCGATGACACCCTGCGTATGACCGTGGGCGGTGTCGACGGCAAGTGCATCTGCGCCGGCGTTGATGAGGCTTTCGGCGCGCTGCAGACCTGGTGCGCCGACGCCGATTGCGCCGGCGACCAGCAGGCGGCCGCGGTCGTCTTTGGCGGAGTGGGGGAAGTCCTGCCGTTTGAGAATGTCCTTATAGGTGATCAGCCCTTTGAGATAGCCGTCTGCATCGACCAGGGGCAGTTTTTCAATACGGTAGCGATGCAGGATCTCTTGCGCTTCGTCCAGGGTCGTGCCGAGCTGGGCGGTGATCAGGTTCTCCGAAACCATGAATTCAGCGATCGGGCGCTGGTGGTCGGTGGCGAAGCGGACATCGCGATTGGTGAGAATGCCTAGTAACAGATTGTCGTCGTTGGTGATGGGAACGCCGCTGATATGGTAGTGGCTCATGACAGCTTCGGCGTCGTCCAGCGTGTTTTCAGGCCGCAGGGTGATGGGATCGACGATCATGCCGCTCTCGCTGCGTTTGACCTTGTCGACCTCTTCGGCCTGCAGCGTCACCGATAGATTACGGTGAATTACACCCAGTCCGCCTTGCCGGGCGAGGGCGATTGCCAGGTCGGCTTCGGTGACCGTATCCATGGCGGCGCTGATGAGCGGGATATTGAGTGCAAGCTTGGGATGGAGTTGCGTGCTGATGTCGACTTCGGCGGGCAGGATCTCGGCGAAACCGGGTACGAGCAGCACGTCGTCGAAGGTCATGGCATTCCGGGTGAACATGCCGGCGGACAGGGAGAGACCTGCTGCGGATAGTGTGTCTCCGTTTTGCGGCGAATCTTCCGAATCAGACCTAGGGGCGTAGGGAGAACCGTTGCGTGTACTCTTCATTACAGGAACAGTCATCAGATTTCCTCCCGGAGCTTTATGGTTTCTGCTAGCGTTTCGTCTGATGTCGCGATAGTCTTCCTCTCCTGCCAAATGATAAAACAGCGTGAATCACCTTGGGCCATTTTACCACCGGCTGGGAAAGGGGCGCGAATTGGAAGGGGTTGGGAGGTCAGGAGTCAGGGGCAGTTTGACGGCTGAAGTCTGGGAAAAAAGAGAGGATGGAAAACGGTTCGTGCGGTCTGACCTAGAGCCGTATCTTGACTGAGGCAGGGTCGATGCGAATGACGCTCATTTGAAGCGGCGGGCCAGCTCGGCTTCCACGTCCGGCCAGGAGAGCCCGCGCTGTTCGAGGAGTACAAGGCTGTGGTAGAAGAGATCGGCCATTTCCGAGACGAGGCGCTCGTCGCTTTCTTCTAGGGCGGCGACTACGACTTCGACAGCTTCTTCGCCGACTTTCTGCGCGATTTTGCCGGTACCCTCGGCCATAAGGCGGGCGGTATATGAGTCCGGGTTCGGATTGGCTCTGCGGTCGGCGATGGTGGCGGAGAGGGAGCTGATCAGTTCGGACATCTGGCGATCCATTTCGTTCTTTTCGGGCGACTTCAGGGTCGTACGGAGCGAAGAGCGGGGCTTTGGAGGCGGAATCACTGTGAAGGTGTCGGGCCCGCAATTGGCTGACCTCGCAGGTCCTTCAAGATGATCTCTTCGGCCAAGGCCCGCCGGATCTCTTCGCAGGGTTCTTCGTCGGCGATCAGGAGCAGGTGTTCCCTGGCGCGCGTCATGGCTACGTAGAGCCGGTCCAGTTCCAATTGGCGTGATTCCAGGTCTTGATCAGGGTCAGAATTCCGCCCTTCACCTTCGGAGTCAACACTGCAATCTGGAAACTGCGCTGCGCCTAAGCGAGGAAGGAAGACTGCCCGAAACTCCAGACCCCGGGCACGGTCGTACGTACCCACTCTGATTCCATTTCCTCTAAAGCCGTCACGAGTAAGTTGGGCGCATCGGATACCTTCCCTCTGCAGGAATCCAAGAGTAGCCTCGACCTGGTTGTTGTGTTTCAGGAAGACTGCAATTTCACTTGCACTGTATTTTTCGGCCGCAGTGAATTCGCGAATCTTCTCGCACAGATAGAGTAGTTCGCAGTTGCCATCGACAAGGACGAGATTCGGTTTCTCTTCCTCGCGTTCGTGAAAGCCCAGTTCGGCGTCCAGGATGTACTTGTCGTCTTCATGGTCCAATGCAACCAGTTCACGTCCCCGAACTCGCTTGGCGGCACGATAGACGGCGGGCGCATTGCGGTAGTTCCTTTTGAGCACCTGCGCCCGGCCGGCAATATCAAGACTTGCCCAGCCGAGCCGGTAGCCTCCGGGGTAGATACGCTGTGCAGGGTCATCCAATATGAGGATTCCATCTTTGGGCACGGGGTTCTGGGGGGCCCCCCGCAACGAGGGCGCGGACAAGCTGCAACTCGACCAAAGTGACGTCCTGAGCTTCATCCACGACGACGCAACGGAAGGGAGCTTGTGCGAAACTTTGGACGGAATCTCTGACCCGAATCCTTTTGTCAGCGAAGGTAACTGCTTTGCGTTCACGCAGCTTTCCTGCCCAAAGCTCATGCAACTCCCATACCTGCTTGCGGAGGTTCTGGGATAGAGATCGCTTGCGTCCAATGCGTTCGACGGATAGATAGTCTTCAAGGCTCTGCAGATCGTTCCCTTTGATCACTCTCTCAATCTCTTCTTTCAGGTAGTCCGGGCTAATCCTCGCCAAAGGGGAAACGGCAATGAGCTCCTTGCAGGCAGCTTCAAATGTCTGGTCAACCAGAGAAAAATGTGCCGGCGACCAGCTGTCGTATTGGTAGACAATTCTGTCGATGTTGGCAAATTCGACATTCGTGGGGGCCATTGGGAGGTTGCGAAAGCGTCTTTCGAGGAGTTCGGCCAGCGAGCGGCTGTTCGAGGTGAAGAGTACCTTATGATCGGGGTACCGGCGGGCCAGTTCCGCCAGGCGATGCAGCCCGATCACTGTCTTGCCCGTACCGGCTGCGCCGCGAATTCGAGCGGCTCCCGACCAGTGGCGGCTGACAAGAGGCTTCTGGTCCGGATGGAGAAACAGCTGCCATTCCTCAAAGTCGCCGCGAATAACGCGCTCGAGGAGTTCCTGGATGAGGAGGGGGTCGGTAGGGGCGGTTTCTGATGCCGGAGACGAAAGGGGCGGGGTGCCCGGCTCTTGCTCAGGCAATTCAGGCAGCGAAGGTTGATGCGGCTTTCCCTTGGAAGCGCGCTTCAAAGATAGCGGAATGTCAGGAACTGCTACCTGCAGATCAGCAAGATCTTCAGAGGCCAGATCGAAATAGTGGTCTCGTCTTTCGGCCCAGTCATACATGGCATCATGGTGCCCTGCATTGACGAAGACGAACTGGCCGTCATCTACTGCTAAGAGGATGCGTAGTTCCTGTGAAGCCCTCAATGACCAGAGGTTGCTCTTGGGCCCGCCGCCCAGTTTTTCGAAATTGAGTCCCGGGTTTGCCGGGTCCTGGTTGAATTGGGAGACGGCGGTGACAAAACGCGCCTGATCTTGGGGGGTCAGCCGCCGGGTGTGGCGAATCTGCTGATCGAAGGACCGGGTCATGGCCAGCTTAACACTGTCCATCTCTACTCCACATTCTCCTCAGACGCGCCGGCATTCAGGTCCTGACAGAAATACATGGCGGCAGGCTACCTCACCTACACGTCACTGCCAGGTCAGGGATTGCCCTAACAGAAAGTGTACACGTCAGGTGATGGCGTCTTCGGGCAGGCGCACGGGTACGCCGCGTTCGATCAGGTGTCTCTTCACGTCCATCACCTGGAGCTGGCGGAAGTGGAAGAGGCTGGCGGCGAGGGCCGCTTCGGCCCCGCCTTCGGTGAGCGCGGCGGCGAAATCCTCCGGGCGGCCGGCTCCGCCGCTGGCGATCACCGGGATATTTACGATGTCGGAGATGGCGCGGGTGAGGGCGACGTCGTACCCTTCCTGCGTCCCGTCGCCGTCCATGGAGGTCAGCAAAATTTCGCCGGCGCCGAGTTCTTCAACCTTCCTGGCCCATTCAACGGCGTCGATGCCGGTGTTGATACGGCCTCCACTTATGAATACGTCCCACCCTTCCGTATCGTCGCGGCGGCGGGCGTCGATGGCGACGACGATGCACTGGCTGCCGAAGCGGCGTGCGCCCTCGCTGACGATCTCCGGGTTGCGCACGGCGGCGCTGTTCACGCTGACTTTGTCGGCGCCGGCCAGCAGAATGGCGCGCATGTCGTCTACGTTGCGAATGCCGCCGCCGACAGTGAAAGGAATGAAGACGGTGTCGGCGACACGGCGTACCATTTCGGCGACGATATCGCGCGCTTCGTGGGTGGCAGTGATATCGAGGAAGACCAGCTCATCGGCGCCTTCACGATCGTAGACATGGGCCTGTTCGACCGGGTCGCCGGCGTCGACAAGGTCTATGAAGTTGATGCCTTTGACGACGCGTCCATCCTTGACGTCGAGACAGGGAATGATTCGTTTTGCCAGCAAGTTTTCCTCCAGTGGCGGCAAGTGCGGCGTTGCAGGAACAGCAGGTCGCAGCCGGTTCAACAGCTCGTACGGTTTACTCGTTTTTCTCTGTCCCTCGATTGCCAGCTTCGAGCAGGCGGGCCGCGGCGCGC
Organism: Caldilineaceae bacterium; assembly: GCA_011523365.1. Classification (GTDB taxonomy): domain Bacteria; phylum Chloroflexota; class Anaerolineae; order Caldilineales; family Caldilineaceae; genus Bin5. Next base: position 15,345 of record WTGY01000108.1, read on the forward strand.
CAAGCGGGAATCTGTTCGGGCGAAGTTTCGAGCAAGAGGGCCCGCGCCTCCTCCAGACTGCACCAGCGGCACTCGCTGTGGTTGTGATGGCCGAGCCGCACGTCTCCTTCCCCGATCTCGGCCAAAAAATAGGTGACGGTGCGCTGGACATCGTAACCGCGAATGTGGACCGTGAAGTCGAGGGCGGTTGGGCAGTTTTCGTACAGTTTGCGTATCGGCAGCCCAGTCTCGATGGCGAACTCGCGGCGGGCGCAGTCGAGGTCGTTCTCGTTAGGCTCAACGCCCCCGCGGGGGAACTGCCACTCCTCAAAAAAGTGGTTATAGAGGAGCAGAAGCTGTGCTTCGTTCCGGCCTGCGGGCGATTCCGGGGGGCATCGACGGATGGGGACGATACCGGCGCTGCGGCGCAGACGCGGGGCGTTGCCGATTTCGATGGCGTCCGGCAGCTCGAGGGCGTTGGTGTAGAGGGCCTGCCCGATGATCACGCCGTCGATGCCGTAGTGTTCATGGCGCTTGAGCGCACGGATATCATCGAGCCCGGCGACGCCGCCGCTGGCGATGACCTGCAGACCGGTCAAGTCGGCCAGTGTCGCCGTAGACTGCACGTTGACGCCGCTGAGCAAGCCATCGCGGCTGATGTCGGTGAACAACGCCAGTTCCACGCCGATTGCAGCCATGCGGTGACCGAGTTCGACCGCGCTCACCTGGCTGACCTTCTGCCAGCCATGCGTGGCGACCATTCCATCCTTTGCATCGAGCCCAACGACGACGCGGGTAACACCCCAACGTTCGAGTGCGATGCGCACCAGCTCCGGATTGCGTACAGCCGCGGTCCCCAATATGATACGGTTGGCACCCAGGGAAAAGGCCAGTTCGATGTCCTCGACGCTGCGCAGCCCGCCGGTGAACTGAATCGGGATATCGACCGCCTGCCTGATCTGGATGAGGCGCTGCAGGTTTATGGGCAGATTCCTGTCGGGGCTGGATTCATCCGGCTTATTGTGAGGTTCAAGACCCGGGTCGGATTCGCCAGTGGACTCTCCACCCTCGAGCGCGTCGGGGGAAAGGCGCTGGACTTTGGGATGGAAGTCCGATGAGCCGCCAAAGGCGCCGTCGAGGTTGACGACGTGCAGCCACTCGGCGCCGAGGCTTTCCCAGTGGCGGGCCATCTGGGCCGGGTTGTCGCTGAAGACGGTCTCAGCGTTCGGATCGCCCCGCTGCAGGCGAACGCAGCGTCCTTTTCTCAGGTCGATTGCGGGATAGATGCGCATATTTTTTTGTGTAACAATCTGAAGTTAATCTCAGGCATTCTGCTATTGTCGGCTCCGCGGCCGACAGTTCTCAGGCATGCTGCTCCTCGGATACGCTCTCATAGATCGCTTCGTCGAGTTCGGCCTGGAGTTCGATCAGCGCCTCCTCGCCCAGGATTCCTTCGCGTGACAAGTCGTCAAGCGCGGTTCGCTCGGCGCGCAGGGCCTCTATACGCGCCAGCGAGACGATCTGATCGCGCAGGTCCGGTTGGCTGTCCAGCAGCTCATCGATCTGGCCGCTCACGTGTTCTTCGCGCGCGGTCAGTTCCGCCTTGACGGTTGTGTAGGCTGTCGGGATGAGCGCGCCGTCGCGATAGAGCCGGTCAATATAGCCGATGGCTGAGCGAATGGCCAGAAGCTGGCCCTGGATGCGTTCATACTCGGTGGGCTGCTTGGCGTCTTGCGTCAGCCCGAGCCGGGACAACAGCCCTGAAATGGAGATCGCCTGCACCAGGATGGTAAAGAGGACGACAGCGAAGGTCATTGCCAGAAGCTGGGGCCGGTCTCCAATACCAATGGGCAGGCTCAGGGCGAGCGCCACACTGATCGCGCCGCGCAGACCCCCCCATGACATCACCAGGAGGAAGGGGGCCGGCAGTTTATGACCGATAAGGCGGACAGCGCCGCCCAGCAGATAGACAACAATGAAACGGCCCCCCAACACAGCAACGACTGCGATCAGCGAGGGAACCAGATAGGTGAGCAACTCCTCCCATTCCACGCTGATGCCGAGCAGGATGAATATGAAGGAGTTAGCGAGAAAAGCGATGTATTCCCAGACGGTGAAGAGCACCATCTTGGTGGAGGGAGTCATGCCGCGGGGGCCGATATTGCCGTTGACCAGGCCTGCCACCACGACGGCCAGGACGCCGCTGAAGTGGTAATGTTCCGCCAGGATGAAACTGCCGTAGGCGAGTATGGTCGTCAGCGTTACCTCGATCAGATAGTCGTCGATATGCTCGATCAGCCTGGCGACGGCGTAGCCGAGAACGCCGCCGATGACAAGACCGCCGACCGATACTCTCAGGAAATCGACCACGCCCTCCAGCGGATTGAGCGTGCCCTCCAAGGCCAGGGCCAGCATGATGTGGAAAATGACCACGGCGGTACCGTCGTTGAAGAGGCTCTCGCCTTCGACGAGGGTCATCAGCCGCTTTGGCGCGCCCACGGAGCGGAAGGTGGCGACGACTGCCACGGGGTCGGTGGCGGAGATCAGGGCGCCGAAGATGAGGGCCGCCGGCAGGGGCAGCACGCCGGCGATAACCAGAACGGCAGCGATGATGCCGGTGCTGAGCAGAACACCCGGCACGGCCATGGCCACGATCGGCTTGAGGTCGGCTTTCAGATCCTTCAGTTGCAGATGGAACGCGGCTTCGAAGATTAGGGGCGGGACGAAAAGGCCGAGCACCAGTCCCGGCGTAAGCTCCAGATGCATGCCGCCGCGGACTGCCAGGACCAGCCCGGCGCCGACCAGTGCCACCGTGTAGGGTAATCGTATCCTGCGCACGGCCAGGGCCACCAGCAATACGACTGCCAGCACCTGGACGATTTCAAATTCCAACTCGAAGAATGTTTCCACGACTTACTCCAACGCATTAGAGGGGCAACGTGGTTCTTCCAGCCCGCTGTCAGCTTGCCCGTCCTCTGGATCTACAGCAGGGGAAGGCGCCCCCCTGGGAATGTGCGGCACGCCGTGAGGGACAGCGAAATCTTCGACAATCTGCCCGCCCTGCACGCAAGCGACGGCGGCAAAGGAGAGTTGCTGCCAGTCATTCAGTACTACGTTTGGAAGGCCCAGCAGGTGCGCCCGGTACAGGCTGAAGGTAAGGCCGTGGCCGACGAGCGCCATAGTGTCATGCGGATGGCGGGAGGCCCAGTCATCGATCCCTTCGCAGAACCGGAAGAGCGCCGCGGCGGCCGGTTCCCAACCACCGATCGATTCTCGTGGCCGGCGGAAGACCTGGGCGACGCGGGCGGTATAGTCGTAAGTCCATTCGGGCGTGCGGTGCAGCTCATCGAAGCGGCTGTCCTCCTCCACCGGCAGGTCTCTTCTCTGCAGAAGCGGCGCAACGGTCAGGCGGGTTTTCGGTTCGCAACTCAACAGCAGCCGGTCGACTTCGTCCCAGAACGGCTGCCGGGCGAGCGCTGCGGCCTGCCGATTGCCCAACTCGTTCAATTGCCAGAGGGCAGCATCGGTGTTTGGGACCTGCCGCGTGCAGGCGTGGGCGATGAGGTAGAGTTTCCGTGGACTACTGATTTCGGTCGCAGTCAAGGGAGTTCCTGGCGCTGCCAGGGCAACGCATGAAAGGGCTGCCCGCATTCTCCTCGCGGGGGCACTTCGTACTGTGAAAGACGCAGGAACTCAAATCCCAGCCCTCGTTCAAATGCTCTCGACATCCGGCTGGCTCTCCACAGTCTGAATGAAGTTGCGAATGATATGCAGGCCGACCGTGTGGCTTTTCTCCGGATGGCACTGAATGCCCCAGGCATTGCGGTGGCGAACGATGGAGGGGTAGTCGACGCCGTAATCGGTAAGAGTAAGGACGGCGTCCGGCTCAGCGGCATCGCAGAAAAAGCTGTGGGCAAAGTAGCCGTAGGCGCCGTCGGGAACGCCTGCCAGCAACGGATCGGGGCGCTGTTGGTGTAACTGGTTCCAGCCAATTTGAGGAATGCGCAGGCTGCGGCCGCTGCGGTGTGGGTCCGGCATTTTGTCGGGGAAGCGGCGCACGCGGCCAGGGATCAGATGGAGGCCCTCGTGAACGCCCATCTCCTCACTCTCGTCGAAGAGCATCTGCATGCCGACGCAGATGCCCAGCAGAGGCAGACCGGCGGCTACGCTGTCCAGAAGAGGGGCTTCGAATCCCTGGCGGCGCAGATTGTTGACGCTATCTCCGAAAGCGCCTTGCCCCGGCAGAACGAGCGCCCGCCAGCGGCTGAAATCGACCGGGTGGTCAACGATATCAACCTGGATCCCCAAGGGGGCGGCTACAGTCTCAAAGGATTTGTAGACACTGCGCAGGTTGCCAACGCCATAGTCAACAATAGCGATCATTGCGAACGGGACAGACTCTTTTCCATAGCGATGGCAAAGTTGCGCACCAGAGGCGGCGGAAACTCCTCGCGAAAGATGGCGGCTGTGAGCTCACGAATCCGGGTCTCGGCCCGTTCGGCCTCCTGGCTGCTGAGCCGCTGGGCGCGCACCACTTCTTCGAACTCCTCCTCGCGCAGTACGAAGACCCGTTTGTCTGCATTATACCAAATCGCGAGGATCAGATCGGAAGTGCGATAGGCTTTGTCTTCGCGCTGCAACGGCCGGCAGACAGGGAGGTAGAGGCCGACGGCTGTGCCCTCGGCGTCAAAGTACTTTTCGACCATCTGATCCAGGTCGGGGAGCCAGAAACGGAACCAGACATAGCCCGGCGCGCCAATCACGGTATCGAGCAGTTCGAGAGTTGGCGCCTGTGAAGTCCAGGCGGCGCGCTCGACCAGCAAGGAGTTGAACCACTCGGCGCGATAGTCGGTCATTGCGGACTGGTGATTCCAGTCCCCACTGGTAAACGATTTGAACAACCGCTGGGATGGCTGCGCTGCCTCGGTCATAATTTCACTTTCAGCTGCGGTCCGATTCACAGACAGCCGGTATTGTTGCGTCAGTACTTCCTGACGATGGTTCGGTAGGCGTTGGGTTCACGAAACTGAATCAACTGGCGCTCTTCGCGAATGGCCCGCACGCGGTCCAGATCGATGGTGGCGACGGCATAGCCTTCCATGGGCTCTTCCAGGACCGTGTAGAGCTCTCCGTCCGGCCCCGCCAGGATGGAGTCGCCCGCGAACTGCGTCGTGGGCTCTTCGCCGACGCGGTTGGCCGCGGCGACGAAGAGTGCGTTTTCGGTGGCACGGCTGACGATATGCGCCCGCCACTGCTCATGATGACCGATTTCCCAGTTGGCGGGGAGGACGATCAACTCTGCACCGTCCAAGGTAAGGCTGCGGGCCGCTTCGGGAAAGACCAGGTCCGATCCGACCATGAGGCCGAAGCGCCCCCAGTCAGCATCGACGTTGATGAACCGGAAGCCGGAACGGTAGACCTGGCGCTCCTCGCCCAGGAGGTGCACCTTGTGATAGGAGGACAAGATCTCGCCGTCCGGGCCCAGACAGGCCAGGCCGTTATAGAGAATGCTCTCGACCTTCTCCTTGATGACCAGGCCGAAAACGACATGCGTGTTGAAATCATCGGCCCGTTTTGCCAGGTAGTTCGTGGCGTGGCCCGGCACGCGTTCTGCCAGCGTCGTGGCGCGCAGGCCCAGTTCTGTACCGGTATAACTGAGCTCCGGGAAGACGATCAGATCGGTCTGCTGTGTAGTGCAGATGCGTTCAACAAATTCGCCCATCTTGCGCAGGTTTTCCTCGGCGCTGGTAAGCGCGGGGGCCATCTGCACGAGAGCTACGGTGATTTCACGGGCCATTCAGTCTCTCCGAAAAGCCTGAGTCAGATCTCAGGGGATGAAAGTCAAGCAAGTATAGCACGGTTGACTCCTTTCCCCATCTTTCGCGTGGTGTGTTAGAATTTCAGCGCAAGTCAAAAAGGAGATCTTCAATGCCCGAAAACGAATCGATGTTCATAAAAGTGGCGGGTCGCACGTGGATCATTGTGCTGGTGGCGGCGATTGTGATTCCGCTGGACCAGTGGACGAAGGTACTGGTGCGCCAGAACATCGCGAAATTCGACTATATCATTCCAATTCCGGCGCTAGGCGAGTACTTTGTCTTCGAGCACGTTGACAATTACGGCGCGGCGTTCGGCATTTTTCAGGGGTTGGGCAGTGTCTTCATCGTGATTGCTGCCGTGGTGACGGTTGGTGTTTTCTATTACGCAATCCGCCATCTGCCGGACAATCAGCGACTGATACGGATACTGCTCGGGTTCCAGGTTGGGGGCGCGCTGGGCAACGTAATCGACCGCATCGTGCAGGGCTATGTAACCGATTTTGTTAAAATTGGTGTGCCCGGCGTCTACTACTGGCCGAACTTCAACATCGCCGATTCCTCCATCGTATGCAGCGTGATTGCCTTGGCGGCCGTCATCCTCTACCAGGACATTCAGGCCTCCAGGCAGGCTGAGGAGGAATCCATCGAGATCGGCGCAGCCGGGTCGTCGGAGGCGTAGCCAAGGGAGCGGGTGGACAACGAGAGCCGAGAATTGCGCCAGTTTACCGTTCCCCCGTCTGCGGCCGGCCAGCGCCTGGATCGCTGGCTGACGGACCAGTTCGAGGAGGAGAGCCGCAGCGCGATTAAGCGCTGGATAGCGGACGGACTGGTTACCGTAGATGGATCGCTCGCCGGCAAGGCCGGAATACCCCTGGAAGCCGAATCTGAAATCGAGGTCGCGGCGCCGCCAATTCCGGCGGAATCTTCACTGCGGCCTGAAGACATCCCACTCGACATCATCTTCGAAGACAGCGACCTGCTTGTCATAGACAAGCCTGCCGGAATGGTGGTCCATCCGGGCCCGGGCCACGGGGCAGGCACGCTCGCGAACGCAGTACTTCACCATTGCCCTGAGTTGGACGGGATCGGCGGGGAGAGGCGGCCGGGCATCGTCCACAGGCTGGACAAGGGCACCTCCGGCGTGATCGTTGTGGCCAAGAACGACACGGCGATGCGCTTCCTGCAGGAACAGTTCGCCGGCCGGACCGTGTACAAGGCGTATCTGGCGCTTCTGGAGGGCAGGGTCGAGCCGCCCCGGGGCCGTATTGACGCGCCGATCGGCCGTCATCCGACACGGCGGCAGCGCATGGCGGTGTTGCCGGCTACTTCCGGACTGAGAGGTACGGCCGGTACCGGGACAGCGGCGGCTGGTGCGCGCGAGGCGGTGACCGAGTACGAATGCCTGCAGGTCTACGAGGACATGTCGAGCGGGCAGACGGCCCGTTTTTCGTTTGTGCGCGCCGTTCTGCACACGGGTCGCACGCACCAGATTCGTGCTCATTTCTCCTGGCGTAAACATCCCGTCGTCGGTGACACCGAGTACGGGTACAAGCGGCCGCGGCTGGCGCTGAAGCGGCCTTTTCTACACGCGCACCGGCTGGGCATCCGACTGCCCGGAACGGAAGAGCAGCGCGTGTTCGAGTCGCCGTTGCCCGCTGAGCTGCAGCGCATACTCGACAGGCTAGAGGAGTGACCGTATATGATCGACAAGCTCTACAAGATCGCCGAGGGATTGAACAACCGGTTCCAGGACGGGGACGATCCCTTCTATATCGTCACGCGGCTGGCTGAGGAGTGCGGGGAGGTGGCCAGCCAGGTGAACCACTTTGAGCGCAAGGGGGTGAAGGCGCTGAAGCTGGGTGCTCCTGACCGGGCCGCGTTCGCAAAGGAGCTTCAGGACGTGATACGGGCCGTCGTGCAACTGGCGATCCACTACGAGCTGGAGGAGGAGTTGGAGGCGTCGGTCGATCGATCCTATCGGGAGATAGTCATCGAGGGTTTGGTGGATCCGTTGCCGGAGGAGTCGGAAAGCCGGAACGACTGAACAGCACTATGCTGAGTTTGTCCGAGCAGCCATCCAGTTCCTCTGCTCTACCGGCAGCGACCGGCCGGTCAGTCCTTCAAAACCGGCAGAAGCGCGGGATTCCCATTTTTTCCAAGAAGAGGGCGACCCGGTCAAGGCACCCAGTCGGCAACAGCCTCCCGCTCCTCCAGAAGCTCCTGACCGCTGGCGGTGATTGCGTCGCGGTCGAAGTCGGTCAGCGGCAGACCCTCAACGATCTGGTAGGCACCATCCTCAATCGTCACGGGATAGCTGAATATCACGCCGGTGGGAAAGTCGTAGGCGCCAGTGCCGGGGATGCCCATGCTGACCCAGTCGTCCTCGGTCGCGCCTCTGAACCAGCTCTGCACGTGGTTGATGCAGGCATTGGCCGCGCTGGCCGCGCTGCTGGCGCCCCGGGCCGCGATTACGGCGGCGCCGCGCTGCTGCACGGCGGGGATAAACGTCTGTCGAATCCAGGAGAAGTCGGCGACGACGGCTGCTGCCGGCTGACCGTCGATGCGGGCATGGAAGAGGTCGGGATACTGGGTGGCGCTGTGATTGCCCCAGATGGCCACGTTTTTGACCGTGTTGAGCGGCCGCCCGGTCTTCCTGGCGAGCATACTCTGGGCGCGATTGTGATCGAGGCGGGTCATGGCGGTGAAGCGCTCTTGAGGAACGTCGGGCGCGTTGCGCATGGCGATCAGGCAGTTGGTATTGGCCGGATTGCCGACGACGACGACGCGGACGTCGGAGGCGGCGTTGTCGTTGATGGCCCTGCCCTGGGTGACGAAGATCGGACCGTTGGCGCTGAGCAGGTCTTTGCGCTCCATGCCGGCGGTGCGGGGGCGGGCGCCGACGAGCAGAGACCAGTTGGCTCCGGCGAAGGCGACGTCCGGGTCGTCGGTCAGTTCGGTATCGGAGAGCAACGGGAAGGCACAGTCGTCCAACTCCATGGCAACGCCCTCGAGCGCGCCCATCGCGGGGGGAATCTCCAGCAGCTGGAGGATGACAGGCTGATCGGGGCCGAACAGGTCGCCATTGGCGATGCGAAAGATGAGGGCATAGCCGATATTGCCGGCGGCGCCGGTTACGGCTACACGAATCGGGTCATTCATCACTCTTGGGTCTCCTGGTGCGGCAGAAGGCGATAACCCACTGCATTCAGTGATCTGTGGCGGGTGGACTCTCGGCAAGATCCACCGCCATTTCATACTGGCGGTCGAAAACGCGAAAGCCGAGCGAGGCGAATACCGGGTTCAGACGGCTGTCCGCCGGCTGGTCCATGAGCGTCAACCTGGCATCGACGTAGCGAAGCTGGAGCGCTTGCAGCAGCGGGCGGGCGGCGTCCTGAAGGTTGGCCTCCGGGTCGACGGCGACGTCAAGGATTCTGAGGCGGGTCTGCGGCTGGCCCTCGGCCGGAACGCCGGACGACGTGGACGGCGAGACAAGCACATAGGCGACCGGCTGGCCGTCCCTGGCCGGGATGGTGAGGCCGACACATCCGTGCTGCTCCACATAGTTGAGCAGACTGCGGGCGCGGCGCTGCCAGATGGTGGGCAGCCGATGCCAGCGGTAGAATTCGCGCAGTATCTGGGCTGGGTCGGCCTCTTCCAGTCGTTCGTACGGAAGCGGTAGGGGGCCCTGGCGAGGGTCCCGTTCCCACAGCAGCAGCTCCCGCAAGCGTTTGAAGCCGACCTGACGATACACCGAGCGGGCGTGGTCGTTGGTGACCAACACCTCCAGCAGGATGCGGCGAACCCCGCGCTCCAACGCGCGGCGCTTGAGATGCTCCATAAGCCGCCGGCCCCAGCCGCCGCCGCGATAGGCCGGGTCAATGCTGAGGCCGCCGCACCAACCTTCGTCTCCGCGCACGGCCAGCAGGGCAGCGCCCACGCCCCGCAGCCGCCCCTCCTCCTCCGCCACCAGGACTGCACAGTCTTCCAGGTCGATGTTGGAACGGTGCAGATGCCCGAGCATGCCAGACGGGTCCATCTGCATATTGTACCGGTAGTCGGCGAAACCGCGGTTGAAGCCTTGGCGCAGGGCCTCGACCTCAACCGCGGCACCGGTTACCATGTTTGGCTGTTGCGACTCGGGCAATCGAAAGGGCCTCCGATGGTTCGGGGTCAGTGGTCAGCCAGAAAGGCATTGACGGTTGGACGCCAGGTTGAAAATCTACTGCGCCCTGGCCACAAAGTCGAATTCGACGATAAACTCTTCGCCCACGTTGGCGACGTTCGGCACCTGCGGGATCGTGAGGTCGAAGTCGTCTCTGACAACAATTGTGGCCGCGCTGCCCCGCAGTTCCGTTTCGGAAATGACCTGCAGAGTCACGATGAAGAGCACAGGATTTGTCACGTCGCGAACCGTCAGTTCACCCGTAACTTCAAACTCGATGTCGTCACCGACGGCCACGGAATCCGGCATGCCGGAAAGTTCTGTCGAGCTGAAGGTTACGAACTGGTGCTGATTGGACTGCAGGATAAAGCGTCGGATTGCGCCATTGCGGCGGTCGTTATCGGTGACGAATGTGCCGGCCTCGATCTGAATCGGCCCAATGACGCTTGCGGCGGGGTTGGCCGCATCAACTGTAATTTCCCCCGTGATCGCGTTGGTTGTGCCGATGACGGTCTTGGGCTGGCCGAATAGCAGCTCATCGATGCTGAAGCGCGCCTCCGACTCTTCGGCCACGATCACAAACGGCTGGCCGGTGCCGGGCATTTCTGTGCTCTCGGCTGCCGATTCCTCCTGCGGCGCGGCAGTGGGAGGCGGCTCCGGCTCTGGTTCAGGCGTGTTCGTCGGCTCCGGCTCCGGCACGGGCGTATCCGTCGGATCCGGCATAGGTGTGTCGGTCGGTACGGGTACGGGCGTATCCGTTGGAACGGGCTCGGGCACCGTTGTTGCCGTATCGGCCGCGGCCGGTGCTTCTTCCGCCTCCGAGGCAGGCTCGTCCGCGCCGCCGCAGGCTGCCACGAGGAGCGCTGCGAGCAATATAATGACAATCAGCCTCAGGTGAGGAACAGTTGATTTGGGCGAGGCCGGACGTGAGTCGGCCGCGGCCGCATTTGATTTCGCCTTTGAAGTCTGTGGTTTCATCGGTCCGACTCCCCCATCCCAAATGGATGAAAACATGAACGGTCGAACACTTCGACCGCGCTACCTGCGGTGACGTTCCTTTCCATTGTGGACCTATTTGGGGAGTTTGGCAAAACTTCAGGTTTGCAGGCAGTTATCGCTGGAACCCGCCTTCTCCGTAGCCGGTCAACTCCACGTAGCCGCGACCGGCGACGGGCTCGCCGTTCATCGTGCCGCGCACGATAATGGCGCCTTCATAGTAGGTAAAGGCGACGTCCATCTCCTGATCGTCGATCAGAGGGTCGATCATCAGGTCGATTCCGTGCTCAGGGAAGGTGACGCGCCAGCCGCTGGGGTAGACCGTGCCGCTGTCCGGGCTGGTCCATTGCCCTGTTGGCGTCAGGGCAAAGTCGTCCGACTGGATTGGGACCTGACGGCCATCGGGGAAGCTGAGGGTGCCTTCAAAGATATCCTGGGATGTGCCGGACTGCGTACGGATCTCGGCGAACATCAGGACGACTTCGTTGTCAAGCGTGACTGCGAACCAGTCCCAGCCGACCGCGTCCCCGCTGAGGGCGGAAGTCCCGAACTCGTGGTCCATCCAGCTGAAGCCTTCGACGGAAACTTGTGCGCCCTCGAAAACGAGGGTGCCGGAAGTCTCCATGCGCACGAGGCTGTAGTAATGGTTGGCGTTGCCGGTCTCCGGCCCTTTGCGGCTGTAGCCGGCTTCACCGTGGAGCAGTGGCGGCCGTGTTTCGGTGAGGGTGAGATCGATCGAGACGGGACCGTTGTCTGCCCCGGCTGCGGCCTGCAGGCGGAACCGACCCGGTCCAGCCTCTTGGGCCTGCCAGTCGTCCAGCCAGACTTCGTATCGCGGCGAGCCGGTCGCGCCGGCCACGCCGCCTGCGCCGCGGCTGAAACGGTCGAAGCTGACGTGGCGGCCTGCGGGGCCGCTGGTGACGGCGAAGTGTGCCATGTAGATCTGCTGCGCGGCGAAATCGGACGGCCGGCTGGACTCGCCCGGCGCCAGCGCGCTGCGGAAAAAGGTAAGCTGGAAACCGTATTGGCCGCCGTCCCCGCCGGTCAGGTTACCGGTGTAGTACCACCACTCGGTGGCGTAGTCGTTGTGGGGACCATGGTCAAGAGGAAACTGGAAATCCAGCGGTTCGAGGGCGCGGGCGAAGCTGTCATCGACGGGCCGGCTGAGGACATCAACGACGTCGGCCGAGGCCAGGGAGGGCTGGGAACGTGAACAGGCGCCGGCCAGGAGCAGGAAGACGAGGAGCGATAGCGCCAATGGCAACGCTCCTGAACGGGTTCGTCGTCTGTTGGGTTTGCGTCGCAGAGCTAGAGGAAGTCTGGCCACCGGAAAGGTTGCTCTCGTCGCGGCGTTCTGACTTGCCGAGAGTGTTGAGCGCTACATCCCGGCCAGCGCCTGTTCGAAGTCCGCCAGCAGATCGTCGGTATCCTCGATACCTACGCTCAGGCGCACCAGCTCGTCGGTAATACCCAATGACCGCCGGTATTCCGGGTCTTGATCGAAATAACTGACGATGGCCGGCTGCTCGATGAGGCTCTCCACGCCACCGAGGCTGGGGCCGATGCGCGGGATGCTGCAGGCGTCGATAAAGCGGCTCGTCGCCGGTCCGTCGGCTTCGACCTCGAAGCTGATGACGCCGCCGAAACCGGCCATTGTGCGTGTCGCGACCTCATGATCGGGGTGGCTGGCAAGGCCGGGATACCAGACGCGGCGGATTCTGGGATGGTCTTCCAGGTAGCGGGCGATTCGCAGCGCGCTCTCGTTGTGCTGGCGCATGCGCAGACCGAGAGTTTTGATGCCGCGCAAAATCAGATAGGCGCAGTGAGGGTCGACGACCGCGCCCAAAATACCCTGGGACTGGCGCAGGGCGGTGGTGATGTCAAAGCTTCCGGTGACGCAACCCGCGAGCAGGTCGTTGTGGCCGGCCAGATACTTGGTCACGCTGTGGACTGCGAGATCGATGCCGTACTCCAGGGGGCGGACGTTACACGGTGTGGCGAAGGTGGTGTCGATGATGGTGCGCAGACGGTGACGTTTGGCGATGTCGACGAGGCGGGCATAGTCCACGCAGCGCAGAAAAGGATTGGTAGGCGATTCGGAGAAGATCAGCCTGGTCGCCGGCCGGACAGCTTCTTCAATAGCATCATAGTCGCCGGGGGCGACGGTGGTACAGGAAATGCCGAAGCGGGTGAGAAAGGTGTTGCAGAAACCGCGCGTGCGGCGGTAACAGTCTTCGGTCATGACGAAGTGGTCGCCCTGGCTGAGCAGAATGAAAAGCGTTGTCGTGATGGCGGCCATGCCGCTGGAGAGCAGGAGGGCATCTTCGGCGCCGTCGAGCGCGGCCAGTTTTGACTCAGCCGCGCGCACGGTCGGGTTCCCGTAGCGTCCGTACTCCTCCCTTTCCGGTACATCCCAGAACATGTGCTCTTCCATATAGCTGATCAGACTGGCCGTATCCTCGAAGGTATAGGTGCTGGTCTGAACGATGGGCACGGTCACGCTATCGTGTGAAATATAGCGCTTCTCCCCTGCGTGGACGGCCTGCGTCTGGCCGGACAGGCTGTGCGTTTCCCTCTCAGGACCCTGGCCGTTGGGGACGGCCAGTGGTGACGCGCCGTCGGAGCGAGGTTCCGTGCCGGCGTTCTGGGATATGGTCGTACCGGATGTAGTCATGCTGTCTCCTTTGCAACGCATTTCGGCATTTCGAAAGCGTTGTCACCGCCCTAATGGCCGGTATGGAAATCAAAAAGCCCTCTTCCTGCGGATACACGGAAGAGGGCTGGGACTCGTTGTCCAGAGCATCTCATCTGCCGGTGCATCCACACCGCCGGAATTGGCACCTGGCACGCCGCGGAAATCCATCTGCACAGCGCCGGTTGCCGAGGTTTCACAGGGCCGGCCCCTCCACCTCTCTTGATAAGAGTTTTGACAGGATTTCAGCGCATCGACATAGAGATTGACCGATTGCGGGCATCCTTGCCAAAAGGCTCGATTCAGTTGTTGGCGCCCATAGTAATCCAGGAATCGGCCCTGTGTCAAGTCGGACAACCGTTTGAGATGCGTACCAGATTTGTGGTGGAGGCAGTCTGGCGTAGGAATCATAACAGCGGGAGCGGAGCATGTTTGCGGGCTTTGAGAAGGGCACAGGGCAGGCACAGGGCCTGCCCCTACAAGAGTGTTTGAGGGGAAAGGGGAAGACGGCGGGGGTAGGTTGCGGAGGCTGGGGCAAGGCCTGGCCCTGCGGGGATTTGATGGGTATGGCGGGACGTGGGTTGGCGAAACACTTTCGATTAGGCACCCGCTACCAATATCGGCACACTGTCGGCTAGGCATGTTGTAGTAGAGGGGGCGTTGCGGGGGCGGAGCCCCCGCACAAGGGAGGCCGCTTGCGGCCGACCGCCCAAATGAGAGGAGAGAGTGGAGAGAAGAGAGGAGTGAGAGACTCTGCTTCGTTTGCCGGTATTTTGGAGAGTGAACTGACAAAGCCTTGGTTGCTTTCTGAGGTTAACGAAAATTCGCTGCACTTTGAGAAGAACCTGCCATGTGGAATGCCCGGGAGTGCGACCAGGGGCTTGCAGGTAGGACAGGCAAGGCTCGGGAGCCCGGCTGACAGATTCATGCTTCGCTTTATCTGTAAAATGTCCGGGTGATGTCAGCAGCTAAAGGGGAGAGAATGTTAAAGTATGGTAAGGTATAGCCAGTAACAGGACGCCTGTGACGAGCGGCCGCTCCAGTAGGGTGCGCGCCGAGACTTCCCTCGAAAGGAGATGCAGATGAACAGTTTAGGTAACGTCCCCAGAGTTCCCAGAAGGATGCCAAGCGGCTCACCATTCGTCATGGTGATCGTAATCGTCGTCGTTATCCTCTTTCTGATGCTCTTTGCCCGCAACTTCTTCTACGCGTTCGAGCGCGTAGACGAACAGGAGGTGGGTGTTCAGTTCCAGGGAGGGAGGATCAAGAACGTGGTCGGCCCGGGTGTCTATACGGACGTCGGCCTCTTCGTCCAGCTTGTACGCGTCTCCAGCCAGGCGATCCCGTTCAACGTCCAGGACCAGGAGATTATCACCAAGGACAAGCAACGGATCGGCCTGATGGTCAGCGGCGATATCTTCCGCCCGAACATCAGCCAGGCGGACACGATCCAGGCGCTGTGGGCCCAGTACAGGAGCATCTATCTGCAGGATGACCTGGCCCGCAGCCGCATGCAGGACCAGGCGCGCCAGGCGATGAAGGTATGTGTCGGTGACCGCACTTTTGACGACAACGTCGTCGGCACGGCCAGGGATATTTTGCGCCAGTGTATCGACGATGAACTGAACCAAAGGGCGGCCAATTTCGGTCTCCGCGTGGAGAACCTGGTGGTGCCGGATGTGATCCTGTCGGGCGCCGTGCAGTCTGCGCTGGACGCCATCGTACAGAGCCGGCTGGAGACGGAGAAGGCTGCGCAGGACAAGCTGCGGGCCGACGCCCAGGCCGACGCCGAGCAGGCGCGTCAGGAGGGTGAAATCCGCATCGAGCAGAGCCGGATCCAGGAGCAGGCCCGCCAGCAGACAGCCCTGGCCCAGTTGGAGGAGCAGAAGGTCGCCGCGCAGAGGGCCGTCATCGAAGCCGAGCGCGCCAACGAACTGGCCCGCGTCGAAGCAGAGAGGGCGGTCATCGAAGCGCAGAAGCAGAATGAGCTGATTGCCGCGCAGCGGGACATCGAGATCGCGCAATCGTTGGCCATCGCCGCGGCCGAACAGGCCAAGGCACAGATCGCGGTGGAGTCGGCCCTGGCCGAACTATATGCCGGACGGCCGGATTATGTGCAGTTGCTGATTGCCCAGGCCAACGCGAACGCGCTCAGGAACACCGACAAGGTGATTTTCACGCCTGAAGGCATGACGCCGACGCTGGTTCTGCCGGGTCCTGGCATCGTGCCGACAGTGGACACAACGCCCAATTAACGCTGCTGGACAGGAGTCAATCTGCGTGGGAGATGGGCGTCGATCCCTGGGCACACGGGGCGAACTGATTGCAGTACGCGCCCTGCAGGAGGCCGGCCTGCGCATCGTCGAACGAAACTGGCGCTGCCGGGCCGGTGAACTGGACATTATTGCGGAGGAACGCGCCCCGGACTTCAGCCGGGGCGCGTCCGATTCAAGATGGCTGGTCGTGGTCGAGGTGCGCACACGGCGGGGCCGGGCTTTCGGCTCCGCGCTGCAGGCCTTTACTCACAGAAAGCAGAAGAAGCTGCGGAACCTGGCGACGATTTACATGCAGGAAACGAAGTGGCCGGGCCCCTGGCGCATCGACGCGGTGGCGGTGCAGATGGACAGGTCCGGCATGTTGATCAGCGTGGAGCATATCCGCCATGCCGTCACCGGATGAGCAGACCCGGGAGACGGCGCGGCCGCCCCTGATCGTAATCCTGGGTCCGACGGCCGTCGGCAAGACCTCTCTCAGCCTCGACCTGGCGACCCGCTTTGACGGCGAGATCGTGGGCGCCGACAGCCGGCAGATCTACCACGGCATGGACATCGGCACGGCCAAGCCGAGTGCAGCAGAGCAGGCACGCGTTCCCCACCACCTTGTCGACATCCAGCCTCCCAACAGGCAGATGGCGCTGGCGACCTATCAGCAGATGGCCTTCGGCGTCATCGACGCCATCCACAAACGAGGCCGCGTACCCTTTCTCGTAGGCGGGTCTGCCTTGTATCTGCGGGCCGTGACTGAGGGGCTGCAGATACCTGAGGCAGCGCCCAATCCGGCGCTGCGGGCCGAACTGGAGGCGTTTGCACAGCAAAACGGACGCGCGGCGCTGCACGCCCGGCTGCAGGCGACTGACCCAGACGCGGCCGCGCAGATCCACCCCAACAACCTGCGCCGGGTCATCCGTGCCCTGGAGATTGTGCAGACAACGGGCCGCAGAAAGAGCGAGCTGGAATCGGCCGCACCGCCGCCCTATCGCATCCTCAAGATCGGCCTCGACCTGCCGCGTCCGCTCCTGCACGAACGCATCGACCGCCGCGTGCACGAAATGGTGGATGCCGGCCTGGTGCAGGAAATGGCGTCGCTGCTGGATGCCGGCTATTCTCCCGACCTGCCATCCTTTAGCAGCCTGGGGTACCGGGAGATCGCCGCACATCTCCGCGGCGAGACCACACTGGCAGCGGCGGTCGAACGCATTCAGATTGAAACGCACCGATTCGTCCGCCACCAGTACACATGGTTCCGGCGCATCCCCGACATTCACTGGTTTGACATCTCCGAGGCACCGCAGCCCGCCATCCGAAACCTGGTGGAGAGTTTCCTGCATTGGAACAGCTTCCACAACGATGGACCGGCCCGATAAGATGCTTGGCAAAAGACCGCGTCCTATCAGCGGGTAATGCGGTTGGCGGCGATTGAAAACTGCCGATCTCAGGTTGCGCATCAGTTCATTGGCGGGCCGTAGGCGAATTGAACAGGGTTCGTCACAGATCTGCGCCCCGTGCATTAGATCCCCCAAAAGCGGGCTCAAACAGGGCCCAACTGCCTGTTTTCCAGTGAAATATACCGGAAATGGCCACAATTTTCCCCTTTACCGCCCCGTTTCGGCCCCAAAACTGCGGCATTGCAGGGCGGACCTATTCCCTGCTATAATTTGGGCCGAGTTGGGGAAAGGAACACGGAAGAAGCCTGAATCGTCATGACTCGCATGAAAGGATGTAACGAAAAGAGATAACCATGGCTGGCACCGAACTGGCGCCGGACCTCACCGCAGCGGACCCAAGCGACCAGCCAGACCCAGCATACTCAGAGCAGAACGGTCTGCCTACGGACAGCCCGCTTCTACGCAGCATTCCTCTTGAGGCCATACCCCCCGTAAGCGGCGGCAAGCTGTTTCTCCAGCCGCTCCTGAACCTGCACGAAATTAAAGCGCTCGAAGAGCTTTACAAAAAGCTGCCCGACTATTTCAGCGCCGACGAAAGGTTGTCGATTCTGCGCGCCTATCTGGTCGCCAGCGATGCCCACCGCGAACAGACGCGCATGACGGGCGAACCCTACATCCTTCACCCGATCGACGTGACCAACATTCTGGCGGAGCTGCAGCTGGACGCGGACACGCTGGCGGCTGCCCTGCTGCACGACGTGGTCGAGGATTCGGTCTACACCATCGACTACCTGGAGAAGAACTTTAACCGCGAGATAGCCGAACTGGTGGACGGCGTCACCAAGCTCAACCGCATCAAAGAGTTGAGCAATATGCGCCACAGCGTCGCCGACGAAAAGGCCGAAAGCCTGCGCAAGATGTTCCTGGCCATGGTCGAGGACATCCGCGTTGTGCTCATCAAGCTGGCCGATCGCGTCCACAACATGCGCACGTTGGAGGGCCACCAGGAACACAAGCGCCGCCGCATCGCCCGTGAGACGCTTGAGATCTTTGCCCCGCTCGCGAACCGGCTGGGGATCTGGCAAATAAAGTGGGAACTGGAGGACCTCAGTTTCCGCTATCTCGAACCGGTGACCTATCGCAACCTGTCGCGGGCGATGGACCAGAAACGGGCCGAGCGAGTCAGCTGGATGGATGAGACGCGCGAGACGCTGGCGAAGTCGCTGAACGAGGCCGGCATCAAGGCGGATATCGACGGGCGGCCCAAGCACATCTACGGCATCTATCGAAAGATGCGGCGTAAGGAAGTGCCGTTCGACCAGATTTACGATCTTCACGGCTTCCGCATAATCGTCGAATCGGTCGCCGACTGCTATGCGACACTGGGCGTCGTCCACAGCCACTGGCGCCCGATCCCCGGCGAATTTGACGACTACATCGCCAGCCCCAAGGACAACATGTACCGCAGCCTGCACACGGCCGTGGTCGGCTCGAACGGCAAGCCGATGGAGGTGCAGATCCGCACGCACGAGATGCACCAGGTGGCCGAGTTCGGTATCGCCGCACACTGGCGCTACAAGGAGGGCAGACAGGCCAACCAATACCTGGACAACAAGATCGCCTGGATTCGCCAGTTGATGGAGTGGCGCCAGGACGTGACCGATGCCCAGGAGTTCGTCAGCGGCATGAAGACGGACGTGTTCCAGGACCGGGTCTACGTATTTACACCGCGCGGGGACGTGATCGACCTGCCGCACAGCTCGACGCCGATCGACTTCGCTTACCGCGTTCACACGGAGCTGGGCCACCGCTGCCGCGGCGCCAAGGTCAACGGCCGGCTCGTGCCCCTGGACTGCCAGCTGCATAACGGCGACCAGGTAGAGGTGATCTCGGCCAAGCGGGGCGGACCCAGCCGCGACTGGATCAACCCCAATATGGGCTACGTGGCGACGACGCGGGCGCGCGGCAAAATCCGCACCTGGTTCCGCAAACAGGCCCGGGAGGAGAACATCGCACAGGGCCGCCAGATCCTGGAGAAAGATCTGAAGCGGCTGAGCGTCGACCAGCCCTACGAGTTGGTCGCCCGCATCTGCGGCTTTGAGGAGCTGGACGACTTTCTGGCTGCCATCGGATACGGTGATGTAACGAGCCAGACGATCGCCCAGCGCGTAATCGAATACGAACGCAGCCAGCAGAGCGAAGAAGAGCCGGAGCAGCTTCTCAAGCCGTCACCCCACCGCACCGTCTCGATCGACGGCGTGCAGGTGGCGGGGCTGGACGGCGTGCTGGCGCATCCGGCGCGCTGCTGCAACCCGGTACCCGGCGACCCGATCGTCGGCTACGTGACCAAGGGCCGCGGCGTTTCGATCCACAAGACCAACTGTCCCAACATCGCCTCCTTGATCCAGCGGGCGGACCACGCGCGCTTGGTCGAGGTGCAGTGGGGGGCCAAGAGCGAGGAGATGTACCCGGTCAGCATTCAGGTCAAAGCCTACGATCGCGCCGGGCTGCTGCGCGACGTGACTGGGCTCGTGGCCGACGAGAAGATCAACATGCGCTCAGCAGAGGCGGTGACGGGGATGAAGAACAACGTGGCGTTGATCAACGCCACGTTGGAGCTTTCGAATATATCACAACTTACCCGCATCATGACGCGGATTGAGCGGCTGCCGAATGTGTTGGAGGTCCGGCGGTTGGTTGGGTAGGCGGGGAAAGAGGAAAAAAGTAGCTTGACCTGATAGTTCGTCAATTCCCCTTGGACAGTTTCCTGATTGTCTTGGCCCTCCAGATTCAGACCACGAGAATAGCTGCATATGGTAGCGCCTCGTTCAGTTTCCGTTTGTGCGCGTTTCTCGACATGCTAGGAGTATGAGTACAGCACAAAAGCGGATGAGATAACAGAGGCGCCCTCAAACTTTGAGGGCGCCTCAATGTTTTTCACGTATCTTTAGCCGAACTCTCCTGGTTTCAGAGAGGGCTCCCTCACGAAACCGTCATCGCCTCCAGCTCGTCGATCATGTCCCGGATCACATCAAAGCCCGCCTGCCAGAAGTCGGGATCGGTCATATCGATGCCGGCCTCTGCCAGGATCTCCTGCGGCCGCGCCGACCCGCCGCGCGCCAGCAATCGCATATAGCCCGGCTTGAAGGCGTCGCCCTCCTGCTGGTAGCGCCGGAAGAGTGAGAGCACGAGCAGCTGCCCGAAACTGTAGGCGTAGCAGTAAAAGGGCGCCTGGTAGATGTGGGGAATGCTTACCCATTCAAACTTGAATTCGTCCGACAGTTCAACGCTGTCGCCGAACTGTTCTTGCAGATTTTCGAAATAGAGACGCTCCAATTCCTGGGGGGAGGCGTTCTCCTGTATGGCCTTGTGGGCGTCCTCTTCGAAAATCGTAAAGAATGCCTGGCGCATCACAGTGGCGTAGATGTCGTCGACGCTCGAAGCCAGTATCTCGCGCCGCACCAGCGGGTCCTTCTCCTCCGCCAGCAGCTGTTCGTTCATCACCATTTCGGCAAAGACCGACGCCGTTTCTGCCAGCGGCAGCGAGGAGTGCTGGGTCAGAATGGAGTGATCCTCGGCCATCATGCTGTGGACGGCGTGGCCCAGTTCATGGGCGATGGTGGCGACGTCGCGCACCTTGTTGGTGTAGTTCAAGAGTACATAGGGTGTGATGCTCGGCATCACCGTGGCGCAGAAGGCGCCGGCCCGCTTCCCTTTGCGCACCTCGCTGTCGACGTGGTTGTCGTCGAAGACGCGCTGGGCCTTGCTGGCGAAATCAAGATCGAAGCGATTGAAGGTTTCCAAGACAAGGTCGACCGCATCGTCATAGGGAACGTCGCGTGACGACTCCATCAGAGGCGCGTAAATGTCGTAGCGGCGCAGTTTTTCAACGCCGAGCCACTTGGCCTTGAGCGTGAAATAACGCTGGAAAAGTGGGGCGTTGCGGCGGGCAACCTCCAGCAGGGCCTGGACGGCTTCGTAGGGAATGTCGTTACTCAGATTGCGCACCGCGATTGGCGACTCGTAGCTGCGCAGCGTGACGTTCTCGTTATGCCAGTCCCGCACCAGATTGATATAAATCTGCGCCAGAATCGGCGCCTCCTCCTCATACACTTTGTAGAGGCACTGGTAGGCGGCGGCGCGCATATCGGGGTCGGCAGAGTAGGCGTGTGCCATCACCTCTTCGCGGGTCATCTGTTTCAACTCGCCGTCGACCTCAAGCTCGAACTCAAGCCTGTTCGTCAGCATAGAATAGATGGTCGTAAGCGCGCTGGGACCATTGGTGTTCTTCAAGTTGATAATGCGTTCCGAGCTCTCTTCCAACATATGCGGCTTGGTGAGGCGCATATCCAGCAGGTAGTGCCGGAAGTCCGCGTAGGCGCCGGCATCCGGTAGCAGGGCTTCGGCCTCTTCATCGTCCAGCCCCTTCCACCAGAGCTCGAAGAAAAGCATTCGATTCCCTATCTCCGCATGCAGCTGAGTCATGCGATTGGTGTAGGTGAGCGCGTCCGGCGATTGGGTATCGGACGAGAACCAGAGGCTGCCGTATGCGAAGAGCCGGTAGGCTTGCGTATTGATATCTTCATACTGTTGCATGGCGTCGATCAGCTTTGCCGGATCCATCTGCGCGGAGAGCTCCTCGCGCAGCGATTCGAACGCGGCGACACTCTCTTCAAGCTGGCCCAACAACGCCTCGACGTCAGCAGAGGAGGGCGCAAGCGTCCCGGACCCGTTCGCCTCGGGATCGGACGGCACCAGCCTGGTGAGGTCCCATCCCGACATCTGATAGCGTTCCCGCTTTCCTTCCGTACGTACAGCCATAAGGCGTTATTCCCTTTTCATTCTTCCTTGACGAGACGCCGCAGTACAGTGTGCAGAATCCCGCCATTTTTGTAATAGTTCACTTCGACAGGCGTATCCAGCCGGCTGGTGACGCCGAATTCACCCACAATACCGTTTTCGCGTGTCACGCGCACGGTATACGCCTGGTTGGGCCTCATCTCTTCGGTCAGACCGACTATGTCGTACGTTTCAAAGCCGCTCAGATCGAGCGACTGCATGTTCTGACCTTCCATGAACTGCAGGGGCAGGATGCCCATGCCGACCAGGTTGGAGCGGTGGATGCGCTCAAAGCTCTCTGCGATCACCGCCTTGACGCCCTGCAGCCAGGGCCCTTTCGCGGCCCAGTCGCGGCTCGAGCCGGTGCCGTACTCCTTGCCGGCGAGAACGATCAGCGGCGTGCTGTCCTGCTCATACCTGGCGGCCGCATCCCAGATCGCCATCTCTTCAAGACCTGCTGCTGCTTCCGTATCCTGCCCGGCCGCGGGGAT
Source organism: Caldilineaceae bacterium (assembly GCA_011523365.1). Classification (GTDB taxonomy): domain Bacteria; phylum Chloroflexota; class Anaerolineae; order Caldilineales; family Caldilineaceae; genus Bin5. The sequence continues at coordinate 37,987 of WTGY01000108.1, forward strand.
GTAGGCCGTGTACCCGCCTTCGACGCCGTCCAGCATCTGGTTCTTGATGCGGATGTTGGCGAAGGTGCCCCGCATCATCACTTCGTGGTTGCCGCGCCGGCTGCCGTAGCTGTTCCACTCGGAGCGGGGGACTCCTTTCTCGGTCAGATAGCGGCCGGCCGGGCTGTCAGGAGCGATGGCGCCGGCAGGGCTGATATGATCGGTCGTCGTGCTGTCCGGCATGACGGCCAGCACGCGCGCGCCGACGATCGGCTGTACCGGCGGCAGGTCGGTGCCCATATCCTGGAAGAAGGTCGGCTCCTGGATATAGGTGCTGTCGGGACTCCAGGCATAGAGCTCGCCGCCGGAGATTGGCACCTCGTTCCACTGCTCGTTGCCGGTGAAGACGTTGGCATACTGCTGGCGGAACAGGTCCGGCTTGAGACTGCGATGGATCTCGGCCTGGATCTCCTCCTGGCTCGGCCAGACGTCGCGCAGGAAGACGGGATCTCCCGTGGGGTCGTAGCCCAGGGGGTCGTTGTCGAGGTCGATGTTCACGGTTCCGGCGATGGCATAGGCCACCACCAGCGGCGGCGAGGCCAGGAAGTTGGCGCGTACGTCGGGACCAATGCGCCCTTCAAAGTTGCGGTTGCCGCTCAGCACCGAGGCCGCCACCAGGTCAGCGTCGTGGATGGCGTCGCGGATCGGCTGCGGCAGTGGCCCGCTGTTGCCGATGCAGGTCGTGCAGCCGTAGCCGACCGTATGGAAGTTGAGGGCTTGCAGATAAGGGATCAGCCCGCTCGCCTCCAGGTAGCTGGTGACGACCTTGGACCCGGGCGCCAGGCTGGTCTTCACCCACGGCTTGACGTCCAGACCCCGTTCGACGGCCTTCTTGGCGAGCAGGCCGGCGCCAATCATGACGGTCGGGTTGCTGGTGTTGGTGCAGGAGGTGATGGCCGCGATCACGACGTCGCCGTGCTCCAGCGAAAAGTCGGTGCCCTTGAAACTGACTTCGGCGCTGTTGTCCAACTCGGCGCTTTCCAGGCCGAAGCCCTGCGGGCCAACGGGCGCCGAGAGCATTCCGCCCCATCGCGCTTTCATGTCGGACAGGGCGATGCGGTCCTGGGGTCGTTTCGGTCCGGCCAGGCTGGGCCGCACAGTATTCATGTCCAGCTCGATGGTCTCGCTGAAGATGGGGTCGGGCGTGTCCTCAGTGTGGAAGAGGCCCTGCTCCTTGCAGTAGCGTTCAACGAGATCGATCGTCTCCGGGTCGCGCCCGGTGTCGGCGAGGTAGCGCAGCGTCTCCTGATCGACAGGGAAGAAGCCCATAGTTGCGCCGTATTCGGGCGACATATTGGCGAGCGTCGCCCGGTCGGGCAGGCTGAGCTGGCCCAGCCCGGGTCCGAAGTACTCGACGAACTTGCCCACGACGCCCTGCTGGCGCAGCATCTCGGTCGCCCGCAGCACGAGGTCGGTCGCTGTCGCACCCTCGGGCAGCGCGCCCGTCAGCTTGAATCCGACCACGTCGGGCATCAGCATGTAGATCGGCTGGCCCAGCATGACGGCCTCGGCTTCGATGCCGCCCACGCCCCAGCCGAGCACGCCCAGACCGTTGATCATCGTCGTATGGCTGTCGGTACCGACGAGTGAGTCCGGGTAGGCCTCAAGCGCGCCGGAGTCCTCCGCGGCGGAGGTCTGCACCACGCTGGCCAGATACTCCAGGTTCACCTGGTGGACGATGCCGGTTGCCGGCGGGACGACGCGGAAGTTGTCAAAGGCGCGCTGCCCCCACTTGAGAAACTCGTAACGCTCCCGGTTGCGCTCGAACTCGCGCTCGGCATTGAAGAAGAGCGCGGCGGCCGAGCCGAACCGGTCCACTTGCACCGAGTGGTCGATGACCAGGTCAACCGGCACGACCGGATTGATCTTGTTGGCGTCGCCGCCCATGCGCGCCATGGCGCTGCGCAGCGCGGCCAGGTCGACGACGCTGGGCACGCCGGTGAAGTCCTGGAGGATGACGCGCGCCGGCTTGAACGGGATTTCGACCTTGCCGGCGGTATCCGGCCCCCAGCTGGCGATAGTCTCGATCGCGTCTTGCGTGATCTCGAAGCCTTCCGCCTGGCGCAGTGCGGCCTCCAACAGCACCTTGATGGAAAATGGTAGCCGGTTCACGTTGGCTGAAGATAGGTTTTCGAGAGCGTCCAGCCGGTAGATGGCAACCGGCCCGCGGCGCGTCTGGAGGGTATCGCGTGCGTTGAAATAGTCCTGTCGAGCCATTTCACCCCCTTGTAAATTGGTCTGACGGTGTCGCCTGGCGCTAAGCGGGACGGAGAATCCGCGTCTCGCCAGCCTGGTCTACTTCCTGACGGGAAGCCATTTGATATGCCGCCATATGATAACTGTATTGATTACAGAAGGCATAATTTCGGGGTCTCTCCAGAAAACAAACGCGCCCTCCCCGACTGCCGGTAGGCGCGCCTCCTGCGGGTGTCCTCTCCCACCATCCATTTTGGACCGAAACCAGTAATCTGGTGTGCATCCCAGAATGGAGTCGAACTTTCCCGTGTCTTGGTTGAAGACTAAGCCACGTCCGGTTCACGATCTAAGCTCTCCAGGCCAATCAGAGCACTCTTTCCTCTCTCCTCTCCCCTCTCTCCTCGCATTTGGGCGGTCGGGCCTATTCGGCCCTCCCTT
>WTGY01000110.1 GCA_011523365.1 Caldilineaceae bacterium
GTGTCGATGCCGTCGCTGTCGGTGCCGTCGTTGTCGGTCGGAGTTGGCGTGTCGATGCCGTCGCTGTCGGTGCCGTCGTTGTCGGTCGGGGTAGGTGTATCGATGCCGTCGCTGTCGGTGCCGTCGTTGTCGGTCGTGGTCGGCGTGTCGATGCCGTCGCTGTCGGTGCCGTCGTTGTCGGTCGGAGTTGGCGTGTCGATGCCGTCGCTGTCGGTGCCGTCGTTGTCGGTCGGGGTAGGTGTATCGATGCCGTCGCTGTCGGTGCCGTCGTTGTCGGTCGTGGTCGGCGTGTCGATGCCGTCGCTGTCGGTGCCGTCGTTGTCGGTCGTATCGACACCGTCGCCATCCGTCGTATCTACACCGTCGTTGTCGGTCGTAAATACACCGTCACCGTCCGTCGTGTCGATGCCGTCGTTGTCCGTCGTATCGACACCGTCGTTGTCCGTCGTGTCGACGCCATCGTAGTCGGTGTATGGAGTGAATGTGCCGTCATTATCAGTGGTCAAAGGTGTGTCGATGCCGTCGTTGTCCGTCGTAGGCGTATCGATACCATCGTAGTCGGTTGCCGGAGTAGAATATCCGTCGTTGTCTGTATCTGGCGCATTGACCTGCCTTGCGGAGATCAGCCCCTCCGTGGTTGCCTTGACGTAACTCGACCATGGACTCGTTTCGCCCGAGTCACTCACCGCACGGATGGCATATGTGTAGGTTACCCCATCCGACAGGGCCGTGTGCATGAACTCTGTAGCTGAAAGGCTATTGCCTCCGATGAATTGCCAGGCGTTGGCGCCCTCCCTGGCCCAGAGATCATAGCGCACCGCGCCGGATACGGAGCCCCAGCTCAACTCCACTTGACCCACACCCGGAACCGCGGAAAGAACGGGGGCATCAATCGTGGAGGAAGCCTCTCCCACTCTCGCCGAAACATAGGAAGACCATCCGCTCCCCCGGCCATCATTGCTCCAAGCTTGAATCGTGTAGTGGTAGGTCCTTCCGGAAACAACATTTGAGTCAGTAATGGACGTGGCGTTTAATCTATCCCCGCCAAGCTGGCGAAACTCCTCCACATTGTCCCATGCATAGAGCTCAAAGTAATCTGCTTCCGCCACAGCATTCCAGGTTAACTCAATGCTGTTGCTTTTGGCTTCAACACTAAGCGTGGGAACAGAAGGCGAGTCGATCCCATCATAGTCGGTGTATGGGGTAGTGACACCATCATTGTCCGTGGAAAGCGGTGTATCGACACCATCATTGTCTGTTTCTGGTGTATCAATGCCATCATAGTCGGTTGTCGGCGTGTCGAAACCGTCATTATCGGTGGACGAGGGCGAGTCGTCGTCGTCATCGTCGTCGCCGCTCTCTTCTTCCGTGACCTGCGTCATGCGGGAAACAAGTGCAACCGGATCGTCCACGTTGTCATTGGCTGAGGCGTAGGCAGAAATTACGCCACGCGAGGCTAGCGCCAGCGCCAGGAGGGATGTGGCAAGGTACCTAAGGAGAGTGTACATTTCCGGCCTCCAGAACAGAGCAAGACAGTGGGTCACATACTGCTATTGTGGTCGGTCGAGAAGTATGACTGCCCCTGTGCTCAGATTCATAAATCGGCACGTCGTCCATTTTGATTGCTAAGAGTCCTTCAAAGACTCTCTGGTGAACTGACCGGCAGGCCAGATGAAGCATTCAGAATGGTAGAGCTTCTGAGACTATTTTACTGAATAGAGGTTCAGAAAATGTGAAGGAGGTGTTTGGGAGTTGTTTCAGTGTGGGGATTTAGGCAGTCGAATGGTGAATTGTGTACCTTTGCCTGGGGTGGAGTCTGCCAGAAGAACGCCATCGTGGGCTTCAACGATCGCTTTGGCGATAGCGAGGCCGAGACCGGACTGTGCCTGACCGTTGCGATGGCGTGATCTGTCGACTTTGTAGAAACGGTCGAAGATATGTTCCAGCTCATCAGGCGGAATGCCTATCCCTGAATCGGAGACGTGTAGCGTGACCGAGGTGTTGTTGTTCGAACCACCCAGGACGATTTCTCCTTCGGAAGTAAACTGGAGGGCATTCGCGACCAGATTATCCAAGACCTGGGTCATCCGCTCCACGTCGACAGAGACTGAGGGAAGCGTATCCGGCGCGTCTACGCGAAGCATGATGTTTTTCTGGCGGGCAGCGACAACATGTGCCAGGCCAGCTCGTTCCAGAAGTGCTTTGGGATCGATCACACGGCGGGAGAGCCTGAGTTCCCCGGCATCCGCAAGTGACAGAATGCGCAGGTCTTCCACCATGTGCTGAAGGTGGACCACCTCCATGTGGAGAAGGTCGTACAGCTCGTGACCACCCTGGATCGAACCGTCGCAGAGGCCCTCGGTATAGCCGCGCAGAATTGTCAGGGGTGTGCGCAGGTCGTGGGCAATGTCAGCCGTCATCTGGCGGCGAAGACGGCTAGCTTGGGCCAGGTCCCTGCTCATTTTGTTGAATGCAGCCGCGAGTTTCCCGATTTCATCTGCGGTGGGTGCGTCGACCTGCTTGCCCAGTTGACCGGCGGCCATCTGCTGCGTGGCCAAAGTAAGTTGGCGAAGTGGGCGTGTCAGGGCCCGAGACAACAGAATGCCCAGCGCCAGAGCCAGTATTGCAGCAATCAGGGCTGCCAGCGCGGTGGCCTGGCTCACGCTATTGAGGAAGAAGCTTTCAGGAGAGAAACCGGGCAGGCTTTCGCCAGGAATGAGACTGCTGCGTAAGAATGCAGTTCCTACCAACTCGTCGTCGTGAATGACGGCTATTCCACCATTTCGGTCAGCGAGATCCGTTTCGCGCCCTTCCTGACCTGGTTCGGGCGAATAGATTATTTTTTGTTGGCTGTCGACCAGCACGACGAGTCTGCTTAAAAAGCTTAACGAAGGCTCATTGTTCAACCATTCTTCAATCCCTTCCCAGCTGTAGTCGTTTTCTTCGTAGAACCCCAGGAGAAGTACGGCAACCACGGAGTTTTCGCTCTGCTGAGAAACGAAGCGGTCAAATTCCAAGCGCGTTCGCTGCCCACTGATGAATGCAACAAGCAACGCGCCGGAAATCCCTACTGCAACGAAAGCCAGCGTGAGTTTCACCGCCAATGAGCGAAACATTTTTCAGCCCTCAGGAGCAAAGCGGTACCCCATGCCATATACGGTCTGGATGTAACGGGGCTTGCTGGGAACAGGTTCGATTTTTGTGCGCAGGTTCCGGATGTGAACGTCTATTGTACGCTCGTAACCCTCGTAGGCGTCTCCGCTGACCGCCTCCAACAGATCGAGTCGGGAGAATGCCCGGCCGGGGGACAACATGAATGTTTCCAGAAGCTCGTACTCTGAAGGTGTAAGAGCAACGGCGTTGCCGCTGACACGTACAGTTCGACCGGCGCGGTCCAACGTGATTTCCGCCATTCGGAGAATCTCCGGCAGACGGTTCTGCTGGCCGACCCTTCTCAGTACGGCACGGACGCGTGCGATCAGTTCCTGGACGCCAAACGGTTTGGTCACGTAGTCATCGGCACCCAGCTCCAAGCCAACGACCTTGTCGCTTTCTTCAAGCCTGGCCGTCAGCACGATTATTGGTGTGTCAGATTCCTGAGTGAAGTTACGAATGAAGTCATAGCCGCCCATCTCCGGCATCATCAGGTCGAGGAGAACGAGGTCGGGTTTCTCGGAGCGCGCCACAAACAGGGCATCGCGGCCGTTGGCTGCCTCCACCACGCGATATCCTTCGCGCTCCAGGTACCAGCGCGCCATTTCGCGCAGTTTGACTTCATCGTCTACAACGAGGATAGTCTGCGACACGAAATCGTTCTCCCGCAACTATTGCGTAGCAAATAGGAACGGCCCTGGTTTGCGGACGGCAACCTGGTCCGGGTTCCTGTCGATGTTCAGCACTGCTCCAGAACGTATTATCGCGCACAACTGTTCAGGAATTATGAAGGAGGGTTGAAGAAGTGACAAGTGTTGGACAACAGGCGATGTCAATGGCATGGGGTTCTTAACCGACTCTGGCAGGGTCAGGCTTCCGAACCGGATGAAGGCATGCGAGTCAGCGCCTGTCTTGTGCAGGCGGCCGACGTATGGGTGCGAATTTCGGCTGTGGTACAATGCTGGCTGACATTAGGGTAGCAAACATCTTCGGCGGAGAAGACTTAGAAGGCTCAAGAGGCCGCCTCTTCAGACGCGAAAAAGGAAAGGAAGCATTTCATGTCACAGGTTGCTGTGGGGATTCACAGGCAGATACGATCTTCGATACACACGGCAGTTGAGGGGCTGTCTGCAGAGCAACTGCACGCGATGCCGGATGGATTCGACAACAACATCGCCTGGAATCTGGGGCACATAATGGTGGTCCAGCAGCGCATTCTTTACGGCTCCAGCGGTCTTCCTCTGTCGGTCTCGGAAGAGACCATGCCAATGTATCTGCCTGATACTTCGCCAGCCGACTGGCAGACTGAGCCGGACGCCGAAGCGTTGGTGGCGCAGCTGATGCCGCAGCAGGAGCAGTTGGAGGCAGATTTCGCGGCGGGCCGCTTCAGCGAGAACGAGTTCAGCGGGTTTCAGACGAGATCGGGACTGACTTTGGGGGACCTTGACGCGGTGCTGACTTTCAATATCTATCACGAGTCTCAGCATTACGGCTTTATTCTGGCCCTGATCAATCTGGTGGGCTGAGTCGCATGACCGAGGTTGTCATCGTCAGTGCAGTGCGGACGCCTATCGGACGGATACGCGGCGCGCTGGCTTCAGTGAGGCCGGATGACCTAGCGGCGCTTGTCGTCCGCGAGGCCGTGTCTCGCGCTGGAGTAGAGCCTGGGGAGATCGAGGAAGTCTATTTCGGTTGCGCCAATCAAGCGGGGGAAGACAATCGCAACGTCGCGCGGATGGCTGCCTTGCTTGCCGGGCTTCCGAGTGAGGTGGCGGGGGTAACAGTAAACCGGTTGTGTGCCAGCGGGCTGACGGCCGTCAACCAGGCTGCAAGGGCGATTCTGTGCGGCGAGGGAGAGGTCTTCGTTGCGGGCGGCGTAGAAAGCATGACACGGGCGCCTTATTCGCTACCGAAGAACCCAACAGGATTCGGCCCGTCGGGCAACATCACCGGCTACGATACGACCTTGGGCTGGCGCTACCCCAACCCGGCGCTGGAGGCGCTATTCCCACTGGAGGCGATGGGGGAGACGGCCGAGAACATTTACGAAATGAGTTGCGCGTCAAAGATCGCAGGGGGCGTGATAGGACGTGCAGAACAGGACCGCTTTGCCTTGCAGAGCCAGAAGAGGGCGGTCCGTGCGATCAATGAGGGCCACTTTGAGCGTGAGATTGTGCCTGTAGAGATCCCGCTAAGGCGAGGTGATCCTGTTGTATTCGATACCGACGAACACCCTCGCTATACGAATGGACCGGACGGCTACAGGCTCGCGACCAGCATGGAGGCGCTAGGGGGCCTGCGGCCTGCATTCCGAGAAGGCGGGACCGTCACCGCCGGTAACGCCAGCGGGCTGAACGACGGGGCCAGTGCGCTCGTACTGATGTCGCGCGAGCGGGCCAGCGAACTGGGGATCCGGCCGTTGGCCCGCTGGGTGGCGTCGGCGGCAGCCGGCGTGGATCCACGTGTCATGGGCCTAGGGCCTGTGGATGCGGCGCGCAAGGCGCTGGCGCGTTCGGGGCTTTCGACGGACGACATTGATTTGGTCGAGATCAACGAAGCTTTCGCGGTGCAGACGCTGGCGGTAGTGCGAGAGCTCGATCTGGGAGAAGAGATTACGAATGTAAACGGCGGGGCGATATCCCTCGGCCATCCCCTGGGCTGCTCGGGCGCCCGCATACTGACGACGCTTATCCACGAGATGCAGAGAAGAGCCGATGCAGGCGAGACTGCCCGGTATGGTCTGGCGACGCTTTGCGTTGGCGTGGGTCAGGGCGAGGCGACGGTGGTCGAAAGGGTGGAGGGTTGAAGCTGCTACCGCATATCACGCCTTCGGAAGCTGCTGCACTGGTCAAGTCCGGAGATACAGTTCTGGTGGGCGGCTTCGGCATGACTGGCAATCCCACCCAGGTACTGCATGCGCTGGCGGATTCGGACGTTGGCGGATTAACCTATATTGCGAACAACGTTGGCGAGCCGGGCCTTGGTGGGGGGCGACTGTTGCGTAACGGGCAGATCAAGAAGGCGATCGGCTCGTTCTTTACCAGCAATCCGGAAGCGGTTGCCGCTGCACAGTCGGGTGCAATCGAGTTTGAAGTGATGCCGCAGGGCACGATGACGGAGGCGATTCGGGCGGGCGGGGCCGGGATAGGCGGGTTCTACACACCGACGGCGGCCGGCACTGTGCTGGCCGAAGGACGGGAAACGAAACAGATCGACGGCCGCCTGCATGTCTTTCAGCCGGCTTTGCGGGCCGATGTCGCGCTGATCAGGGCGTGGACCGCGGATGCAGCCGGCAACCTTGTATACCGGATGACTGAGCAGAACTTCAACAGAGCGATGGCCACGGCAGCAGACCTCGTCATCGCAGAGGTTGAGGAGTGCGTGCCGGCCGGGGAACTGAGGCCAGAGTCGGTGCATACGCCAGGATGTTACGTCGACTATCTGGTGCCGGTGAGGACGTCAGAGGCCGACCTGGGTTCGTCGGCGTCGATTGCCGAGAGCGGCAAAAGAGCTGGCGGTTTGCGAATGAAGTTGGCGCGTCGTGCGCTGGCCGAACTTAAGCCGGGAGACATAGTAAACCTGGGTGTGGGCATACCGACACTCGTGGCGGACCTGATCACACCGGCGCACGGCATCATATTGCATACCGAGAACGGGATGCTGGGGGTGGGTCCCGCGCCGGAGAGCGGCGGGGCGATGGAGTACCCGATCAATGCCAGCAAGATTCCGGTGACGGCATTGCCGGGCAGCAGCTACTTTGACAGTGCCGACTCCTTCGCGATGATCCGGGGCGGGCACGTGGATGTGGCGATCATGGGGGGGCTGCAGGTGGACGCGCAGGCCAATCTGGCCAACTGGGCGGCGCCCGGGAGGCCGCTGCTGGGCGTTGGCGGGGCGATGGACCTGGCATCGGGCGCCAGGCGCCTGATCGTGACTATGACCCACAGCAGCCGTGACGGCAGTTCGAAGATTGTGCCGACCTGTACGCTGCCGCTGACTGCGACAGGCGCGGTTGACGTAATCATTACCGAACTAGCCGTCTTTCGCTTTCTGGACGGGCGCCTGACGGTCACCGAACTGATGGAGGGGGCCTCGCTGGAAGCGGTCCGGGCTAAGACCGAGGCCGAATTCGATATTGCCCTGGAGAGTTGAGGGAGGCGATGCAGTCCGACTTTCGCTTCCATCTGAAGGAACTGTGACCATCCCATGAAGAAACGGCCACTTAATTGCATTCTGCTCGCGGCAGCATTGGCGGCGATAGTTTTGGGCGCATGTGCGGCCACCGAGATAACCGCAGAGCCCAGAATGCAGGCGCCTCAAGGCCACCCCGCAGAGGAAGTGAGCGCGGCGAGTCAGGAGGAAGGTGATCTGGGCGAGGTGTCAGTTGAACAAGACCTCGAAGCGCTGCGAATTGAGGTCGAATACTACACACCTTCTCAGACCGAAGGGCCCTTCTATCCTGTGCAGATGCCGGATGATCGAGACAGCGACCTCTTCGTCGTGGACGGGGCGGAGGGAAGGCCTGCCGGGGAGATTCTCGTCTTTGAAGGAACAGTATACGACGGTGCCGGTATGCCCGTTCACGGCGCAGTTGTCGAGATATGGCAGACCGATGACAACGGAATCTACATGCACCCTGGCGACTCCAACAGTTCGAGAAGGGATGTGAACTTTCAGTCGTATGGCGAATCGGATACCGGGCCGGATGGCCGCTACAGTTTCAGGACGATCATGCCGGGCGACTACAATCCGCGTCCCCGACATATCCACGTGAAGGTCCGGATGGACGGGCGTGAACTTCTGACCACGCAGTTCTATTTCAGTAACGACCCGAATGCCGGGACCGACCGGATATTCGCGGGGGCTGGGGCGGAGGTGTCGGCGTTGATCATGGAGATAGAGGAGGGCCTCGACTCCGAGGGCAATTCAATGCTGATGGGCAGACGCGATATTGTTCTGCGCGATATACTGTCGGAGTAACTTGGTTAGAGCGAGGAAGTCGGGCGCGTGAAGCTTTCAGATATTGGCAATCCCAAATACATTGCTCTGGAGACCTTCCGCAAAAACGGCCAGGGGGTCAATACACCGGTCTGGACTGTTGCGCAGGAGGGCAAGCTGCTGGTGTGGACGCAGGGCGACAGTTGGAAGGTCAGACGCGCTCGCAATAATCCGCGCGTCAGAGTAGCCCGATGTGACATGAGGGGCAACGTTCAGGGTCCCTGGGTGGAAGGCGTTGTCATGTCGATCTCAGATGAAGAAGAGACGAAGAGATCAATGGCAGGATTTCTCAGGCGAAAGTATCCCTTCGCGGTGGCCGTGCTTTCGCTGATTGCCGTAATACGCGGAACGAATAAAGGACAGGTGGTCATGGAAATCGGGGACGTCTAGTGGCCGCACGTCTTGAGGCAACTGTTTCCGCGTAACCGCTGTGATATGTTCTGTGCGCGTACTGTGCGTGGTCTGCCTAGATCCGGAATGACGGAGTGTTCAGTTTGTCGATCTGAGTGAGTGCATCCCAGATTAGGGGTGGGAACAGTCTGGCGGGAAAAAGTGCCAGCGGTGGCTGGAGTCTTTTGCCGTCTTTGTGCGAGACGCAGTGCAGGCGCCGGGCCCGGCCGTACGGCGGAGTCCGTCGGTTGGGGAGGGTGCGAGAGCACAAGGCCGGCAGCTGCGGGGACCTGATGGGACTGGCGGGACGTGGTCTGGCTGGACACCTTCAATTAGGCACCTGTTACGAATATCGACACCCGGTCGAGTAGGCATTAGGGGGGGGCGTTGCGGGGGCGGAGCCCCCGCACAAGGGAGGGCCGAATAGGCCCGACCGCCCAAAACTGCAGTGGTTAGTGGTTAGTGAAAGCAGGGACGGATGGGCGGCAGGAGTGGAGGAGAGATTGAATCAAATTTGTCTAGCTGAATCATGATATTCATTTGGCAAGGACTTCGAAGTCACGCTTGATCTACGACGTCTTTTTTGGAAAACAGGAGCCTTATTCGTCATGAGAGCTGTGATGGTCATGTTCGACACGTTGAACCGGCATATGTTGCCTCCATACGGCTGCGACTGGACGCATGCGCCAAATTTCACCCGGCTGGCGGAACGGACGGTCACTTTCGACAACTGCTATGTTGGCAGTATGCCCTGCATGCCGGCGCGGCGGGAGCTGCATACAGGCCGCTACAATTTCCTGCATCGCAGCTGGGGACCGCTTGAGCCGTTCGACGATTCGATGCCGGAGAATCTGTCGAGGAACGGAATTTACACACATCTCAGCACAGACCACCAGCATTATTTCGAGGATGGCGGGGCATCCTATCACACGCGCTATGATAGCTGGGATTTTCACCGAGGCCAGGAAGGGGACGCCTGGATCGGGCAGGTGGCGGACCCGGAAGTGCCGGAGAACATCAACCGGACGTCCTCTTCAAACTTGCGGCCTCTGCCTCAGGGAACTAAGCGCCGGAACGGGGACACCTCTCGCCAGGACTGGATCAACAGGACGGTCCTAGACAGTGAGGAGAAGCAGCCGCAGGCGAAGACCTTCTCGGCCGGGCTGGAGTTTATCCGCCGCAACCACGAAGAGGACAACTGGTTCCTGCAGGTAGAGACCTTCGATCCGCATGAACCGTTCTTTACGCAGCAGAAGTACAAGGACCTCTATCCGCACGAATACAACGGTAAGCTCTTCGACTGGCCATCCTATCGAGAGGTGGAGGAAACGCCTGAAGAGGTGCAGCATCTGCGATACGAATACGCGGCGCTGCTCAGTATGTGCGACGAGTACCTGGGGAAAGTGTTGGACCTGATGGATAATCTTAACATGTGGGAGGACACGATGCTGATCGTGTGTACCGACCACGGCTTTCTGTTGGGAGAGCATGACTGGTGGGCCAAGATTGTGCCTCCCTTCTACAATGAGGTCGCTCACACCCCGCTCTTCATCTGGGACCCTCGCAGCCGGGCGGCTGGCGTGCGCCGGAAACAGTTGGTGCAGATGATTGATCTGCCGGCGACGCTCCTGGAGTTTTTCGGGGTTGACAGGCCACTGGACGTGGAGGGGATCCCCCTAGGCGATGTCATTGCGACGGACGCGCCGACGCGCGATGCGGTGCTTTTTGGCGTTCACGGCGGACACGTGAATATAACAGACGGGCGTTATGTGTATATGCGGGGCCCAGTGGACCCATCCTACAACCAACCCCTCTTCAACTACACGCTGATGCCCAATCATATGCGGGACCGCTTTGGCACAGATGAACTGCAGGAATTTGAACTGGCCGAACCGTTCTCATTCACGAAGGGCTGCCGGACGATGAAGATCGCCTCCCGCCAGGTCTTCGGCGCGGTCCCGCGTTACACGATGCTATTTGATTTGAAGGCGGATCCAGGGCAGGAAAGCCCTATCGACAATGTGGCCGAGGAGGCAAGGTTGTCGGCGCGTATGGCGGAACAGATGCAGGCAAACAGTGCGCCGCGGGAGCAGTTTGAGCGGCTGGGGTTGGCCGTTCAAGAACCAACATAGAAGTAGAAAGAACAATGCGCCGAACACACAGGTCGTGTGCCGGCGCAGATTTGAAAGCGTTACTGGCGTGCCATTCTAAACGCTGATGAAGCGTTTCTCCTTGAGGCGGGCAGACTTGCCCTGCCGATCGCGCAGGTAGTAGAGTTGGGCGCGGCGCACTTTGGTCTTGCGCAGAACCTCGACCTTATCGACGTTCTTGCTGTAAAGCGGGAACGTGCGCTCAACGCCGACGCCGTGGGATCCTGTGCGGCGTACCGTGTAGCTGGCACCGGCGTCATGGCCCCCGCGCATCGATATTACCACCCCTTGAAAGACCTGAATACGTTCGTTTCGGCCTTCGGTGATGCGTTGGTGAACGCGAACTGTATCACCGGGATCGATTTCAGCCATGCTCTCGGGCAGTTTCGGCTGCAGAGAAGCCATCAATGCGTTTGTCATCCTATACCACCTCTTATCTTTTGCAGGGCCACAGCCGGAGAGTGCCATGCCTCTGCATTAGCCTAATAGTCTTTTTGCTGCACTCACCACCGGCGCCGAATCCACCGGTCGAATACCGAACTTCACCTGGTCCGGGGGCTCAATTCTTCCAAGGCAACCGGTATGCACACAGCCCCGCAGTCTACCATAGCGGAAAGCTCACTACAAATTTTCGACGCTACAGTTCTTCACGAACGAGGTGCACTCCCTCCACCATGTTCTTCAGCTTTTGCTTCGCGGCCCAGCGGGCGGTCTGACTGAGTCCGCAGTCCGGTGCGAATGCCAGACGGTCAGCGGGAGCGAACTTGAGGCAGCGCCGGACGGTTTCGGCAACAAGTTGAGGCGGCTCGATGAAGTAGCTCTTGACGTCGATGATGCCCACGGCCGCGTCTCTTCTCTCGGTGATGAGACCGATCACCTCGAGTTCCGAATACTCCCGGTTCGCCATCTCCACGTGAATCTCGTCCACCTCCATGTCAAGAAAGGCTGGGAACATCGGCGCGTAACGGCGGAATCCCACCGGATGGCCCTTGTAGTTGCCGAAGCAGAGGTGGGTGGAGAGCCGGCACCGGCCAATGACTGGTTCCACGGTGCGGTTGAAGATGTCGACGAAGCGGGCCGGGTCTTCGCGATAGGCGTAACAACTCATTGAAGGTTCATCAACCGTCAGCTCGGTACAGCCGGCCTCGACCAGGTCCTCCAGCTCCTTGCGTACGATTGGCAGCAGCGCCTCTGTCACGGCATAGCGGTCGGGATACTGGCGGTTGGGAAGGAGGCGGCCGCTGAGCGTATAGGGTCCGGGAACACTTGCCTTCAGTGTAGGGCCCCCTTCTGAATCCGGCGCCAGCCGTTTAAGGCGCTGGAACTCAGCAACCGCGCCCAGCCCGTTTGGCGCCGTGAGGTCGCCAACAATGGCGTGTTTGCCGCGCTGGTCGTGTGCCGGCGGCCCCCAGCGTCGCGGCGAGGCCTGTTCCGGTTGGATTCCTTCAAGGTAACCGTAGAAGGAGAGGTTGAAATCCAGCCGGGTCTGTTCGCCGTCGGTGATGACATCGGTGCCTGCCTCAAGCTGGTCGTGGACGGCTGCCACAACTGCGTCGTCCACCATTTCGGCGACGTCGCCGCTTCCGAACCGGTCGAGGTGGGCGCTGGCGAACTCAAGCCAGGCGGGAAAGGGATAGCTGCCGATGACGGTGGTGCGAAGCGGAGTGGGTTGCATTGGAAATTCGGGCTCTTGTGGCTATGCAAAGACTTGCGAGGGTCTTCGGGACTCGGTCCGTACTGTTTGGAATTCGATCAGTCCCCATAAACGCGGCGAACTCGGCGCCTGTAGTCGTCGTAAGAGGCGTCGAACTTGGCTGCAGAGGCGTCTCCTGAGAACACGCTGCTGGAGAGGACAAGAGGCGGCTTTCCGCGCGCGGTCAGGCCTGAGGCAACCTGGCATTTGATGGCATTCACGACGGCGGCGGCACCGACTGTCGAGCCTGGTCCGACTGGATCTTCGAGACCTTCGATGTTGACCATGGCATCTCCGGCGGGGGTACAGTTGTCGATCGTGACGTCTGCTATGTCCATCAGCTTTTTTCCGCTGCTATGTTTCGGTGCCGACGCGGTGCAGTGATCGACTGACACGACCGCAATCACGGGTAAGTCCAGCGCTTTTGCTTCCATGGCCATCTCCACGACAACCTCATTGACACCGCTGTTCGAAAAGATCATGAAACTGTCGGGAGGATGCAGCACGAAGTTGCGCAGAATCTGCCGGGCAAAGCCCTCCACATGCTCAATGAACATGGCCTGGCGCTGCCCGTTGGCGCCAACGACCTGGTTGTGAAAGGTCAAGGACAGTTCAACGATAGGGTGGAAACCCGGAAAGGAGCCGTGGCGAGGATACATCTCCTCTATGAACATGCGGGAGTGGCCTGTACCGAACAGGTGCACCAGACCTTCCGCGGCAATGGTGTCGACACAGATATCGGCGGCTCGCTGGATATTCTCGGTCTGGGTGGAGACGATGCGGTCCAATATGGCTTGCGCTGCGTGCAGATAGGCAGTTGCTGGATTCAAGGTTTGGTTCATCCTCCATTGTCAGACTCAGAACATGCTGAGTGTACGTCGGGGCTCCTCAGGACATACCTCGGTCCTCGATCACCAGCTAAAGGGAACTGTCCCGGATTCGTCCAGAGGGTAGCCCCAGTGCTCGACATAATGCTTGCCAGGCAGAAACTCATCGCCGCGGTCATCGAGTCTGGCTTGTAGCTGAGACTCCAGTTCAGCTTGCAGAGACTCTACTTCGGGGCGGTTCACCAGGTTCTGCATCTGGAAGGGATCGGCTTCGTTGTCGTAGAGGAGCCAGGGACCGTCCAAGGCGCGAGCGTAGGTGTGTGTACGCGTGCGGAGTCCTCGATACTCGCGGCCGCCGTCACGTCGCAAGAACTGGCCAAAGGGATGAGGGCAGTAGATGAGGGCGGCGCCCCCGGACGGATCGGGACCGCCCTCGATCGCGGCCGAAAAATCCCTTCCCTCAACCGTGCCAGGAATGGGAATCCCACACAGAGACAAGAGAGTAGGCAGAATGTCGGGGGTATCCAGCAGTGCGTCGATCTCGCGTCCATTGAGGCCGAAACGCTGCGGCCAGCGGAGCAGGAAGGGCACACGGATCGACTCCTCCCAGGGCCGCTGCTTCTTGACTTCACCCTGGGAGCCCAGCATGTCACCATGGTCGGACGTAAAGACGAAGATTGTGTCGTCTGCCAGGCCCTCTTCTTGGATGGTCTGGAGCAGCGCGCCGAGACAGTCGTCAAGGGCCGTGCAGTGGGCGTAGTAGCCAGCGATCCATTCGCGGGCTTCGCCGGCCATCTCCGGGGGCACGTTTGGTCTCAGCTCCACGTCGTCGGGACTGTAGAGTTTGCGATAGGCTGCGGGAGCCGTTTCGTAGGGCGCGTGGGGAGGGCCCCAGGAGAGGAGGAGTAGAAATGGGTTGTCGGACTTGCCGTCGCCGTCCCTGTGAACGCGAGAACGCAAAAAGGCCTGTACATCCTTGGTCTGCTCGATCGCGTCGTATCCATCCCATGTCAATTGCTGGTCCGAGTCACCGGCGTAGTATTTGGAGTTGTTGTAGTCGTGTGTGCACTCCAGCGCCTTAAAGTAGTCGAATCCCTGGCGGCTTTCAGGCGGGACGTAGTTGCTTCGTCCGCGGCCGTCAACATGCCATTTGCCCACGTAGGCGGTGTCGTATCCGGCCGCTTTGTATAGCTTGGCCATAGAAACAGCGTCGTCGGCCAGATGGACGTCATTGACGAATACGCCGTGGGTCAGCGCGTGTTGACCGGTAAGCAGGGAGGCACGTGCCGGGCAGCAGACGGGAATACCGGCAACGGCATGGATAAAGTTGGCGCTCTGAGCCGCTAACCGGTCCAGATGGGGTGTACGGACCTGGCGGTTGCCAGCGTAGCCTGTGTCCTGCGCCCGCCACTGGTCGGCGAAGACGTAGATTATATTGGGACGATTTTGGGACATCATTTGGACTCGTTGCGGCGTTGGCGGCTATAGAGAGACACCAAGAAGACCGCGCGTAAACTGGAATTCGATGTTGCCTGCGCGCGTCGCTCTTGGCTGGTGATTACCTTCCAGTGTCCTGGTCAACAAGCTGGCCAGAAACTGAGGCCAGGAACCGGCCTCGTCTTCGAGAACTGCGTCCATGTCTTGGGCGTACTGCATTGCCGTACAGTCGGGCGTCGTTACCTGGAGCACAGGCACAAGGGGATGGCCTTCGACCGGGTGGCTACTCACATGGGCCAGGATGACTTCAACGCCGGTGCCGCCGAGACCGGTCAGGGTTTCGGCCCAGTGTTCGGTGGGCGTCTCCATCACGTGGAGCCCGCTGCGCTCGGATGCGTCAGCCAGCGACTGCCCGTACGCAAGAGTGGGCAGGTGCGGGCCGTCGCCAATGCTCTCATCAAGAAAGGCTTTGGACGAAAGAAGTGACGTGTTTTCCGGTAGAATGACGGTTCCGCCGCCAGCGGCGATGGCTGCAGCCAGGCGACCGAACTGTTGAGAAACCGCGGCCGGGGGGTCTCCGGCGCTCAGAAGCCCGATTCGAAGGGCGGATATGTCAGCCATCGTCTGCTCAGCCGTCTCAGCAGAGGCCAGTCGCTGCGCGAACCAAGCATCGACCTTTTCCAGCACGGCGTCGATCCCTCCGTCCAGTTGGATGCTGGCCCAGCCATATTGATCCAGGTCCAAACCGTTTTCTTCCAGCTCGTTGCGGAAGTAGTCATTGTGAGTCTTTTCGCAGCCATGTTCCAGGAGCAGGGTCTCGGCGGCAAGGGGGTGTTGCAGGTAGCCCAGGACGGTGCGCACGTAGAGGTCGCCGGTGTGTCCGCCTGAGAACCCGCAGCCTTCGGTATGGGCAAGCGCGACGAATCGCTTGAGAGAGGACGTTGACTCATTGCCGGCGGTGTATCGGCGATTGAGGCGTGCAGCGGCGATCTGGCCGATCTGGCCGGAGCAGAGGCTGGTCGGCAGAATCAGGCCGATGCGGTCTGCGGCGGGACCGGTTGGCGTCGAAAACGCAGGGTAGGCGAGATCAAGAACGGGGGCGGCTGCATTGCGGCGTATTTGCAACGGTCGGCCTGCAGGCTTAGGCCGGCGGTTGATCTCTTCAACGCGGCCTGGTCCCGTCTGGCGCCAGTCTCGCCAGAGCTGCACCTGGGCGTGGCCGGCTTTTTCGCCTACTGTTCGCTCGCCAGAGGCGGCGCGCACCGTCAGGTCAAGCGTTTCGGCGCCAAGTTCGTCCATAGGCGTTCCGTCGAGATAACTGCCTGCGTTCACGTCCATATCCTGGCTGAGCAACTCATACCGGCGCGTCGTGGTGACGATCTTGATGGTGGGAACGAACGGGAAATTAGTGATCGAGCCGTTGCCGGTGACAAAGTAGATCATGTTACAGCCGGACGCAACCTGCCCGGCAATGCTCTCCAGATCATTTCCCGGGCTGTCCATGAAGTAGTAACCGGGCTCACTCATCGGCGCGCTATAGGGAATGACATGGTCGAGTCGCACGTCAGGGTGTCGTTTCATGGCTGCGCCAATTGACTTGAGGACGATGTTGTACAGCCCGCGATATTTGTTGCCGCCGGAGGGATTGCCGGCGGCTGAGTGGCCGTGCCAGGCAACCCGTTCCTGGAAACGCTCGATGGTGGAGAGAAACTCGGCAGCGGTCTCAAGGTCGCGCACGTTGAGCATGATGTAGGGTTCGGCGCCGATCAGTTCGTCGGTCTCTGCCAGATTGGCGGCGCCGCCGTACCGGACCAGCTCGCGTGCTACCCAAGAGGCAAGGGGGTTGCCCGAGATGCCGGAGAAGGCGTCTGAGCCGCCGCATTGCAGAGCCAGCTTCAACTCAGAAAGGGGTTGCGGCGTACGCGGGGTGGCGTTGACCTCGTCAAGCCAGCCGTTCACAGTGGCTTCGGCCTGTTCCAATCCGGCCTGAAAACCGCCTGTGAGGGTCAGGAAGGCGTGAGGGACTTCCTCGAGCGGGTAGTCCTTCTCCGTCAGAAAGGTATGCAGCAGGGCGTTGTTGACCGGCTCAAGACCGTAGTCCACGCACAGGACGGCGCCGGCATTGGGATGGGTGATAAAGCCGGCCAGTGTGCTCAAGGTGGACTCGGTGTTGTTGGGATTATCGTGGCCGCCCTCGGTGTGGGCAACGGCTACGATGCCGTCTATGTTGCTGTATTGATCGGCGACGCCGGCGAACCTGGACTCCAACTGCCTGACGAATCCTCCTGTGCGGGAGGATGTTCCGAGTAGAATGATTGTATTTCGGGTCCCAACCCCGCGGCCGCCGGAACGGGCATAGCCTTCAAAGCAGCGATCTTCAGAATATCGTTCAACCTGCCGGCCGGGTTGGAAGCCGCCAGCGTCCAGATCGTAGGCCTGGACGTGATCGGCGAAATTCGGCTCGCTGGGAAGATCAAAGTCGAGCGCACGTACGCCGAGCGCATCGAGCATTTCGGCGTTGCGTATGTATTCGCCCGGAGCAATCTCCCGCGTCGCCAGGCCAAATGGCAACTCCCATGAGAGTAGCGGGGCGCCCTGCTGGATCGGGGCCACGGCGAACCGGTGTCCTTCCATGGTTGTAAAGTCCAACGTCAGGAGATTTTCGCCAAATGCGATTTGCGTGCCGGCTGCCAGAGTACGCGTGGCGATAGCTACGTTGTCACCGGGAAGAGGCAGGCGGGCGACCTCATGGAAGGGTAGCGGGGAAGCGTTTTGGGATTTGTGTGGTTGTGACATTGCTTCACCTTCGCAGTGGGGAGACGGTTCTTACAACTCCGATAGCCTAACACATTTGCCTGAATTTCACAGTTTCGAGGCACGCAGATGGGACGGTTCTCGAGCATACGGGTGCACGGAGCGGAAAGGAGATGGCAGTCCAGGGTCGGGATGGCTATGCGGCTCTACCGGCTACCCGTCATCTCAGCGTCCAACTGTTCGAAATAGCGGACCATAAACTCGTGCCGCCGCTCCCCGATTTTGCGTGCGGTTGGCGTGTAGAGCGTAGTCAGAACCTGGCGCAGCTTATAGACGAATTCGTGTACAGGCGTATACTCGGGCGGTTCAGGTTGGGCGGTTTGCGGCGGTACATCGGTCGCGGGCTGGGTCCAGAGACGGTTTGTATAGTTACCGGCGTGGGCGAAGGCCCTGGCAACGCCGATTGCCCCGATACTATCCAATTTGTCGGCGTCGTAGAGACATTTGGATTCGAGCGTATGGGGCTGGACCGAGCGGTCTCGGTAACGGTGGGCCCGGATGCAGTGGACGACGTTTTCAATGCGGGAGGCATCCATGCCGGCTGCGGACAGGTATTCGGCGGCAAACTCGGCGGCGGCAAAGTGATGTGTGGTTCGTCCTCTGCCGGAAACGGGCAGGTCATGAAGGAGGGCAGCGGCGCGAACGACTTCGGGGTCGGCGTTCTCGGCATGGGCGATGCGCAACCCCAACTGCGTTACTCTCAGAACATGGTCAATGTCGTGGGCTACGTCGCCGGCCAGGTACAACTGTCGGATCTTCGATTCGCTCAGGCAATCGTTGACGGATGACCGAACTGGTGAGCTTTCAGGGGCTGAGGGCATATTAGCCTCTCCGTTCTCGTGCGGATGGGATCGTTAGCGGTGTCAGCGGTTGACGAATTCACGCAGGCAATCGAGCAGGCGGAGGCGAAAGGCCTCTCTACTGAAGCGCTCGGCTTGACGGCGGCACGCGGCGGGGTCGTAGGCGTGGACGTTGAAATGTTCAATGGCTTCCCTCAACAGATCCGGCGTCTGCCTGTCAAAAAACTCGCCTGTTTCGCCTGGGATGACGGTATCCAGAGCCCCTCCTCCGCGAAAAGCTATCACTGGCCGGCCGGTGCTCATCGCCTCAACCGGCGTGATCCCAAAGTCCTCAAGGCCGGGGAAGAGGAAGGCCTTGCAGCCCCGCATCAACTCCAGAATTCGATTGCCGGGCTGCCAGCCGTGGAAGGTCACATTGGGCCCAGCCATCTCCTCAAGCGCGTTTCTGGCGCGGCCGCTGCCGACAACGATCAGCCGTTCGTGCGGCAGTTCCCGGAAGGCCCTGACGGCCAGGTCAACGCGTTTGTAGGGTATCAGGCGACTGACGATCAGAAAGTAGTCACCCACGGGGACCGCCGGGTCAGGAGAGAATCGTTCGGTATCGACCGGAGGGTGGACGATTACGCTGTCGCGATCGTAGATGGTGCGGATGCGCTCCTGTACGGCGCTGCTTATGGCGATGAAATAGTCGACCTTCTGGGCGGCGGCGTAGTCCCAGCGTCGCAGCAGAGCAAGCAGCGGCCTCAGGGCGAGATCGAGCAGCCCGCCGATTTGCTCCCTTTGGCGGTACTGGTCGTAGAGCCACAGGAACCGGGTTGGTGTAAGGCAGTAACAGACGTGAAGTGCTCTTTGCCGGCCCTTGCGTGACGTGATCCCGTGGCAGAAGCCGCTCTTGTTGCTGAGAATCAGATCGAACCCACTTAAGTCGGTAGTCTGAAACGCGGCCGGATAGAGGGGAAGGTAGGCCTGGTGGTGGTCGGTCACCAGTGGGAGGCGCTGCATGAAGGTGGTGCGGATGGGCCAGTTTGCGTACGAATCGGGCATTTTGTCCGGCCCGTACATACTGGTGTAGACCGGCGCGCCTGGGAAGAGGTCCACAAACTCTTCGAGCACATTTTCTGCGCCTCCCATCTGATTGAGCCAGTCGTGGACGAGGGCCACGCGGACGCTGGCCCGCCAGTCATCCGGGTTGGGCCGGGTACTCACGCGTTCACGACCCTTTGGAGTCGGCCCCCTCGGGGCGCCCGGCATCAACCGCGTCGCTCAGGGAAGAAGGGGTCTGGCTATCCGTTTCTCTATTGCCAAGAGCTGAAAACACAGCCATCTCTGCCTTGATAAAGTGGTCGACCATTTTGCGAAATAGTGCTTCAATCAGATCCGGGTCTACCCCTTCGTTCTCTGCCCAGAGCCGGCGGGCAGCCAGCATGCTGCGCTGGCGCTCGTGGGCATGTACCTGTTCTTGGCTTTGTTTGAATTGGGCTGCTGCGTGGACGTACTCCTGGCGGCGGCCGATGGTAGTGATGAGGGACCGATCCAACCGGTCGATTTGCGCTCTTACCTCGTCGAGAGACTCGCAGTCCTGTGGCTCTTTCATCCGGTATCCTGGTTCTATTGCGGCGGGAATCCAATGCTTGGTGGAGAATTCTACCGCAGACAGTTTCGAGGGCAAAGAGAAAGGGCATTGGGAATCCGCACAACTGCCGGCGACAGGGCAGGCAGCTACGGGGATTCGATGGGACTGGCGGGACGTGGTCTGGCTGGACACTTTCGATCAGGCACCCGTCTCCAATGTCGACACACGGTCGATGAGGCATGGTGTAGGGGGGGCGTTGCGGGGGCGGAGCCCCCGCACAAGGGAGGGCCGAATAGGCCCGACCGCCCAGAAATGCAGCGGTCAGTAGATAGTGGTCAGTGGTCAGAGAAGGCGCATCGTCTGCCTCAGAGCTTCAGAGGGACTGGACATGGCCCTGGTGCGACCCGAGGTAAAAGCGAGTTCGCCGCCATTTGGGGATGCACTCGCGTGAGCGTTTCTCTTGACCAGCGGCCAGGCACTACAGTAGAATGCGCCGAAACGGCTGGAACCGATCCCACAACCAGGAGAGCAGAGCATGGCAGATTACCAAAACTATCTCGAGTCCAACCAGGACCGTTTTCTAGAAGAGTTGCTTGACTTCCTGCGCATACCCAGCATTTCTGCGCTGCCAGAACGCGCCGAGGACGTGGAGCGTGCCGGCCACTGGGTCGCCAGGCGATTGAATGCTGCCGGTGTGGAGAACGTCGAGGTGCTGCCAACGGAAGGCCACCCTGTGGTTTACGGAGACTGGCTGCATGCGCCAGGCAAGCCTACAGTGATGATCTACGGACATTTCGACGTGCAGCCTGTCGACCCGGTTGAACTATGGACAGACCCGCCTTTCGAGCCCACGGTAAGAGAGGAGCGGGTCTATGCTCGCGGCGCATCTGACGACAAAGGGAACATGCTGGCGCCCATCCTTGCGGTTGAGGCTCTTTTGCAAAGCGAGGGGGCTGCGCCAGTCAATTTGAAGTTTTGCTTCGAAGGCCAGGAGGAGATTGGAAGTCCACACATTCCTGCATTTATGCCGCCGCACAGGGGGCGCTTCGCCTGCGATCTAGCTGTCAGCGCCGATGGCGGGCAGTTCAGCGAGACCGAGCCGATCCTGCTCATGTCGCTGCGAGGCGTGTGCGGACTGCAGGTCGATGTGCATGGCGCATCGTCAGACCTCCACTCCGGGCTACACGGAGGCCGTATCCAGAATCCAATTCACGCTCTGACACAGATCCTGGGATCGTTGCGCAGGGCAAACGGCTCGGTAGCTGTTGAGGGTTTCTATGATGATGTGGTGGAGCTAACGGCCGAAGAGCGCGCCGCAATCGCGCGTGTCCCCTTTGACGGGGAGGAGTACCTAGAGGATCTGGGTTTAGATAATGAGTTTGGTGAACCTGGATACACGAACAGGGAGCGAGGCTGGGTTCGACCCACGCTGGAGATGAACGGCATCTGGGGCGGCTTCCAGGAGGAGGGCATCAAGACGGTACTTCCCAACTCAGCACACGCGAAGATCACCTGCCGCCTGGTGGCCGACCAGGATCCCGCGGGCATCATCGACTTGCTGAAGGAGCATATCACTCAGAAAGCGCCGCAAGGTGTCAAGGTAACAGTGACGCCGTTGTCAATTCTAGGTCGACCTTACAGCATAGCGGCGGACCACTGGGGCAACCGGGCCGCGGCCGCCGTTCTGGAAGAGATGTACGGCCGTGAACCCTACCAGACCCGAAGCGGTGGCAGCATCCCCATCACCGGCGTCTTTCAGGAACAGCTAGGAGTGGACACTATCAGCTTCGGATTCGGCATCGAAGACGAGAATTTCCACGCGCCGGACGAGTTCTTCCGGCTGGCCAGTTTCCGCAAGAGCCAGATTGCTTACTGCAAGCTGCTCCACAAACTTGGGGAGTCGTCCCCGCAAAACTGAGGATTCAGCGATGGGCGGCACAGCAAAGGGTCAGGAGGCGAATTGAAACCACAGTACTGTGTAGAGAACGCCGATCAGTGCGCCTACGTACACCTCTGTGGGAGAATGGCCGATCAGCTCTTTCAGTTCCTCTTCGCTGACGGGCTGACCGGTGAAGAGCTCTCTCAGGATCTGATTCAGGACTTTCGCTTGCTTGCCGGCGGCTTGCCGCACGCCTGTGGCGTCGTACATGACGACAAGTGCGAATATGGCGGCCAAGGCAAATACGTCGCTGCGCGGGCCGGAGCGATAGCCGATTGCGGCGACGAGGCTGCAGACCATAGCCGCATGGCTGCTGGGCATGCCCCCAGCGCGAGCCAGCACGCGCAGGTCGAAGTCGCGCCGCAATACCCATTCGAAGAGAAACTTGTAGAGCTGCACGATGAGACCGGCAGACAGCGGAAGCCAGATGATTGAGCTGTTACCCAGTAGCTGCATTTGTCTATGGGTCCGAGATATCGCTCAAATCAGTTAGGGTTCCGTCCGGCTCCCATTTCCTGACTCGAAGTTCGGCTTCTTCGAGCAGAACGCCGCAGCGGGCGGCCAGTTTCACGCCTGCTTCATACAGGTCCAGTGAATCGGCCAAGGGTAGATCGCTGGCTTCAAGTTTCTCCAGAATGGCTTGAAGTTGGGCATAGCTTTCTTCGTACGGGAGTTTGGGGGTTTGATCGGACACGCTGTTTTGGTTTTCCATTTCGTTCCTTTCGGTACCGGCCAATTTTGGCATCAGTATATCAGAGAGAGCACAGGTTTCGGCAATGGAAAAGCGGGCCCCATGATTCGAACTTTGTCCTGAGCAGGATTGGCGCAGTTCAGGCCGTACGCAGTAGAATCCGGCACAATCACAGAGATGGATTCCGTCGGCTTTTTGGTGGCCGACTTCAGGAAGAGCTCACCGGAATCAAGGGTTGTACGATGGAGGACCAGATGTCCGACAACCACCAATATCGACCGGTAGTAGTGATAGTTGAACCGGACCTCTTTTTTTCGGTCAGGCTGGAGGACGTTGTACGGGCGGCAGGCGGCGACCCATACACCGTCGACGAAGCCGACCAGTTTGTGGAGGCGGTAGCACGAACCTTCCCAGTGCTAGCCCTGCTGGATCTGAAGACACCCGGAGACTGGGAAGCGGCCGTTCGTGAATGCAAAGTGAAGCCGCACACGCGCCTGGTACCGATCTTTGCGTTCGGAAGCCACGTCGACGTGAAGACGCTGCAGCGCGCCCGCAGAGCGGGGGCAGACCATGCCTGGGCACGCAGCAGAATGATGGAGGAACTGGTGGCGGTAGTTGACCGGCACATACACCCGCCGGTTCGTCATCTGGAAGGCTGTGCAGATTCGCCCAGCCGCGCCGCGGTAGCCGGATTACTTACCTTCAATGAGGGGGATTATTTCGAACAGCATGAATACCTGGAGCTGGCGTGGAACGAGGAAACTCGTGCGGTTCGCGATCTGTACCAGGGGATCTTGCAGGTAGGGGTGGCTTTTCTTCAGATGGAGCGTGGAAACCGACGCGGGGCCCTGAAGATGTTTCGCCGCGGCCTGCCGAAGTTACGCGGACTGGCCGACGTGTGCCAGGGGATCGAGGTGGGGGCATTTCGTGCGGCATCCGAGCAGATTCATCGCGAGCTGTCTGAGTTGGATTCGGACGAACCTGTTGAGGAATCAAGGTATTCCTTTCCCAAGGTGGAGTTTGACAATCCTTACGGAGCAACCAGGCCTGACGATCTTGGGATTATCCTTCCGGACGAAGGCTAGTGGAATCGGCTTGGGAAGTTTCGTCACTTGTCGAAAGCCGGTGGGTCTCTTCATCTTGCTCAAGGGTAAAGCCGGGAATCTTTTGGGAGGGAGGGGAACCGGGAAACCTCTACTCTATTTGATCCAGCCGGCGTCCTTGCTGCGACAGGTAAAGAGTGGCCGCAGGGAACTTATGGTTGCTGAGCAGGAGGCCTTGCTCCTCCAGCCCCTGGACATCCTGCAACGGGACCTGGGTCGCGTCACCGTATAGAGGATGGAGACGGTATTCCTTGCCTCCGTCCAGATAGCGGTGGGACTTCAGCGTGGCGCCGTCCAGTAGCGATCGCAGGATCTGTTTCTGTACGGGGGATAGCTCTCCTTGAGAGGAGGGGGGCCTGAGGGTCCTGCTTGCGGTCAACAGTGCTTCGCGCAACTTCGCGACGGCGGAGCGAAGTATCATCCCAGTTCGTGGACGTGCTCTTGCAGCTTGCGCTGGCTGATCTTTTTGTACTTTTCGGCTCTGATCTGGGACATCTCTTCATCTGTCAGACGCAGACGCAGAATGTCGAGAGCGTCTTCGGGGCTCTGACCGTAGGCAAGCTTTTTCTTGCCGTTCTTCATGTCAAACAAGTACATGTAGTGGGGATTGGAAAAGCTGCTCATTGGTCAGGCCTTGACCAGCGCCTGCTGGTACATGCCGTCGTAGCCCCGCTGCTGCTGCTCCTCAGTCAGGCCGCGATTCACTTCCGCATCGAACTTGCCGGCTAGCAATTCGCGGTAGAAGCCGTAGTTGACGCCCTTTACCTTTTCATCATCCGGGAAGCGGTGGTAGTTGTCCTTGCTCATCAGGCTCTTTCCTTCGGCGATCAACTGAAAGCCCAGTGCCGAGCCGGGATAGGGCGCGTAGTAGGAGATGGACGGGAACACACGCTTCATGCGCTTGAGCATGCGCATTGTTTTGAAGGCGTCTTCGTCCGTTTCGCCTGGAATGCCGAGCATGATGTTCGACCAGAAGACAGGCGGTTCTTTTCCTTCCGCCACCATCTCATCCCCAAGGCGGTTGACGAGGTCGATGGCGAAGTTGTTGTCCTCCTCAGTGCACTCCTTGTTGAGGAGTTTCAGTATGCGATCACTACCCGACTCAAAGCCGATGGAGATCAGGTTCCAGTTCGTCTCGCGCACCAAGGCGGTGAACAGATCGGGCCATTGACGCACCGTGTCGGCACGGCCGGCTGCCCAGTAGGGCCACAGTTTATTGGCGCGGCGGGGGTACTCTTCGATCCACTCCTGCAGCCATTTGGGGTTCTGGAAGAACATAGAGTCGTGGATCACAACTGAGCCCACCCCGTACTTTTCGTCGAGGGCGTTGAGTTCGTCGATCACCATGGAAACAGGGCGGCGTCCCATGTTGGGGATGTAGGATGCCTCATTGCAGAACACGCATTGCCAGGGGCAGACCCGGCTGGTAATGATTGTGGCGACAGGCGGAGGTCCCCAGCCGCACTCCGGCTCCATCGGCCAGTTGAAGTTTCGCTCCAGCTTCAGGGCACGCACCGCCCTCCTGGGCCGGGCGTTGGCGAGCGCCTCCTTCCAGTTGGCAGGTTTGGGCCACAGCTCGCGGTCAATCTCCGGCCAGTCGGCCATTGAACGGGAGCCCTTTCCAAGGAACACTCTAGGAAAGCTTCCAGGGTCCCGAACCAGATCTACTATGATCTCTTCACCGGCGCCCTGGCAGATCTTGTCGAAGGCATCAGCCTCAGCCATTTCTTCCGGCGCGACCGTTGCGTGCATGCCGCCGGCCAGTACCAGGCCGTCGGGGTTGATCTCCTTGAAGATCTGAGCGGCTTTCAGGGCGACAGGAAAGGTGTAGCTGCGCACGTTCATCAGGGCCATTTTGTAGCCACGAAGTTTCGGCGCCAGCTGCTCCCATGAAGTGACGGCACGCGTGGAGACGATGTCGGTCTTCAGGCCGTGCTGGTGCATGATCGTACGCAAAAGCCCCAGCCCGTGGTCCTGCCACTGTTCGTGGGGGCCCCGGGGATAGACCAGATCACCTAGATCGCCCAAATCGATCCAGATGATGTCGCTCTCACGTTTCCCGCTAACCTGCCGGTTCAATTTCAACGGATGCTCCTCCAACTTCCAATACGGACCGAGTCAGACTCCTCGAAACTGCTGACTCTCGGCATGTCGCCAACTCTCTGATCGCCCGAATAGGCAATGAGAGATCTTACATGCTGGCATATTTACCGACCGATTCGTCGATCTCATCAGCCCAGGCATCGATGCCTCCGGCCATACTGACAGCATTTGACCAGCCCTGTTGACGCAGAAATACGGTTACCTGTGCGCTTCGCAGTCCTTTATGGCAGAACAGGACCACCTCCAATTCCTTGTTCTGGCGTATGTCCTCCGGTATGGCGTCGAGACGCCGCTCGCGAAGCTCGCTCAGGGGCAAGTTGATGAAATCTGCATCAGGGAGACTTGCGAGTTCAAGTTCATTGGGTTCACGCACGTCGACCAGCAGGAATTCGCTATCGTCCTTCTGTTTAGCGGCGACATCGTGCACGCTGATTTCCGGAGCGCCATACGGGTTGGGCATCGTCTTGACTCACGTTTTCTTGTACCTGCCGGCCAGGAAGGAGAATAGGGAAAGGAGTTCCGGGGACGGGGGATCACCCGCTTTGCCTTCAGAAGTCTTCGGGATCGATGGGTTGACGGCCACCGAAACCGGCGTTGACGTCGTGCCAGAATGAGAGATCCTCTTCGCCATGCTTCCAGCAGAGATAGACTTCGCGCCCGTTGCGAATTGACAGAAAATCAATAAGGCCCTTGTCGATATCCTTCACAAGGATTCCCATCTTCAGGATACCCTTTACCCCTGTTTCCAGCTTGTCGAACTGGGAGTAAACGGAACCTGCCGCGGCGTTGCCGCCGTTTTGGGCAGCCTTCTGCAGCACGGGCCAGATTTCCGGTCGCAGACGGAGAATCTCACTGCGCGCCTCCTGAACCTGCGACATCAGGGCCTTAACGACCGGAAGTGCGGCTCTCGCCTCATTCAAGGTGTAATAGCGGGCCTGCATAGTGCTCCAACCCGGTCAGGGCAAAGTGGAAAGACCAGGTTGCTCGCCCAAGCACTGTGACGAACAACCTGTTGGTTTCCGAACTCTACTTTCCCTCTGCCGACTCACATCGTCAGGTCAACGACTAGTGTCCGCAGCCACTGCCGCAGCCCGCGCCGGCCGACGCGCCAGCCGGAGCGCCGTTGGTACGAAAGCTGCTTCCGCAACCGCAGGAACTGACGGCATTGGGATTCTCAATGTGGAATCCCCCGCCCATAAGGTTGTCGATGTAGTCGATGCTGGAGCCGCCGACATAGAAGAAGCTGGTCGGATCGACAACGACGCGCAGGCCAAACTGCTCAAAGACCTGATCAGCTTCCTGGATGTCGTCGTCAAAGGTCATGCCGTACTGCATGCCTCCGCAGCCGCCGCCCTTGACAAAGACTCGCAGTGCGTGCGACTCCCGCAGGCCCTTCTGCTCGAGGATGCCGCCCAACTTCTCGGCAGCCATCTCCGTAAGCGTAATTTCCTTCGTTGCCGTGTCGGTCAGAGAAATGTCCATCGGAATCTCCTCAAAAGAATTGATAAATGTGACTTGAAGTCCTAGTCTGAACTCTCACCAGTGTGCTGATTCTTCGGCCTCAGAACGGGCCTTAAGCTAGACTGCTCTCACTCTCAACTTCGAGTAGGCCTGTGACGGCCCCCTTCTCCTGAAAGTCAGCCGCCAATCTGGTTCATGGCCCGGTTTTCGGCGAAGACGCCGGATTCCAGTCCATGGCCCCACGGCTTATGGAACGCTCCGTCCTTCATCAACTCTCGTATCTTATCGAAATCAGCACCGCTGCGCAAAGGAGACAGCAGGTCTACTTCGTCATCACGCAGAAGGCAGAGCCGCAGTTTTCCGTCTGCAGTGAGACGTACGCGGCCGCAGCCCTGGCAGAATGGTTCAGTTACGCTGCTGATGAAGCCGAGCGTGCCGGCGGCGCCTGGGATGCGAAACGGGCGGCTGGGGTCGACAAAGTCGTAACTGGCCTCTTCAAGCTCGCCGAAGACCGACTCGACATTCTGGCGGATCTCTCTGAACGAGACGACATGGCTTAACTGGAAGTCGCTGACCTCCCCGAACGGCATCATTTCAATGAAGCGGACTTCCCAGTCGTTTTCCATCGTCAGAGCGGCCAGATCGATGACGTCCTCTTCGTTAAAGCCGCGGGTCACCACGCAGTTGAGTTTAATGGGGCGCAGCCCAGCCCTTTCAGAAGCCTCGATTCCGCGCCACACGTCATCAATGTCCCCCCAGCGCGTAATGCGGCGGAAGCGATCAGGATCGATCGTGTCGATGCTGATGTTAACCCTGTCCAGCCCGGCATCGGCCAGAGGTTGTGCAAGCTCCTGCAGGAGCAGGGCATTGGTTGTCATGGCCACATCGCGAATGCCCGGAACACTGGAAATCCGGTGTACCAGATCCACTACGCCGGGACGGATAGTCGGCTCGCCGCCGGTAAGGCGAATCTTGTCCACACCGAGGCTGGCGGCGACATTGACCAGGAAGATAATCTCGTCGTCGGACATCAGTTCGTGACGCGGGCGGAACTGCATATGCTCCGGCATGCAATATACGCAACGCAAATTGCAGGCGTCGGTCAGACTGATGCGCAAGTAGCGGACGCGTCGCCCATAGCTATCGTGGGTAGGCTCTGTCATCGAAACCAGCTCTTCCGCGCCGGGCGGAGGCGACAGGGTTACGCTGCCGTATCTGGTTCGATGTTTGTGCCCGTTCTGCCCGGCTACCGCCGCTTCGGTTAGAGGCAGTTCCTGCAGATTCGGATCGCGTAATGTCGTCGGCATGCTTGCAGATTCCCCGTGGGATCCGATCGTAATCTCAGAAGATCAGTTCAACATTATGTGACTTGGGCGCTCCCTCTTCAATATCTACCTGCACACGAAAACTGCAACAACTCTGACCGTCAGCGATGGCTTGAACACGTTCGCACCTCTGTCCACTGAGAGATTCCATGAGCGCCAGATCCATGCAGCAGAGTTCCTTGTGCTCGGCGGCTACACCCGTGTAGGGGCAGTTATGCGTATGCAGCAGGCCGGAAGCCGGCTCCCATTGGGACAGGTACCCTCTTTCGTTTAGAAAGGCGACGACTCTGTCCATTCGTTCATCCAGTCTTTCATTTTCAGGGCAGTCAAGCACAACCGGCTGCGCCATCTCCTGCGCCAACATGCGAAAGCAGCCGTCGATCTTGTCAGGTGGAAGCATCTGTTTCATCTGGCGAACGACGCCAGCGGTGAGCAGGGCGAAATTGTCGGGGAAATGCGAATCGGCATCAGCGGTCAAAGAGTAGATCTGCCGTGGACGACCAACCTTTCGGCGTCCCTTGGCTTTGGACACTGTGATCAGGTTGTCCGATAGCAAGATGTCCAGATGATATCTTACCGAAATGGGAGCCATGTCCAAGCGTTCAGCCAGCGCACCGACCGATGCCTGGCCGTCTTGTTTGAGTATTTCCAAGATGCGATTGCGAACGGTCTGCACAAGAGTGCTCCAAGAATTCAGCCGAGCAGGTTGATACCTATTTTAGCAGATCGAGGGGGCATTGTCAAACATTTTTATGAATAAATTCATAAAAAACTATTACGGAGACTGCGCGGGTAAGTCAGGATTGGCTTCGGGAGTGTTCTGCAGGTAACTCACGCGTGCGCGCGGATACGTTTCGGGGGAGACAGAATTTCCTTACTCCGGCTGAAGGGTCCGATTGGAGCGGATAAGACTGTGTGGGAAGTGACAGGCTACCCTGCAATCCAACCCGACTGCAATGGACGTTTTTTCCGCATCTTGACTAGCCGGCTGCTTTCCGCTACCATGCACCTCAGCCTCCACCTGAACAGCTTTTCTTCATTGGATGCCAACGACTCATAGTCCAGCGCATATGGAGCGAAACTGCATCTAATTTCTATTTTATCCCACGCAATACAAGCCCAGTCTGAACTGCTTCGGGCCGCAATTGCCTCGTCCTTCTCAACTGGCAGAAGGAGCGAAATAGGCCAAGACACGTTCGTGCGAATAGAAATCAGCCAAAATGCAATGGCCCTATTGCCTCGTTGAACCGAGACGCGGAACATAACTCTATTCCGGAGCGTCAGTTCATTTAAGCTGTCCAAGCGCCGTAAGGCGCACGCAAACGAAGACAGCCCATTCCTATCCCTTTGACGTCCAATTGAACTCGGTTCACTGACCGTCAGCCATTCAAGAAAGAACATCTCATGCCTACCTCAGCTTATTGCGGTGTCAAGAGTAGACTGTATCCTCAGGACTTCCTCAGCCCACGTCTGATTCGTACCATCGGGGCGGGGATCCTAGCAGCCCTGGCCATGCTGATTTTCGCCGAATCGCCCACTTTCGCTCAGTCACCGCCATCCCCGAATGTTCTGGTAGACGATTACGTTTCCGTCCCCAAGAATGGCAGTGTGGATATTGAGGTCTTGGGCAATGATACCCTGCCTGAATTTGGCAGCTTTGATTTCACAGGCCCGGAGTTCGGAAGGATTAGCTCCTTCACAAGCAACGCGTTCAGAAAGATTCTCTCATTCAATTACAGGCCAAACACGAATTACGAGGGCAAAGACAGTTTCTACTATCTGGTCTCCGACAATGGAGGGCGGACTCAACACGCGGCCGTATACATCACGGTCTACGCGGCCCTCGACTGCGCCACCTGTTTGATCAGGCACGAAGCCACGCCGATCAACATTACGATTGGCGGAGACGGCGCCTTCAACTTGCACTTCATTGGAGACGGCGGCGTTGCAACGGGGCCGATACTCCCGCCTGTGAAAGAACTGATTGAACTGCACGCACAGGTTTCAGGCAATGTCATGCTTTTCGAAGGCACAAATTTGATTTCGGGCGCGCAGGTGATGATCAGCTATCTGTCCGCCGAGCAGGTCCTCCATGTGCACACATATTATCCAGACCGCCATGACGGATCGATGAAACCCTACATATTCATAGTTGACCAGGACAACGAGGTTTCGCATTGGGAGTGGTAGGCAAGACAGCAGGGGGATATGTTTTCTTCAGGCCGGGTATGGCGGCCGGCCTTGGACGCAAAGCAGTGCGTTCTAGCATTGCGACATAGAACCCATCCCGGACGAGTTTCCAAAGCGAGGGAAAGGAGGAGCACGAAGAACCAATAGGAGCTAAGTTAGTGCAATTGGCGCAGATCTGTTTGCCGCCAAAATGGAATTATGGCCGTACGCCTTGACAGGCAGTGAGCCGTCGTGCGATGCGGCCCAACCCAACCGCAAAGGGGGCAAAATGTCAGACACGCGAAATTCTCACCAGAAGATGAGTCGGCGCAGCTTCTTGCACGCCATGGCCTTGGGCGCAGGCGGTGCCGCGCTAGCCGCATGTGTTATGCCAGAGGGAGCCATGCCGGCGGCAGAAGAAGCAGCTGCACCGGCGCAGGAAAACCTCCCAATCATTTATTGGTCGATGTTCGGCCTGCAGGAGGCCGCACAGGCACAGAACCAGGTCGAGCGCTTTAACGAACAGACAGGCGAAAACGCCATTTTCATGTCGATCGGCTGGGGCAACGTTACCCAGAAGGCACAGGTCGCGATCCAGGGCGGCAACCCGCCCGACATGGTATCGCTCTGGTCCCAAGCGTATACGTGGGGGCCCCGCGGGCTTCTGCTCCCGCTTGAGGACTACGCAGAACGTGACGGCTTTGACGGCGAGGGCTGGTCCAAGCCGGCATGGGAGGCTCTGTGGTCCGACGGCCACCTCTGGGGCACTGGCCATACGCTTAATGTCTTCGCATTGCACAGCAACGACACGCTCTTGGAAGAGGGTGGATTCAGTGCCGACAGCCCTCCCGAAACGTTCGCCGACCTAGACGTGATGGCAGAGGCGTTGACTACCCATGACGACGATGGCAACATCACCCGGCTGGGCTTCCTTCCCTGGTTACGTTCGGGCAGCCTGTGGCACTGGGGCTGGGCCAACGGCGCTCAGTTCTACGATGAAGACACCGACACCATCACCGCCGGCTCCGAAGAGGCCTTGCTCTACACTCTGGAATGGTTCAAGTCCTATGCAGACAAGTATGACATAGAGAAAATCGACCGCTATGTTTCCGGCTTTGGCAATCGCAGTTCGCTGACCGAGGATCCCTGGTACGTCGACCTGATCGTGCTGCAGATTGACGGCAGTTGGAAACGGAGTTGGATTCCGCGCTACGCGCCCGACCTAGACTACTCGGTGTTCAAGTCCCCCTATGGCCCGGGTTACGACGAACCAACCAGTCTGGTAGAGATTGGCGCGATGTTCAACGTTCCCAACGGCGCCAAGAATCCGGAGGGCGGCTGGCAGCTGGCCCACTTCATGGCCGGCAAGCAGCAGCAGATCGAGTTCGGAAACCTGGTTGGCGACGTTCCTCCTCTGAACGAAGCTGCCCGAGATCCGGAGTTCCTTAATTCGCTGCCGTTTAATGAGCTATACGTCGAGCTGACCGAGTCGACGGGCGGCCGCGCGTGGCCGCGCATCCCGGTCCTGGAGCAGTACAAGACCGAGATCCGACGCCTCCAGGACGAGGTCATTCACGGGCAGATCGATCCCCAGCAAGGCCTGGATGATATGACGGCCAAGTTGCAGCAGGAGTTGAACGACTTCCGCCAGCAGGTTGGCTGATAGGGACGTCCTGTGGCACGAAATCCCGGCGGGTTGACCAGTCAGCCCGCCGGGAGATGGGAGAAGGCGGTCATGACACTTGGACTTACGCGGCAGGAACGCCGGCGCTTGCGAGTTGGCGTGCTGTTTGCGCTTCCCTGGATTGTCGGATTCTTGAGTTTCACGGTTTTCCCGGTCGCCTACTCGTTCTACTACAGTCTCAACGTGTTCACGACTTTTGGGCAGCCATTGCACTGGGTCGGGTTGAGCAATTATGTCAAATTGTTGAATGACGATCTCTTTTGGGTCTCACTTTACAATACGATGTACATGGTCGTCTTCGGTGTCTCATTTCACATCGTCCTAGCCATCATTCTCGGGCTCCTGCTCAATCAGAATCTTCGCGGGGTCTCCGTATACAGAACCGTCTACTATATCCCTACGATCGTCCCTATTGTCGCCACTTCAGTGCTCTGGATGTGGGTGTTCAACCCTGAGTTCGGTCTGATTAACTCTGCGTTAAGCGTCATAGACGTGCACGGGCCGGGATGGCTGACCGACCCCGTCCTGTCAAAGCCGTCGTTGATTCTGATGGGCGTGTGGACGATCGGTGGCACACTGGTGATCTTTTTGGCCGGATTGCAGGACATTCCGCAGCATCTCTTCGATGCCGCGATGATCGATGGTGCGGGGGCCCTGCAGAGGATCAGGAATGTTACGCTTCCGATGCTGTCTCCGGTCATCTTCTTCAATGTAATTATGGGCGTCATCAGCGGTTTCCAGATTTTCGCCCAGGCTTTTATCATGACCAGGGGCGGCCCGCTGGACACGACCCTGTTTTACGCTTACTACCTCTACCAGAACGCTTTCGAGTTTTTTCAGATGCCATACGCTTCGGCCATGGCCTGGATCTTGTTCCTCGTCGTAATGGGGACGACGCTGATTATTTTCCGCAGTTCAGCCCGTTTGGTTTACTACGAAGGGGAGGAGCGGTAGGGCCGTGGGTAGAACAGCAACGACTCTAAAGCGACAACAACAGGTGGGAGCCACTGGCCTTGGCAGCCTCTCGAGGACGCGACGCGAGACCTTGAGCCATTCAGCCAGCCACGTCGGACTTTTCACGGTGGGGCTTCTGTTCTTTCTACCCTTCTTCTGGCTGGTAACTACCTCGCTCAAAGATCTGGACCAGATTTTCACGCTGCCTCCCATTTGGGTTCCCGATCCGTTTCGATGGCAGAACTATCCAGAGTCATTGAGTTACTTTCCATTCTTTCAGCAGCTGCGCAACACGTTGATCATCGCGGTGTCAGCAGTATTTCTAACTGTGATTTCCAGTTCGCTGGTCGCCTACAGTTTCTCCCGGCTGCGCTGGCAT
Source organism: Caldilineaceae bacterium (assembly GCA_011523365.1). GTDB lineage: Bacteria > Chloroflexota > Anaerolineae > Caldilineales > Caldilineaceae > Bin5. The sequence continues at coordinate 33,644 of WTGY01000110.1, forward strand.
GGCCGCGACATTCTGTTTTTCGCCATGCTGTCGACGATGATGTTGCCGTACCAGGTTACGATGATACCGCTTTTCATCATGTTCCGGAGTCTGGGCTGGGTCAATACGCTTCTGCCGCTGATTGTGCCCCATGCATTTGGCGTTCCGTTCTTCATTTTCCTGCTTCGTCAGTTCTTTCTTAGCTTGCCCAGAGACCTGGACGACGCCGCAATTATTGACGGCTGCTCAGAGTTCGGCGTTCTGTGGCGAGTGATTCTTCCTCTGGCAAAGCCGGCTCTGGCTACGGTAGCGCTCTTTCAGTTCCTGGGAAGCTGGAACGACTTTATCGGACCGCTGATATACTTGAATGATCCCAGCAAGTACACACTCTCTCTGGGAATCCAGGTTTTCGTCAGCACCGTTGGCGTTCAGTGGGGCTGGATGATGGCGGTAACGACCGTGCTGACAGTGCCGGTGATCATCCTCTTTTTCTTTACGCAGAGAACTTTCATCCAGGGAATCGCACTCACTGGAATCAAGGGGTGAACAACCCGCAGGTTCTGTTGCAGGAATCACGTCTGGCCTCGCTTCAAACCCCGCCCCAAGGAGACTCTAGTGTCCAGTAAAGACGGCATTCTGATTGGCACCCATTACGAGTATCCGTTCGGCGGTATGGCTACGCGCCCGGAATGGCTGCCGCAGGGAGAAGAAGACTGGCGCCGGGACCTGGAAATGATCAGAGATACCGGCTTCGACTCCATTCGCATTCGCATCGGTCTGGACAGCAGTCTTGACGAAGTGGGGCGGCTGTTGGACATTTGCCAGGAACTTGACATTGGGGTCCTATTCGGATTTGCAACCTTTTATGTTCACAATAGCTTCATCGAGGCGTTTCCCGACGCCAAAGTGATAGACAGGAACGGCGTGGCCTACCCTCAGCATGAGCATGACTTCAGCTGGCAGCGAGCCTGCATCAATCATCCCGAATACCGCAGGCAGCGGGACCAACTCCTGGCCGACTGCGCCATGCGCTTTGCTTCACACCCGGCAATCATTGATTGGGACGTCCACAACGAACCCAGCATCGGCCCGGGTGACCATTCCTGTTACAACCCGCATACGTTGAATCGGTACCGCGAGGACCTGGCGGAGCGGTTTTCCTCGATATCAAAGGTAAACGAGCGTTGGGGGACAGGGTTCGAAGAGTTCGCCTCAGTAGAGCCTCCGACGGTGGAGGAAACGGACCCAGGCAGTTTCTGGCGTGACTGGCGGGAGTTCATCGCGCGCAACCTGAATGAATTCCTGTTGGGAGGCATCGATATCATCAAACAGCACGCACCGGGTGTGCGCGCAAGTTTCAACTACACCGACCCGTACCACATTCAGCGCAACGGTCAGGACTGGTGGATTCTCCCGGAGTTGGACTACGCCTCCTCCAGCCACTACTGGGGGTCCGGTCCACGCACGGGTGCGGAGGCCGGTTCGCGGATTGCTCTTCTCAAGGCGCTGGCCCCGGGCTCCCAGGCATGGTTGACAGAATGCCAGGGCGGTCCCTTCCGATCGGACATTTTGTGGCGGGGCATAAACATCGATGCTGAAGTAAACCAGGTCTTCAGTTACGCCAGCCACGCCCATTACTTCTACCGCTGGGACCCACTGATGTCGGGGCCGGAGCCGTGGATCAACCACATGGTCGACGCGGATGACTACGACACGGAGAGAAGGCTGGCAACCAAGCGGGTCATCGCGGACCTGCGGCGGTACGAAGATTTGATTGCGGCCGGCGACACGGTGCCAGCCCGGGTCGGCATCTATTTGACAAGGGAAATGGTATGGGCGGCCAACGCACGCGCAGCGCCACTGAGTGATGCGGTGGTAGGTCTCTATGGGCTCTTCATGGACCTTGGCTACGAGGTAACGTTTGTTCCCTATAGTTTCGACGCCGATTGCGAACTTGAAGTGGTGGCAGTGCCATTCTCGCTGGGAATCTCTGCGAAGGAGGGGAAGGCATTTGGAAGCTACATGGAGCGAGGCGGCAGGGTAATCGCGGAACTGCCGATGACAAATCTGGCGGAGTGCCAGCAGGTGGGTGAGCAACTTGGCTTGGCTTGCCGTGAGTGGATTCGCCCAATATACTTCATCGCCGGGTGGAGTGTGAACGATTCTGAAGGGAAATTCGGCGGCTATGCCTTTCACGATCAGGTGCTCCTGGACGATTATATGGGGCAACCTATCGCGACCTACCGCGACAGCGGCGAACCGGCCCTGATCAGTTCCGGCCCGGAAGGCCGTCTCCTGATCCCTACATTCGCACTGGGCCGCTCCTATTTTTCATCGCTTCACCGGGGACTGCGCCGGCTGATTCAGGGCTGGCTTCCCGAAACACTGCCACCTGATGTTACAATTCAGGGCGTGCCCGACGAGTACCGGTCATTGGTGGAGGCCCGGCTGGTAGAGAGCGACCGCGGCAATCTGCTCTTTCTCATCAACCGCTCCGGCTACGACTGGGAGGTGGAAGTAATACCCAGAGGCTATCAGGCCGAAAAGGTACGGCTGCCGACACAGGGCGCCGCCCACAGGCTGGTTCGCAGAACAGGTCATTAGGGCTGCCTGTCAGAAAGGGCCACTAGACGCGAAGAGATTCCCAAGAGATCTATTTGCGATGGCCGCGACGTCAGGGAAGTGCACTCAAGTGAACGTTTTGTGAGGGTCTTGGAACTTACCATTCAGAGGGAGAGAGGAATGAAGACAAGAGCAGCCGTAGTGTACGAGCACGACGCTCCAGTCGTAGTAGAAACGCTGACACTGGACGATCCCAAAGAGAACGAAGTCCTGTTGCGGATGGGAGCCAGTGGTGTGTGTCATTCCGATCTGTCGGTTGTAAACGGAACGATCTATTATCCCCCGCCGGTTGCGCTAGGCCACGAGGGGGCCGGGGTCGTCGAGCGGATAGGCGCCAATGTCAGCTATGTCAAGCCGGGCGACCACGTCATTCTCTCGTTCGTGACCTATTGTGAAGACTGTGTAATGTGCGAGACGGGCCGGGTCTGTCTGTGCCGGGGCATTGACGCACGCAAAGGCTATCTGCTGGACGATACCTGCCGATTGCACAACGCCGCAGGCAAGGACATACCGCAGATGTCCCGCATCGCCACCATGTCAGATTTGGCGGTGGTTCCTGAACAGGCTTTGATAAAGATCGACCCGGGCTATCCACTGGATCGGGCAGCTCTCGTCGGCTGCGGCGTAACGACCGGCGTGGGCGCTGTGCTGAGGACGGCGAAAGTTGAGGCTGGCAGTACAGTGGCAGTAATCGGTACTGGAGGAGTCGGCCTGAATGCCGTGCAAGGGGCAAAGATTGCCGACGCTGAGCGCATCATTGCAGTTGACCTGGTCGACAAGAAACTGGACTTCGCTCGCCAGTTCGGCGCTACTGACACAGTTAACGGGTCCGAAGTTGATCCTGTCGAGGCTGTCAGAGAGATGACAGGCGGGCTGGGGGTGGACTACGCCTTTGAGGCGATCGGCAGTTCAGTGACGATCAGGCAAGCCTTCGATATGGTCCGGCCCGCCGGGACAGCCGTGGCGATTGGGCTGGCGCGCCATGATGACACCGTGCCGATTCCTCCTCAGGAGCTGATTTGGAGCGAGAAAAGCCTGCTCGGATCATATTACGGAACGTCTCGTCCGCGGGTGGATATGCCCGAGTACCTTCGTCTCTACGATGAAGGGAAGCTCATGCTCGATGAATTGATCACGCAGACCTATAAGTTGGAGCAGATTAACGAAGCCTTTGCCGACATGGAGGCGGGAAAGAACGCCCGCGGCATACTGGCTCTCGATCTCTAGGTCAAGACATTTGGTAGTCTCGTTCCAGAGGCTATGGCTCGTCTGACTCCTCCTTAGACGGCAAGCCTATCACGTCTAACGACTTCCACGCAGCGGACTCTGCCAACCATCTGTCCTTCAAACCAGCTGGCAGCGTGCCGGTATTCAACCGGTGCGCTGTTTCCGCGTTACAGCGCAGTTCCACGCCAAAGCTGCTGGTGTTGCGGTCCGCATTCAGAACGCGCTCACGCAGATTTGCCAGACCGTTGGCCGCGGCATGGATCTCGGCTCCGGTGTGGTCCTCGGTGGTCAGCGCCCCTGCCTCTTCGTCGGTCATGCCGTCCTGCAAGCGAGTCAGTTGCCAGCACCACTGCAAGACGCCTGTGCCCTCTTCTTCCCGGGCGAGAACACTCAACGAAAAGTCAGCCTGGCTGGTAAGCGCCTCCCGATAGAACTGGTAAACCGATCGATAACTGCGGCTGAACTGTGCAGGCGGTAGATCGCCCCGCGCTTGCCTGCCATAGCCCCGGCTGGACAGACGCTCGTCCAGAATGGCAACTACGCCCCGGTCAGCTGTGCGACGGATCAGGCGGCCGAACCCCTGTTTCAGCGTCAGCGTCATCAGCGGGACCATGTACTTTCTGAAGCTGCTGCCATCTTCAATCTCGTCGAGGGCCATCGTTCTGGCCTCATGGAGGGGATCGCTCGGCGTGGGAAACGGCAACTTATCCAGTACTACAAGGCTCAAGTCGTCGCCGGGTAGATCGACACCTTCCCAAAAGGACTTTGTCGCCAATAAAACGCTATGCGGGGTATTGCGAAACCAGTCCAGGAGCAGATTGCGGGGATGATGTCCTTGGGCGCGCAAGGGCCAGACGACATCATTCAGGCGCTCATGGACCTGCTGCAAACCGGTCCAGCTGGTAAAGAGACACAGCGCTCGACCCCGGCTCACATTCAGAAGCCGCACGATCTCAGCCGCGACCCCATCGTAGAAGGGGGCCTTGTCCCGCCAGTCGAAGGGAGGCAGGGCGGGCTGATACAGCAGGGCCTGCTCGGTGTAATCGAAGACAGGGTCAGCGATCAGCTCAAGCGGTTCAGCGGATACGCCGCACCTGGCCTTGAAGTGTTCGAAGCTGCCTTCGGTTGCCAGGGTAGCACTCGTGCAGATTACAGTGCGTCCTTCCTCATCGAAGAGATGCCGGGCAAGGTCCCGGGAGGGATCGATCGGGGCGGCATGAAGACGAAGACTGAGGCGGCGAGAACCCCTAATCCGTTCGGCGTAGCGTACAACAAGGTCGTCCCTCGAGCTGCTTGCCACCGCCCTCAGTTTGCCCGCCAAAGAACCAAGCCCCTTGACCGCCAGTTCGTAGTTGGCTTCCTCCTCGGACTCCTCGGCAGAAAGGGGCGGGTGGCCCTCTTCGTTCTGCCGGCGGAATGGGTTGGCCTGGCGCATTTCGTCCTGCAAGGCACTCAAGTCTCCAGCAAGCTTCTTGAGCTCATGCAGATCGCAATCAATTCGAAAAACTCCTTTATCCGAAATTTGTTCAGCTTCGGCAAATGCCATTCCGTTATGCAGAACCAAGCCGTCGAGCCGCGAATCTTCCAGGTATTTTCGGAAGATTGCTCCCGAAAGTAGCTGTTCCAGGGCATAGTTGGAGGTCTCATCCTCGAAAACCGAAGTAGCCGTGTTTTCCAACTGGTGCGCCTCGTCAATTACGTAGATAGCAGCTTCAGGCAGAATTGCCTGTCCCATCTCCCCCAACTCCAGGGCGTTGAGCAGTAGATGGTGATTGGTGACTATCACTTGTGCGTTTCGCGCCTTGGCACGCATCTGATATACAAAGCAGTTGTCGTCGAAGTGGAGGCAGCTGCGACCGATGCAGTCATCAGGAAAACTGACTACTCGGGGCCTCAAGTCGCCTTTCAAGACAAACGGCAGGTCGTCCACGTCCCCGGTCTCAGTGCTCGCCAGCCAATCTTGCAGAAAGGCGACTTGCTCGTCCGTCCTGTCCAGGAAGGCAATCCGCCTTCTCTCCACCTCCTCCTTTTCCCATTTGTGGTTGCAGATGTAGCTATTGCGGCCCTTTACGACGATGGCGTCGATTGGTCGATCCAGCACTCTGCGTAAGAAGGGAATATCTTTGCGAAACAGCTGGTCTTGCAAAGACTTGTTTGCAGTGGCGACAACCACGGTACACTCGCTCAAAATGGCAGGAAGCAGGTAGGCAATAGACTTACCCGTACCCGTTGGGGCCTCGATCAGCGCCGTGCGCTGTGCCAGAATCGCCTCTTTTGCGACCTCAGCCATCGCAATCTGACCCGATCTGAGTTCGTAGTCATGCATCAACGAGGACAACGCACCGCCGGCACGGAAATATGCGCCCAGATCCACGTCTTGCAAGGGAGACGGATCACTTTGGCCGCTGTCACTGGAATAATCGCCCTCACCTTCCCTGGCCGGTGTCTGAGAGAGGTCGCCGAGCGTTTCCTCCATATAGGTTTGATCGAAAGTTTCCATACTCAGACAATAGCACAAATGTGCCGATAAAGCAAAAGGGGAACGCCCTCGTTCATTTGACTGAGGGCGTTCCCGGGGCTGGTTTTGGTGCGGTAGTCTTGGTAAGGGTTAAAGGCTATTGCGAACTGCTGTCATCCGGGTCCGGCAAGAGCTGGTGGATGAAGTGAATTACGCCATTGGAGGCCTCGACATCAGCCGTCACAATGCTGATTCCTTCGACCGCAAGAGATCCGCCGTCGACGGTACTGATGTCGATCGTCCCGCCATGAAGCGTAGTCAGTGAAGTTTGCGAAGAAAGGTCCGACACTTTCAACTTTCCAGATACAATGTGATATCTGAGGGTTTCGGCCAACAGGTCTGAGTCCGCCATCAACATGTCCAGCCTGGCCTCAGGCAGCGAAGCGAACGCAGCGTTTGTCGGAGCAAAGATGGTAAAGGGGCCACCGTCGGCTACCGACGAAGTCAGGCCGGCAAGGTCCAGTGCCAGGAGAAGGATGTCCAACTGCTCGTAGTCTCCGGCCACTTCGATGAGATCATCCTCCATCATGCCGGCGTCACTGGTAGGCTCCGGCATCGCAGTAGCAGCCGGCGCCGCCGTTGCAGTTGCCTCGGGCATCGCCTCCACAGTTGCGGCGGGCGTCACCGTCGCAGTTGGCCCGGGCATGGCATCCGCCGTGGCGGTGGGAGAGGCAGCTGCAGTCGGCACAGCCGTCGCGGCCGTTGTCGCGGCTGGCGTCGGGGCTCCTCCTGCAAGAAAGGCGTCGGCATCAGCCTGAGATGGAATCGTCAGAACGTCACCCACTTCAATCAGGTCGCAGTTCGACAGCGAGTTCGCAGTGCAGATTGAAGACCAGTACTCGGTACTGCCGTAGGCTTGTGTGGAGATCGTGCCAAGCGTGTCGCCCGCCTTTACCGTGTAGGTAGTGCCCTGCGAAATCACTGTTCCGCCCGTCGTGGACGAGGCATCGGTTCCTGCAGCGGGCTGCTGGACGACCACCCTGTCCCCTTCAACCTGCTCACCGGAGTCGTCGAGGAACAGGATGTTTTCGCCCTGTAACGTGTAGGAGAATGGCATCGTCGTGTCGTTGTAGGTTACCAGAGCCACGACTTCGCCTACGTCGTCAATACCGATCTCGGCCACTTTCCGTTTGATGCCATCCATCGACTCCAGGGAGCCTGACACAAATACACTCTCGGACGGCGACGCGGCATTTATGTAGCGGTCGAATCCTGACAGTTTGAAGACGTAGAAGCCGGAACTGTCGTCGATCTGACTGCTGTCTTGAGGATCGTATTCCATCTTTATGGTTACCGGCTGTCCGGTATCGACGACCGAAAGCCCGAGGTAATGCTTTGCGAACTGGTCATTCAGCTGGCCCCGGACCCAGGCCGACCGCACGGCGCTAGTTGCCACGACGGCCTGCGGGGTTGCGGCAGATGTCGCGGCCGCCTGGAGCCCCGCCTGGGTGGGCGTGGAGGTTTCCGGGATGGCAGGTGTACTTCCACTAACAACCTGTTCGCCGGATTCGTCCACAAATCTGACGTTTTCTCCCGTCAACGTGTAAGAAAGGTCCATAGTCGTGTCGTTGTAGACCACAATCGTAACGATGTCGGGGACATCATCGGCGCCTATCTGGGTGACCTTACGCTTTATGCCCTCCATGGACTCCTGTGTGCCTGTCCTAAACGCGCTATCCGAAGGAGGAGCTGCGTTGATATAGCGGTCGAATCCGGACTGTTTGAAAACATAGAAACCGGAGTTTTCATCCAGTGTATGGCTATGCTGGGGCTGGTAATCCATCTTAATTGTTACTGGTTGCGATGTATCGATGACTTGCAAGCCAAGGTAGTGCTTGGCGAACTGCTCGTTAAGTTGCCCGCTTACAGTCGAAGACTCTACGGAACCCTGTGCAGTCAGTGCATAGGGGCCTGCAACCAGAGCCAGTGCCAAGAATGCAGCGAGGCCAATATAACGCCATGAAGTGTTCAAATGCATCTAATCCCTCCAGATTCCCGCATAGGTGAAAAGCCGGCCCACATTTTGCAGGATACGAATTCCTTGCTACGACTTCGGGCAATGCCCCGGAGCACGGATTCATTTCGGAGCCATTACACGTATTCTATCCAGTTTAACTAAATCCCATGTCAAATCCCAAGGCATTTGTTCCTGATTCTGGTCTGTCTTCCCCATGTTGCAGGCAGCCAGAACGACATTGTGGCGCGACCGTAGGTACAACGCATTACAATCGTTGAATTGGCGCTGCTACGAACCACGCCGCACGATCAGGTGGTGGCAGGGCCTGTTGCTGGATTCGTCTGTACGATGTGGAACGAGGATTGGGGAGCCGTTCGGATTCCCGTTGCTGTCGAGGACTTGCAGAGTGAAATACTGGGGGGCGTCTCTGGCGTAGATGGGGAAATCGAACCGGCCGGCGTCGTTTGCGCCGCTCTTTGAGACAGTCTGATATGTGTTGTCCCAGGCATCAGTCAGTCGGATTGAGACTCCCGGGAGGGCGACGCCTCTGTCGTCGACAGCCTGTCCCATGACGTACTCTCCCGGGCACTGGTCATCATGCCAGATTCGGTCCAGGATGTAACGATGCGTTCCAAGGGAGTCAGAGCTACTCACATCAGACAACTGTCCACTTGTGAAGACTTCGGGAGAAACCAAGGTACCGGCGTTGGCAAAATCGATACCGACCGACAGTCCAGTATGGGCTGCCATCAGGTCCATTTCGTCACACTGACCCAGATAGACTGGGAAGACAGGCCCCAGATTCCACAGAAGCGCGCCCCTCCTGTCGCGTAACAGCCTGCCCTCGTCGACTGACCTAGAGTCTCCCTCATCAATGGACCAGCAGTCAGGGCAATTGGCAGCAGCATCCTGAGGCAAGCCAAAAGGATCGGGCAGGGCAAGAAGATCTCGCCGGGCGCCATCCTGGTGCCCGCAGTAGCCAAGCAGGCGTGTTTCCAGGCCTGCGTCGGTCTGCCTTTTCAGGTAGACGGGAGCGGAAGGGGTGCTGCGAACACTGTCCACCAGAGGGAGTATACTTTTTTTCTGATGGAGGGCGGCAGCTTCGCTTTCATGCTGCTCGGGGTAGCCTTCACCAAGGCTGCCGGCGGCGTCCAGCCAGGTTGAGCTGAAGAGTTCGCCGCCTCCCTTTCGGCAAGTAAGGCCGGGAGGGCACATTTCCAGCAGTTTCACGCTTTCACTTACATGGAAGATCCAGTCTTCTTCTGCTGTTGGCGCCTGGAGAACAGCCAGGAGTGAGGGATCTGCGAGGACAGTGCGCATGAACTCGTTCCAGACAGGTGCAGCTGCGCCGGCTCCGGTAGCATTTCGCATGGGCCGACCATCTGTGTTGCCGACCCACACACCTGCAAGCAGATAGCGCGTGAATCCCATCGTCCAGGCATCCCGGTTGTTGTCGGTCGTACCGGTTTTGGCCGCCGCGGGTCGGCTAAGCGTCAGTTGGCTTCCGGCGCCAAACATAGGTACTCGCGCCGGATCATCACTGAGGATATCGGTGACCAGTGAAGCGGCGTCCTCTGATATCGCAGGGAATCCTTCATTGGAACTGTATTCATACAGGGTCTGACCATGCCCGTCGGTGATGGTCGTGACAAAGCGAGGAGGTTGGTAGAGACCTCGATTGGCAATGGTGTGGTAGGCAGTTGCCAGATCGAGAAGGGTAACTTCGCCACCTCCCAGGGTCAGACTCAGACCGTACCAGTCGGTACCTCGGTGCAGGCTCCCTATTCCCATACTGCGAGCGTTTTCCAGCATACGCCCTACACTTACTGCGTCCAGCAGTTTTACGGCGGGGACGTTGTAGCTGTTGGCGAGCGCTGCTCGTGCAGTAACGGGCCCGTGAAACCTACGATCGTAGTTGAGTGGCTCGTACTGTTCAATTGTACTGAGGGTGTAGGTGATGGGCGTGTCCCAGATAACAGTTGCCGGGCTGATCAGATTGTCGTTGAAAGCAGTTGCGTAGAGTATTGGCTTGATGGCACTGCCTGGCTGCCGAGGGCTGATTGCGACATTGACCTGGCCGTCTATCTCTTCATTCCTGTAGTCGACGCTGCCGACCATGGCCAGGATCTCTGCTGATCCAGGCTTGAGGGCGATGAGAGAGCCGTTGTTCATGTCGAAACGGGATTTGAGAGCCTCTACCTGTTGGAAGACGATCTGCTGCGCTCTTTCCTGCAAAGCCATATCAACGGTTGTATAGATGCGCAACCCGGCCCTCCGAACATATCCTTCGCCCAGTGACGTGTCCAGTTCGCGGACCACATAGTCCACAAAATGCGGAGCATCGGGTGAGCTTATTTCCGGCGACCCACCCAGCTCAACTTCTGCGGTAAAGGCTGCGTTTGCTTCGTCAAGCGAGAGGAATTCGTGGCGTACCATCAGTGAAAGGACGGTCCTCTGCCGTTCCTTGGCGGTCGCGAAATCATCGAAAAGGTCAAAGTGTGCCGGCGATTGGGGAATGCCGGCAATCAGCGTTGCCTCTGCCAGGTTCAGATCTGTCGCAGATTTGCCAAAGTAGGTGCGGGCGGCCGCTTGCGGACCGTACGCCAGGTGGCCGTAGTTGAGGAGATTCAAATACAATTCCAGGAGTTCTTCTTTGGCATAGGTCCGCGTCAGTTCACTTGCCAGTCCCGCCTCTGAGATTTTGCGATCGAAAGTCTGGTCGTAGCGTTCCTCGGACCCCAGAAACAGGTTGCGCGCAAGTTGCATGGTAATTGTACTGGCCCCGGAGACGATCTGGCCTTGCTCGACGTTTTGGAGCGCAGCACCGGCTATACGAAACGGATCCACACCGGGATTGGTGAAGAAAGTGGCATCTTCGGTTGCGATGGTGGCGTTGATCAAGTGGGGGGAAATCCGATCCAACGAAACCCATTCACGACGGCCCTCTCCGATTAGCTCGGCGAGCAGATGCCCGTTGCGGTCATACACGAATGTTGTTTGAAAGACGCGAGGAAGGGGACCGGGCTGGTACAGCTGCAGATAGGCTTCGGCTACATCTGACAGCGAGATTGCCGGCCTTCGCCCCACGGCGCCGCGCCGGGAACCGCAACCGGCCAGGATAATCGTCAGTAGAAGAAGAATCAAGAGAGTAAGGTGCCGATTTAGAGGAATCCCGGGCATATGGGTTAGCAGGCTCTATCGCTATGGGTTGGTTCCTACCCCGTGGCGTCTACCCCGCGGCCTCGATACGACAGACACAAGCGTGGACTGAACGCCTCACTCCCGATAACGACGGGACCGCGAGTTATGGTTCCACCTGTGCAGGGGCCTGCAGCAAATGTCGCTCCAAAGTTTTCGGGCCGCACGTCGATTCTGACCAGCATCATTCCTGCAGGAAGTGCCGTGACGGTACGGATCGCTCATTCAAATGGATTCTGAAAGATTTCCAGGTTTTCCGGGATATGCAGCAGATCTCCCGGCCGCAGGATATAGTATGGCCGAATCGCGTTGGGATTGGCTGCCCGCAGCAGGCTGATTGGGATGTCGTACTTCGCGGCAATATTTACCCAGGAATCACCTGACTCCACTTCGTGAATCATACTTTCTGCATGAAGCCGAATTGGAATCGCACGGGGCAAAAGCAGGCGCTCACCGTTCAACGAGCCATTTACATGCAGGTTGGCGTTGCGCAACACGCTTTCAGGCAGACCGTGGGCGCGTGCTAGTCCGGCCCAACTGTCATTTGCTCTCGCGGTGTAATAGCGCAAATCTGAACAAGAACCCAGTGAAACAGGAATACCTTGTTGCATGCTGTATGAGAGCAGCCTGAACTTTTCCAGTTCTGTGGCGGGAATGTACACCAGGTCCTCCCTGTATTCGGGAGGCGGTGTATTCAACCCATCATCGTCCTCGTCAACTTCTATTGGCGGCATCGGAGCGAGAGGCCTACCCACTGTGGAGTAGCCAGGGGGAAAGGCGAGCCCGACCCAGCTTGAAATCCGGAGCAAGGAACGGGTCTCCGGGGCGCTGTTTGTTCTGCCGCCATTGACCGCCCCTACTGATTCGTCGACTATACAATAAGACAGGTCCTCAAAATCGCTGGACCGAGCGAAATGGGTCGGCAACGATTTGCCGGTGACCACAGTTCCGGCCAGCAGACCGTTTCCTCGTGTCTTGCTCAGCCAGCTGGAAGTAAAGTACTCGCCTCCGGTGCGGCAGCGTACGGCCGGCGGGCAGTCAGGAAGTTGGACAACCGAATCCGGCACGTCGAACGCCCAAAGGTTCGGGTCATCGGGAGCACCGATCAACTCCCTCATTCCCTTGTCAGAGATCACAGCTTCCATGAAGTTGTGCCAGAGGGGGGCTGCACCGGCGGCGCCGCTATTTCCCCACATGGGGGTACCGTCGCTGTTCCCAGTCCATACACCGGCCACGAGATACTTGGTGAAGCCAACGGTCCAGTTGTCCTTGAAGTTGGTTGTCGTTCCTGTTTTCGCAGCCGCAGGACGGCTCAGTTTTAGTCTGCTGTTTGCGCCGAAAGCCGGTTTTCGGGCCTCGTTGTCGCTCAGAATGTCGGTCAGCTGGAATGCTACGCCTTCAGAGATTATGCGCTTCTGTCTAACAGGGGGCGGCGAACGATAGCGGCCCAGATCATCGACCATGAACATTGCGAATTGAGGCGGAGAGTAGAGACCGTCGTTTGCAAAAGTGCGAAATGCATTCGTCAACTCAAGTAGAGACACTTCGCCGGCCCCGAGAGAAAGGCTCAGGCCGTAGCTGTCCGGTTCTCTCGTAAGACTCGTGATACCGAACTCTTCCGCTTTGGAAACCAGGCGTTCGTTGCCGAGAGATGCCAGGAGCTTTACGGCCGGCACATTGTAGCTGTTCGCCAGCGCTGTACGCACCGTAACAGGTCCATGGAAAGTCCGGTCGTAGTTCCGGGGACTGTAAAAGTACCCCATGCCCACCGGGTAGGCAGTTGGTGTATCCCAGATGACGGTGGCGGGCGATATCAGGTCTTCGGAAAGCGCGGCAGCGTACAGGATGGGCTTGAAGGAGCTTCCCGGCTGCCTTAAGCTGACAGACAGGTTTACCTGACCGGCATCTTCTTCATTGAAATCGACTCCTCCGACCATGGCCAGGATTTCGCCGGTCTGCGGCTGAATTGCTACCAGAGCGCCATTTGTCATGCGATAGGCTTCGCCGACCCTGTCGATCCAGGCTTTCAACTCCTGTTCGGCTAGCACTTGCATGGGCATATCCAGGGAGGTAATGATATGCATACCAGACCGGCGCATCTTCCACCGCCCGTTCTCAATGCCCAGGGCTTCGGCCATCCGTCTCTCCAGAGCCTTCTCCACATAGAGAACGAAATGGGGCGCCAGGTAGTCCTTTTCTTCGGAGCTGCCGATCAGGAAAATCTCCTCGGCAAATATGGCATTGGCCCTTTCTTGCGTCAAAAAGTCATGACGAACCAGCAGGTCCAGAACGACGCGTTGCCGTTGTTTGGCGGCTCCGAAGTTACTGAACAGGTCAAACGATGCAGGCTGTTGGGGCACGCCAGCCAGGATCGTGGCCTCAGCCCAGTTCAGATCGATGGCGCTCTTGCCAAAATAGGTCTGCGCGGCTGCTTCCGGTCCATAGGCCAGGTGACCGTAGTTGACAAGGTTCAGATAGATCTCAAGCAACTCTTCTTTGTTGAACAGGATCGTCAGATCGTGGGCCAGACCAATTTCGAGAAACTTTCGATCGATCGTCTGTTCGAATCTTTCCTCTGGTTCAAGGAATAGATTGCGTGCCAGTTGCATAGTGATAGTGCTGGCGCCGGAGGCAATCGATTGGGTCTGCACGTTTTGAATTGCCGCGCCGACGATGCGACGGCTGTCCACACCGCGATTCGTGAAAAAGGAGGCGTCCTCTGTTGCGATAGTGGCGGAAATCAGAGCGGGTGAAATCTGGTCGAGAGTGACCCAAGTGCGCCGCCCTTCCTCAAAGAATTCCGCGAGAAGAACACCGTTGCGATCGTAAACGCGTGTCGTTTCGAAGAGCTTTGGCAGACTGCCGCTGGGTTGGTACTGCTGCAAGTAATGTTCTACTACCGTCTTTATCGAGCCTTCGGGACGCGGGCCTAACCTGCCAGGTACGAGCTCATCCAGTGAAGGAGCCTCCATTTGCTCGAATCCGAACGGGATGTTCCCCAGTCCTATCTCCGCCTCTTCAGATTCATCGCCGGAACAGCCCGTTGACAAGAGCAAGGCCAGCGCGAGGAAACCTGTGATTGCGGCGCGGCGCGCCGTTACGAGCCGCGATGAACTGCACAAGAAATCCGGAAAGAAGTGCAGAAAATTACGTCCGGACATTGTCATATAGTCCCTCCTGCAGCGGATTGGGCTTCCCAGTCCTCCCGCTACATTAAGCCCTGGATCAGAGGATGTCCCCGCCCGGGTCTTTTTCTTCATATTTCTTTTGCCCTGCGAAAGAGCACAGTGTCAATCGGGCCTCGAAACGGTTCATGGTGCACAGGTTTCGTGCGCCAATAGGGGAGACGGGTATCTTACCCGTTCAAGGCGTGAATCATCAGTAACGGGGGCCGTACACCAAATTGTATCACACCATCAGTTTCTACAAGCGCGAAGATCAGAAAGTGCGCAATAGAAAAGTCAATCGGCATTTATAGACAGATTGCAATGGTTTCACTTCGGAGTCAAACAGGAAAACCGCTCGAATGAGCGGTTTGAGGCGACGGCCGGATTCGAACCGGCGATCAGGGTTTTGCAGACCCCTGCCTTACCACTTGGCTACGTCGCCATACAACCTGCAGGAATCAACTCGCAAACGATCGTATCAGTACTGTATTGCATTGTCAAATCAGGCAGGTGGGAGTTATTCTTTAGCTAACTATTCCGGACGTGGGAGTTTTCAACGAAGGTCTTTGCAATGGCATTGTCAGACGAAATAATCGTTTGCGAACGCTGCGGTGTCACGTTCTTATGGACGGTGGAGGACCAGCGGAAGGGGAGTGATGGACAGAAGCCACCGTCACTTTGCTTAGGATGCGGCATTCTTCTGCCTGCTTCAGGTCGGGAACGCGGACTGGTAAAGTGGTACAGCCCAAGCAGAAGCTATGGTTTCATCTCGCGTTCAGACGGGCAGGACCTCTTTGCGCACCGGTCCCGCTTCGACGGTGTTGCCCGCCTGCGGCCTGGTGATCTGGTTGAATTCGCGGTCGAGGAGACCGAGAAAGGCGACGCGGCGGTAGACGTGAGATTGCTTTCCAGACCGCCAAAGGGTGGGTGAATGGACCTCCTCTCGCCCGACCGGCAGCGATGCAAGCCTAATGTCGGACAGCGGAGGGGGTAACCGCCAGCTCTGCGAAAAGCTGGTCGTAAGCTTTGGCTACGACAGGCCAGTCAAATCTTTCTCGTACTGCACGGCGAAGAGATGGCGGCGCTGCTCGGGGCATTTCCAGTCGTCGACGCGCCATTGCGAAGAGGTCTTCTTCGTCAGAATACAGACAGGCTGCGTGCAGGCTGGCAGGAATCAGTTCGGGGTAGCTGAGACGGTTGGGCAGGAGTGGAAACGCCCCTGCTTGCACCGCTTCCAGAATACTGATGCCGAAGAATTCGTGCTCCGCGGTACTGACGACAAGATCAGCTTTTTGGAGTAGAGCAAGGTACGCTTCCCTTGATGGCAGGTAACCCCAATGCTCCAGACGATGCGCAAGGCGGTTCGCGGCCTCTTCAAACTCAACCGGGATTTTGCGAAAGTTTTCTCCAGCTACCGCCAGTTTGTATTCTTGTCCCGTCTCCTCGAGTCTATATATAAGGTCGAAAAAGCGGTCCGGACGCTTGTCGTACTCCCAGCGTTGATTCCACAGTATTAGCGGCGTACCCTGTACTTCTTGCCTCCGATTCACCTCCTGAAAGTCGATGCCGACGGGCAATACCCTTGTTCTTGACACTACCCGCTCGATCAGTTCCAGGTGATTGTAGTCCGGAAAGTGCTTGAGAAGGTTTGGCAGTTCACCGAACCAACTCCGCCGGTGATAGGCCGAGTTGAAAACCACCAGGTCGGCGGCAAGCTGGCTCAACCAGTTTATCATGGCGTAGGTGAGATCGGGTTTGTCGCCCGGGCGCCAAGGGTAAGTTAGTTGATTCTCATGCATATAGAGGACGGTCCTGGTACGCGCAGGAAGCGTCCCCCTCGTAAGAGCAAGCCACGCGGGAAGATTTGTCATGTCGGTGGCCAGGACGAGGTCAGGCGGCGGGTCGAGGCGAACTGCGTTCGTCTGGGCGGCCAGCTCTACCGCGCCCCCTTGCATTCGCCACTTCCAGAATCGACCAGGCAGAGTAAAGAGCTTAACTGAATGACTGCTGTGGGCTTGATAGCCTTCAGCCCATGCTCTGTGGCTTCCCGTGTGGTAGGGGGAGAGGAGCCAGATCGTCAGAGGTTTCGAAGGGAGAAAGAGCGTCATCAATCAGGAGCATGGCTGTTAGCAGAAGACGGCCAATGGCGAATTATGCGGGCGGGCAGGACATTTGTGGCCCAACACATCGGGAGGTCGACTCCCTGGACGGGAATTCTTGAGTTCAATCAAGACGGGCCTAGGACCTAGCGGGTTGTCTCTTTGCAAGTCGCTAATTCAAGGTACCTTAATTGCGAGCTTCTTTCAACCCCCTTTCCGGTAGAGGGTGCGTCACAGATTTGGGGTGGGGATAGTCTTGCGGGTAATCCACGGCGGTGGCTGAGATTGTCTAACGTTATTTGGCGAGAAGAAGTGCAGGCCCCAGGGCCTGGCCTTACGGTGGAGTCCGTCAGTTGTTGAGGGTGCGAGGGCAGGAACAAGGCCGGCACCTACCGGGATCTGATGGGACAGGCGGGACGCGGTCTGGCTGGACACCTTCGATTAGGCACCTGTTACGGATATCGACACCCGGTCGACTTGGGATGTTGTAGGAGAGGGGGCGTTGCGGGGGCGGAGCCCCCGCACAAGGGAGGGCCGAATAGGCCCGACCGCCCAGAAAAGCAGTGGTCAGTGATTAGTGGTCAGTTGTCAGAGACTGCATTTGGTCTGTATCAGAGTTGATAGCGGACTGGACATGGCTTCGATGCTAGCCGAGGGACGGGAAAGTTCAACCCAATATTGGGATACGTCTGCGGCAGACGATCATCAGGACACGGGCGGCATCCAGTGCCAGAATATGCCTGATCGGGCGGACCCCGGAATTGAAATTTCACTTTGCGGTAAAATGCGCCTATGCTATAATCCGAATCGGGCAGGCTGGGAGGCTCAGACTGCTCGGGCCACCTTCGGCGATACAGCGGGAGATTCCCAAGAACGGGTGCAGCATATCGTGTACAGGAGCAAGGGATGATTGAAGTTGTAATCGACAGCGTGCGCGTAAGTCTGATGTCCCAGCACAGAATTGTAGTACTGCGAGAAGAGAACGGCGAAAGATATCTCCCCATTTGGATTGGCCCCTTTGAGGCGGATGCGATCACAATACAACTGCAGGGCATCGAGGTTGTGAGGCCGATGACTCATGATCTGCTTCGCCAGATCACTGAATCACTTGACGGCGAGATCACACATGTTGTGATAAGCGATCTGCAGAACGAGACCTTTTTCGCCGAGATTGTTCTTGAAGCCAACGGCGAGTCGTTGGAGATTGACAGCCGGCCCAGCGACGCTGTCGCCTTGGCAGTAAGGGTTGACGTACCCATTTATGTTGCCGAGGAGGTAATGGAGCGGGCCGGTATGCAGCCGGAAGAGGAGTTAGGCGTACTGGGCCAGGGCACCGATGGCGTCGAGGAGGAGGTCGGAGAAACGAGCGACGAGGATCTCGACGTCTTCCGTGACTTTATTGAAGGACTCGACATCGACAATTAAGGGGGCCTGGTAGAGGGATCCGCCGTCCACAGCCAAGGTGGACCGGCGGAGGTGGACAGGGGCTGCGCAATCGCAACAGAAGGGATCTAAAGCAGCGGCGGGGTCGCAACCAAGCGGTTCTCGCCGTTTTTGTCTCTCCCGCAACTGCCAATCTCCATTTCTTCCACAAAGTGATTGTAACTGGCCGCCGGAATGGTAGTTTGACAGGTATGGCCATAGCTGAGCCCGGACAGCAGGATCCTTACCTAAAGTACTCCGATGAGCGAAACAGTTGAAGCAACCGTCAAGACGACACCGGCCAATGTGGAAGCTGAGCAGGCCGTGCTCGGCTCCTTGTTGATCGATCCTGATGCGATTATTAAGGTGTCTACCACTCTCCAAGACGGAGACTTCTATCGCGAGCCGCATCAGTGGATCTTCAGAGCCTTGTTGGCACTGCACGAGAGGCGTGAACCGGCCGACTTCGTCACTCTTGTCGACGAACTGGAAAGAAACGAGCAACTAGAGGAGATCGGTGGGCCCGCCTACATCACGCAGCTGATAAACAGCACGCCGACCGCCATCTATGTAGACCACTACGCGCGAATCGTTGAGCGCACGGCCACGCTGCGACGACTAATCGGCGCGGCCAATCAGATCGCCGAGCTCGCCTATGACGAGAGCCACGATGTCAACGAAGTTGTCGACAGAGCGGAGGCGATAATCTTCGGCGTTAGCGAGAGCCGCATTCACCGAGACCTGACCCCGGTTGCGCGCGTGTTGGACGAAGTCGTTGACCAGATCGACTTTCTGGCCCGCAATCAGAACAGGATGATGGGGGTCCCCACGGGATTTATTCTGCTTGACAAGATGCTCGGCGGCTTCCAAAAGAGTGATTTGATAATCGTTGCCGGGCGCCCAGGGATGGGCAAATCCAGTTTGGGACTGTCAATTGCGCAGAATGCCGCCCGCCGATACGACGCCCGCGTTGCCATATTCAGCCTGGAGATGAGCAGCGAGCAGGTTGTTCAGCGACTTCTTTCAATCGAGACCGCCATCGACAGCCATCGCTTGCGGATGGGTCAGATCGATGAGGAAGAGTGGCCGATCCTGGTCGAGGCAGCCAACACGCTGGCCGGAACCAACATATTTATTGACGACACGCCCAGTGCGTCTGTATTGGAGATCCGTACCAAGGCGCGCCGGCTCTACGCCGAACGCGGTATCGACCTGATCGTTGTCGACTATATGCAGCTGATGTCTGGCGGAGGAAGTGGTCCGCGCGGCGAAAACCGTCAGCAGGAGATCAGTTTTATCAGTCGCTCGCTCAAAGGGCTGGCCCGAGAACTGAATGTACCCGTAATCGCCCTGAGTCAGCTCAGCAGGGCCGTGGAGACGCGTGCGAACAACAAGCCGGTACTTTCCGATCTGCGCGAAAGTGGTTGCCTTAGCGGGGATACTCTGGTCTATCTTCCCGAACTGGGAATGTCGTGCCCGATTCGGGAGCTCGCGCAACGCGAGGGGTTCCAAATTGCCGCGCTCGATCAGGCGGACGGCGGAATGGTAGCCGCCAGAGTCAGCAACGCCTTTTGCACCGGAATCAGTTCGGTATTCCGTATCACGACAAAGGCGGGCAGAACGATAAGAGCGACTGCCAATCACAAATTCCTTACTGAGTACGGATGGAAACGCCTGGACAAATTATGCGTTGAAGAGTACATCGCCACGACAGACGCGAGTTCTCTGCGGACGGTCGCTCCAGAGTCTGAAAGGTCAGCCGGGAACTCCGTTGAACTTCCTTTGCTTCCTGCCGGCCTGACAGCGTCCCTCCAGACTGGAGAAGTGACAGGGGCGCCCCGGGGACGGCTACAAGAGGACGAATGCAAGGCAACTTCTTTTGTTGTCTCAAGTGCTGCCGCAAGCGAGAAGACTATCGCTAGTGAGGTACATTGGGACCAGGTCGTTCAAATTCGGGCCGATGGTGTCGAAGAGGTCTACGACCTTACTGTGCCGGCCTATCACAACTTCGCTGCCAACAGCTTCATTGTCCATAATTCGATTGAACAGGATGCCGACGTTGTTATCTTTGTTTATCGAGAAGACTATTATAATGAAGAGAGTGAACAACAGAATATCGCCGATCTGATGGTCGCCAAGCACCGCCACGGTACGACCGGAACGGTCAGTCTGTACTTCCGCAAGGAACTTACCCAGTTCAGAGATCTGGAGTTGCGGCGTGAGGACCTGGACTATTGACAGGCGACTCCAGCGAAACGCTTTTGGGATGTACCTATTTCACCGTGAAGGCTGGTTGCACACGGATTGCGTTCATATCTGGATGGCTTGTGCAAGTCGCACAGAAGAATAGCCATCAGAACCCTGGATTACGCATACAGATGTCGCAAGTTTCAGAATGAATGAAGGTTCCTCGTGGGAGATGTTGTGACACGACAGCTGCCCGGTTTTGTCGGTTTCCCTGACCAAGATATGCAGGCGGTCGTCGTGCCAGACCTGTTTTTTGTGGACCTGCTCCCGCAGATCGACGACCTGGCGGAACTGAAGCTGACCGTCTACTTTTTCTGGCTATTGAACGAACAGGAAGGGACGCTGCGGTTTGTGCGCGGGGATGACCTGCGCGACGACGAAACGCTGTTAGAGGGCCTGAGCCTAGAAAACGAGCTGCGCAGTTCCCTAGATGTGCTCGAAGACGCGCTTCAGCGAGCGGTTGCCCGAAACACGCTAATCCGCATGGACGTCGATACAGGTCAAACGGGCGGGGTGAAACGCCAGAACGGCCATGGCGGGCAAAGCAAGGAGGTCTCAAGTCAAGGTGAATGTGAACCTTCAGTGGAGGACTGGTACTTCCTGAATACGGCTAAGGGACGGCAGTCGGTAGCCGCAATCCGCCAGGACCGGTTGGCAGAGCTGAGAAGGGTAGTGCCGGTTGAAGCCCGGATCCACGTTGAGCGACCGAACATATTTGTATTGTACGAACAGAACATCGGACTGATGACAGCCTTTATCGCCGACCAACTCAGGGACCTTGAGAAGAGCTATCCTCCCGAATGGATTACCGAAGCCATGGAGATCGCACTGCTCAACAACAAGCGCCACCTGAACTACATACGGGGGATACTGAGAAGGTGGGAGACGGAGGGCAAAGACGAAGGCTATGGATGAGTTGAACGACCTCCTGCGGGGCTTGACAGACGGGATGAAGAGCGGCGCAGGGCCGGGTGATGGGGCCGGCGCGGATCAGCAAAGGGTTTCCGAGGCGGGTGCGGGACCATTTCGAAACAGGCCAGCACCGCAAGGACTGCCTTCCCGCTCTGAGCGAGTGGGCACTCCCCAGGAAAGTCAGTGCCCAGAATGCGGGGGGGCAGGCTTTCTGATCGACGATCTACCACTGGGCCATCCCGACTTCGGTACGCCTGTTCCATGCCGATGCAAGGTTAATGAACGCCGATCGAGTCGTCGTCGCCAATTCGGTGATATTCACAACCTGGATGCGCTCGCCAGGTATACTTTCGAAGGATTTGACACGAATCTCTCCTGGCTCCCCGCGCATAAATTGGAGAGCCTGGATAGAGCCTATAGCGCCGCCCTTGAATTTGCTGAGCAGCCCGCCGGCTGGCTGCTCTTCACCGGCACCTATGGATGCGGAAAGACGCACTTGGCCGCGGCCATTGCAAATCAGCGCATCGAGAGCGACCGGTCAGCCATTTTTGTGGTGGTGCCCGATCTGCTCGACCACCTGCGTTCCACTTTCGGTCCCAGCAGCGAAGCCAGCTATGACGACCTCTTTGAGGAAGTTCGTAACACTCCGGTACTCATCCTTGACGACCTCGGTGTACAGGGCGTAACGCCTTGGGCGCAGGAGAAGATGTTTCAGATTCTGAACCACCGCTACAATAGCCAGCTGCCGACGGTCTTGACTACGAATCAGCGGCTCGTAGACCTGGACCAGCGGCTGCGCAGCAGGCTCCATGACTTGAATCTCGTGCAGCACATTCACATCAGGGCTCCGGACTATCGCGCCGGGGCAGACCCTGTCCACGGCGATCTGAGCACGCTATCGCTACATGCTTCACAGAGATTTGAGACCTTTGAAGTGCAACGGCGCAACAGCTCGCCCGCAGAAGTCGCCAGTCTGCGAGAGATAAAGCAGTCGGCAATGTTGTTCGCCGAAGATCCTCAGGGATGGATAGTGTTGATTGGGGCGAGTGGTGCTGGCAAGACTCATCTGGCGGCGGCAATATCAAATGAGTTGAGGGCATCAGGGCAAGACGACGTCATGTTTGTCGTCGTTCCCGATCTCCTGGACTACCTGCGGGCGGCTTTCAACCCGGACTCCGGGGATTCACACCAGCGACGTTTTGACGAATTGAAGCGTGTGCCGCTGCTCGTTCTGGACAACTTGGGGACGGAGAGTGCGACGCCCTGGGCCAAGGAGAAGCTGTTCCAACTGCTGAACTACCGCCATAGCGCCATGCTGCCCACAGTCATCACAACGACGATCGCGGAGGAAAGACTGGACCCCTGGCTGCGAACCCGCATTCGCGATGCAGAGTTCTGCCGGGTCTGGACAATCAGGGCGGCGAATTATCGAGGAGGCGCCGACCAGGCACCTTCGCCCCAGCCCCAGCGCACGCAAGGAACATCGCGTAGGAGGTACTCCTGGTAATAGCAATTATTCGACCACTTTCTTATTCATGGTCGGCGTATGATATAATCTGTTGGCCTTTTTTCCTCCGTTATATCCATGTGCCTGTCGTTCTTTCGATATGAACAGGGGGATCCGTTCAATGCGCTGGCTTCGCCTGCCGACCTTCTTGATTTCAGTCCTGTTGTTCGCTGCATGTGGCTCGCGGGGTGCGTCGGTAGAACCGGCCCTTCCAACCAGCACACCGGTACCGACCTTTACCTCAACCCCGGTCGGTCCGGCGCCCGCGACCGGCGGCGGACAAAGTAGCTCACAGACCCAGTCCCAACCTGCCGCTACTCCTGTGCCGCCGGCGGCCACCGCCACGCCTGAGGCACCAATGGTCACAATTGGCAACGTCCTCATGAACGTGCGAGGCGGTCCCGGCACCAATTACAATGTGATTGGTACGGCTGCCCCTGGTCAGCAGTTCCCAATTACCGGCAAGAACCCCGGGCTGGGCGACTGGTGGCAAATTGACTATAGTGGGCGCACTGGGTGGGTCTTTGGCCAGCTGGTTACGGCAACCAATGCCGATGCTGTGCAGGTGGCATTGGTCATCCCGGCACCTCCTCCGCCGACTGCCACGCCAATTCCCCCAACGCCGGTCCCCGTGCCGACGCAACCGCCGGCGCCTCGATTCCCGTACTCCTTGGTGAACCAGGGGAACTGCAATGCCCATTCGGCCATCAGTTTTTTCACCGGATATGTTCGCGACGTCAACAATAATCCGGTTAACGAAGTCTGCGTGCACATCGCCTTTCACGGTCCCAGGAACACCAAATGCACCGGATGCGGAGACGCCGCAGGAAAGTGGGGTTTCACGCCATTCGGCCGGGAGACCGGCTCCGGGACCACCGTAGAGATTTATGTTGTCAACTGCCCGCCTGGCGTGCCGAGGGATCGCGGGCTGTCTGGTTCCTCGACAGGACCTCTTTCACCCATTTCCGATAAGTGGATCAAAACGCTCAGCGGGGGACAGACTTGCTCAGACATTACATTCAGGAGGAACTAGAGCTGTTGTTGACACCGGCATTGCTTTACCTTAGGTTTGGCGCAATGCGGACGACATGGACCTGGACAGAAGTTGGAACAGCCTGAAACTGTCCGACTGGCAGTTTGAACACCGTGAAACGCGCAGTACGTGAAACTTTTACTCTGTGGGCCGGCCTGCTGCTCTGCGGCGGACTGGCTCTTTTGCTGTTGGCGCTGAGCCCGAGTCGTCAGCTGCTCTGGTCTCTGACGGGAGAGTCGGACTATTTGCCCCAGATCAAAGGGCTTTCCGATCTGGCCGGAGGTATGCTGCGCCCGTCGCTGGAGCCTGCCCCACAGGAAGTAGGAGAGCATGCCGGCGTTTCACCTTTCGGCGTGAATGTCTTTCTTGAGCAGGAGGTGGAAACGGTCAAGCGTGAGCAGGCGGTACAGCTGGCGGCGCAGGCTGGCTTCAGATGGCTACGGCAGGAGTTCACCTGGGAGGATATCGAAGTTCACGGCAAGGGCGACTTTGAGGACCGCCGCCATGAGCCAGCCCGTTCCGCCTGGGAAAAATACGATCACATCGTCGCACTTGCCGAACAATACGACTTGAAGCTGATCGTCAGGATCTCAAATCCGCCGGCCTGGAGCCGTGTCGAAGGCAACGACGCCGGCTCGTACGCACCGCCCGACAGCGATCAGGACTTTGCCGATTTCGCAGGCGCCGTGGCCGCCCGCTACAAAGGCCGAGTCCGATATTACCAGCTATGGAACGAACCCAATATCTACCCCGAATGGGGCAACGCCACCATTGATCCGGAAGCGTACGTCGAGCTACTCAAGGCAGGCGCCGAATCGATCCGCGCCGTCGACCCCGATGCCGTGATCATCGCGGGCGCGCTGGCCGCGACCGTAGATTTGGACGGAACCACGGTCCCAGGGCGCAGCTTTTCGGACCTGCTCTTCCTGCAGAGGATGTACGATGCGGGCGCGGCGCCCTTTTTCGACGTGATGGCGACACAGGGCTACGGACTCTGGTCGGGGCCGACCGACCGGCGCATGCACCCGCGGGTTATGAACTTCGGCCGGCCGCAGTACATACGCGATTTGATGGTAGCCAACGGCGACGGGCACAAGCCAATCTGGATCAGCGAGATGAACTGGAACGCGGCCCCGGAAGAGGTTGAGCCGCGATACGGAAGGGTCAGTCTCGAAGAGCAGGCAGCCAATCTGCCACTGGCTTACGATCGCATTCGCAATGACTGGCCCTGGCTGGGGGTCGCCAACGTATGGTATCTGAAGCGGGCGACAGATCTCTGGGAGCAGAATCAACAGCCAGAAGCCTACTTTCGACTTGTCGCGCCGGATTTCACCCCGCAGCCTGTCTACTTGTCGATGAAGGAGTATATGGCCAGCATGGGCGGCCAAGACTGAACTATGTTGAAGATGACGGCGCGACCGTCCCACTTGCGTTGCGCCCTCTTCGTTTTCGTTCTGGCGCTTGCCGCGTTCTTACGATTCTATTGCCTCACCTGTTCCTCTCTCTGGCACGACGAAGGCAACTCCTGGGCAGTGGCGCAACGCAGCCTGGACCAGATCGCTCGAGACGCCGCGGCCGACATTCATCCACCCGGCTACTACTGGCTGCTGAAATTCTGGGCCGGTCCGTTCGGCTACTCGGCCAAGGGGATTCGCAGCCTTTCGGCGCTTTCGGGGCTCCTCATTGTGGCAGTAATTTACAGGATCGGCCTGGAGATTGCCCTCGGGTCCGAAGGGAAACAGCGCCACCTGGCGCTCCTCGCCTCTTTTTTGGCCGCCCTGAGCCCCTTCCAAGTGTTCTACAGTCAAGAGGCGCGCATGTACGCCCTGGTGGCCCTGGAGGGCACGGTACTGATGTGGGCTCTTCTCGCCATGAGAAGACGAGTCGTCGCGCAAGGCCTGAAATCTTCGGTCACCGGGTATGCGTTCATCTATCTGCTTGCGGCCGCGGCGGGGTTGTGGACGCATTACATTTTCGGCGTCCTCATTGTGGCGGCGGTGGGAGCTGCCGTCTGGTGGTGGCTGGGAAATATGGAGCGGCATCCAACATTTGGTGGCGAAACCGGCGTCGACACCGAAGTGCCCAGCGGAGCGTCGGACCGAAGGAAGGCAATTCTCCTTTTTCTCATCCTGAACTTTCTAGCGCTGTTGGCGTTCTTGCCCTGGCTGCCTACGGGTATTGACCGGCTGCTCAGCTGGCCCTCCCAGGATGGTATCGCCGGCTCGCTCGAAGGGCTACGCGTGACACTGCAAACCATCGCCGTCGGGACGGTCCGGACCGGACCACAGCTGGCGTGGGGTTGGCTTCTTGTGGTCGCGCTGCTTCCCATTGGGGGTCTCTGGCAGCTGCGGCGCTCGGGCGCGGGCGCGGCCCTGCTTCTTTGGTTGCTTCTGCCCGTAGGCGTCATGTTCAGCGCCGGCTTTGTCAATCCATCGTTCCTGAAATTCCTACTTATTGTGTCGCCGGCCTGGTGCCTGGCAATGGCCGCTTGTCCCTCGTTTCTTAGAGCAGGGTCACGGCCAACCCGCACATTGAGCTGGTTTTCCTCGGTGAAGATCCTAGAAGTGATGGGAAATGCGACAGCCATCCGGCTGCAGCTATCATCTGTAGCGACTGGCTCAGTTGCCGTTATGGCCTCGGCACTCGCAACGACCGCCCTTGCTGCCTACTACTCCGACCCGGCCGCGCGCGACAACTACGCCGGTATCGCTCATACCGTGGCCGCGCTTGGCGACCCCGATGCTGACCTGGTCATTCTCAATGCTCCGGGCCAAGCGGATGTCTGGCGCTTTTACGATGTCGGGTTTGAAACGCTTCCGTTGCCAGCGGAGAGACCGCCCGATCGGGCACGGACTGAGGAAGCGTTGTTGGAGGAAACGGCGGACCGACGTCGAATCTTTGCCCTTTTCTGGGCAACTGAGCAGTCCGATCAGGAGAAGATTGTCGAAAACTGGTTGGGAAGACACGCATTCAAGGGATGGGAAAGCTGGCAAGGCAATGTGCGTTTCGCGACTTTTTCCATGCCGAACGACCTTTCTTGCTTGCTGCTGGACGATCCGTATGTTTTTGAGGACCTCGCCGAGCTGGTCGAGCTCTGCCTGTCACAGGGTTCGCTGGCCGCTGGCGATACACTCATGGTTGGACTGCGTTGGCAACCGTTCAGCACGCCCACCCGGCGTCTCAAAGTGAGCGTGCAACTGCTGGATACCCGCGGCCAGGTTGTTGTTCAACGAGACGGTGAACCTGCAGGCGGCTCTATGCCGACTACGGTCTGGCAGAAAGACGAAGTGGTGGTTGACAATCACAGTCTCTCCGTTCCGTTTGGCACACCACCTGGCGATTACCGCCTCATCGTCGCCGTCTACGATGCCGAAACCGGCTCACGGATCCCGGCCCAGTCCGACGATGCGGTCGAACTTGCGAGGTTAGAGCTGGTCCGTCCCGAGCAGACGGTTCCGGTGTCGATAGTGCCAATTCAGCACCGTGCCAGTCTTGATTTCGGCAGATTGGATGCAATTGGATATGACTACCATCGTAAGGCGTTTGCCCATGCGCCATTGACGGCTATCCCTGGGGGAGCATTGGTCCAGGTAACATTGTATTGGAATGCGCCTTCTCCCCTCCCTTCCGACTGGCCAGAGGACATGAGAATGAGGCTCCTCCTCGGCGACCAGTCCATTGAGGCACCTTTGGCCGGTGGCAGCTACCCAACCGGGCAGTGGCGCGCCGGCGAGCTCGTGCGGAGCACTTTCGAGATTCGGTTTGATGGTTCGGATCCCGTGCTTTGGCTGGAGGTCGGGGACATACGAAAACCCCTGGGCCGGATTCCCTACGATGGGTAGTGACGGGTAGACTCCGGTGGACCCCAGTCTTGGGGCGAGAGAAGGCGGGCACAAGGTCTGCTCCTGAGGTAGTCTCGGCTGGTGGCTTCGCGGCACGACGTGGGTGAGCCACCGGTGGGACAGGGAGCTCGCCGGCGACGCGTCGCCAACGTGGCATGGCATGGTGTAGAGGGGGGCGTTGCGGGGGGGAACCCCCCGCACAAGGGAGGGCCGAAGGCCCGACCGCCCAACTGCAGTGCTCAGTTGTTTGTGACTAGTGGCAGGGTCTTTGGTCGGGGATGGAAGTGAGGACTGGTTAGTGGTTACCTAAGTTCTGCAGACTCGTGCCACTGTTTTGGGATGCACGTCCGACCATGGTTTCCTTTGACAAGGGGCAATGCGCATAGTAGGATATTGCCGACGTCAGCAGTGACTTGAATTGGAAGTCGCGCCGGGCCGTCGAGTCTCGAAAGCTCAGTGTCCGGACTTAGCAAGGCGCTTAAGCCAGGGACCGCAGATCTCTGGCCCTGGAGCGGGAAGGGATTCTGCCCGATGCGCATGCCAACGCATCCAGTCATTCTTCCGGATGAGTTGCCCTGCCCAGTAGAAGCTGCCGCGCGCATTATTGGAAGGAAGTGGACGCTCCAGATCGTTCATCGCCTTCTGAATGCCAGAAACAAGCGATTCTGTGAGCTGCAGGAAGAGTTGGGAGGCGTTAATCCAGGCACGCTCAGCAGCAGACTGAAGATGCTGGAAGACGAGGGGCTGGTCATGCGCGAGCAGGTCAGTTCGGTACCCCGGCATGTTGAATACAGTCTAACGGACAAGGGCCGGGAATTGACGCCTGTCATCGCGGAGTTGTCCGAATGGAGCCAGCGCTGGATTTGCAGTGAAGAAGAACCGGTTGCCGAGGGACAGCTGAAGGCGGCAAAGGAAGACCTGAATCATGGATGAAGGAGCGCGGCAAGTATGTTGATTGCAGGCCTCACGGTTGGACTGTTGCAGGAAAACTGCTACATCCTTGGATGTGAGGATACGCAACGCGGGGTCATCATCGACCCAGGAGACAGCGCCCGGGCTCTCCTCAACGAAGTCGATGAAATGGGTCTGACGCTTGAGAAAATAATCAACACGCATTCGCACTTTGATCACGTGCTGGCAGTGAACGCAGTGCGGGCTGCCACGGGGGCCACGTTTCACCTTCATCGCGAAGACCTACCCATACTGCATGCAGCACCTGAACGGGTCCGCGAGTGGCTCGGCGCCCGCATCGATCCTATAGACGAACCGGACCATTACCTGGAGGAGGGCCACGTTATCGAATTCGGCAACGAGACCCTGGAGGTCCG
The DNA here is from genome assembly GCA_011523365.1 of Caldilineaceae bacterium. GTDB lineage: Bacteria > Chloroflexota > Anaerolineae > Caldilineales > Caldilineaceae > Bin5. Next base: position 62,702 of record WTGY01000110.1, read on the forward strand.
TTTCACACCGGGTCACTCACCGGGGCACGTCGTATTCGTAGACCACGACAACGGGCAGGTCTTTGCCGGTGATACACTTTTTCGCGGCAGTATAGGACGTTTCGATCTGCCGCTCGCTGACGGCCAGACGCTGCTGGAAAGCATTCAGAACCAGTTGCTGTCGCTTCCCGACAATTATGTCGTGTATCCGGGCCACGGAGAGGCGACTACAATCGGGGCAGAACGAGAGACCAATCCCTTTGTTGGCAGGACCGCTGCGTTTTCCTTCACGTAACGCACAGGAGAGTGCCTTGACGACATTGGCAGGAGGACTCCAAAGGCTATGGGGAAAGCAGAGGCGCCGCGCCCGGACAGTCGAGGCGGATACAGAGGACTGCCAGGCGACAACGGGCGGATCTGTTTCTCAGGAGCCAGTTGTGGTTTGGCAGGCCGCAAACCCGATGGAAGCACAGATAGTCAAAGGACGCCTGCAGAGCGTGGGTATACCAGCCATAGTCCGCGGTGAATCCATGGGTAGGATTTACGGCTTCATTTACGGCGGACTGGCGGAGCGCGATGTGCTGGTGCCTGCACCTTTGGCCGAGTCGGCCGAGGAGATCCTTGCTGAGGAGATCGATTGGGACCTGGAAGGTGAGGACAGTGCATAGTCCGGATTCGGCGTACCTGCGTGAGGCGCCTTTTATCTGGCGGAGTTGTCCCGGCCGTACAGGTCTGCGATTTCGTGTCCATGCACTTTGTCTGAGAGAAGTCACGCAGCAATTCAGGTGGGAACCAGATGGCTGAACAGTCGACAATGCAAGACGAATTCACTGAAGAAGAGCTGGGGGATGGTCCCATCCCGGGGCGCCTGGCCCGCAAGCGAACCGGCATCAAGCCGCAGTTCCTGGTGGCCGGACTCCTATTGGTTGGGGTAATCATATCGCTGATGGTTTATGGGTTGACCACGGCCAAAGCCTACTGGTTAACCGTTGACGAGGTACATCAGAAGGGTGACTCTCTGATTTCACAGCGCCTGCGGGTAAACGGCGTAGTCGTCGAAGGCAGCGAGGACTGGAACGCCGAAGAGGTAACCCTTCGCTTCAAGATAGAGGACGAAGAAAACCCGGGCCGTCAACTGTCAGTTGTCCATTACGAACCGCGGCCGGATAATTTCCACCGGGCCGCATCGGTCATCGTAGAGGGAGAACTTCTGCAGGGTGGCGTTATAGAGGCCGATGTGTTGCTACTCAAGTGTCCTAGTCGGTATGAGGAGTCCCCTGAAGACATACTGCTTCAGGCCGCAAATTGATTAACGCCGTACAACCTTGGGCAGGTAGTGTCACGCGTCTCCAGGCCATTGGCGTCCCTATTCTACTTTGGTTCAAAGGTGTACAGGCTCAGCCCATAGTCGGAAAGAAACCGATTGTTCAGTAAATGGTCTGCCTTTGCACTTCTACTGATGGCCTCTGTCGTTGCATTCTTCGTGACGCTGACGACGGACAGCCTCAACGCTCAAGAATCCCCTTCGTCGTTCGATCCTCAGCAGGTCCCTGTTCCCCAACGTCCGCCTAGTGCCGAGTTGGCTACTGCATCCTTCACACAGAACTGCGCGCCCTGCCATGGGGCAAGCGGCGACGGTGACGGGCCGGCCGGCGCTGCTGCCGACCCGACTGTCTTTTCGGACCCTGCCGAAAGCTGGGAGCGCTCACCGGCCGAATTCTTCTTTGTTACCAAGTTCGGCCGCTTAGAGAACCTGATGCCTCCGTGGCGTAACAGCATGAGTGACGAACAGATCTGGCAGGCGGTCTACTACGCCTGGAGTCTGCACACAGACGAGACGGAGGTGGCGGAAGGAGCCGAGTTGTATGCTCAGTCCTGCCAAATTTGCCACGGCGAAGACGGACGAGGCGAAGGCCCGGGGGCTGGAACAGATCTGCCCGACTTCTCGGCGCAGGAGACGATGATCTTCATCAGCCAGGCGGAGCTGGGACGCCGCTGGGGGGAGTCCCATCCTGAAATCGGTACCAACTGGTCAACAGACGAGAGGCGAGCAGTCCTTGAGTTCATCCGCAGCTTTACTTACCGGCCCATATGGGCCCCCTTCGAGGTGTCGGGTTCCGGTGCAATTGCCGGCCGGCTTGTGCAGGGCACGGAAGACGGGCCTGCGATTGAACTGTCAGCGGTGACACTCAATATCTACCAGCAGGCCAATTTGCTGGCGACTCGAATCGCCTCCGTCGGGGCGGACGGGAGATTTGACTTCGAGAACTTGCCCGTGGACGAAGGTTTCTACTTCCTGGTGGAGACCGAGTACCGTGAAGTCCGGTACACTTCGCCGATCCTTGCGTTCAGCGGTCCCGACTTCACCGAAGACCGGACCGGCCCGGAGCGCATCGACACGACGCTGCCCGTATTTGAGACGACGACCGACGCGGGCGGCTTACATGTCACCCGGGCCAACTGGATTGTCGAGCATGAGCCGGGAAGCCTGCTGATCGGCCAACTCTACACCTTCGGAAACCGCAGCAGCCGCACATTGGTCGGAGCGAGAAGCGACCTGTTTGATGTACCCGTGACGCTGGCCATCCCGCTTCCGGATAACGCGCAGGAAGTAGAACTGCAAGACGGGTCCGTTGGGGAAGCCTATCGTCTGCGCCAGCAGGTCCTTTACGATACCCGTCCCGTCCTTCCGGGGCCCGGTTCGCGCCAGATTTTTGTTCGCTATCGCCTGCCGTATGCCGAGGAGTCCGTCCAGATCAGTTTCCCTGTAGGCTACGAAACAGAGTCGCTGAATCTCCTGGTAGCTGACCTGCCCGGACTGGAAGTCGACTTTACGGTTGATGGGGAGTCACTCGATCCGGCAGGCGAGGAAACGATCCAGGGGATTCTTTTTCGCAGATGGAGTAAACCGGTTTCCGGCAGGGATCGTGTAAACCTTTCGCTTCGCGGCCTGATCGCCGCCGGCGCGAGCGACCCCCGTCCGGACAGAGGCATACAGCCGAACAGAGAGCTGCCGATTTCCACACCTCCACTTAATGTGCGCGTTCCCCTGACATTCGGCGGCGTTGTCACATTCGTCCTTCTTGCCTCACTCCTCCTCTTCGTCCTGCGGGAAAGGAAGAGAGGCCCGCGAACAGCCGGGCAGCTGGCCGCGCGTCGCGAAGAACTGTTGGACAGCATTGCGCGGCTGGACGATCTGCATGCTCTTGGGGAACTGGAAGAGCGCTCCTGGAAAAAGAGGCGGGCTTCACTGAAGAGGGAGTTAATCGAAATTGCTCTGGCGGAAAAGAAGTCGCGAGCGGTCACATGACCACACGCACTGCTCCGCTAATTCGTTGTGAGCACGTCTCGAAGCGTTTCGGACACAAACGGGTACTGCGCGACATCTCCTTCACGGTTGCTGCCGGGGAAGTCCTTTCTTTGCTGGGTGCGAATGGTTCGGGCAAGACGACGCTACTGCGGATCGTGTCGGCACTGGACAGACCGGACGAGGGGGAAGTGTGGTTGGGGCCGGTGCCCCTATCTTCAGCCACAGACGGGATTCGTCGCTATATTGGCGTTGTCGCACATGCTCCCCTGCTGTATGACCGGCTCACCGGCTTGGAAAACCTGGATTTCTACGCCCGCCTTTATGACCTGGTAAAGCCACAGAGGCGCATAGAAGATCTCCTGCGGATCTTGGAGCTCTGGCGTTGGCGAAATGAATCGGTGCGAACATACAGCCGGGGAATGTCTCAGCGGCTGGCTATCGCAAGGGCGCTTTTGCACGATCCCCCTGTTGTGATTCTCGATGAGCCGGATACGGGCCTTGATCGTGACAGCATTGAACTGTTGACGGCGCTTGTCGCTCATCTGCGTTTACGGGGCCGGGCAGTACTCACGACAACGCACAGCCTTGCGCTTGCACAAAGGTGGAGCGACCGCATATATGAACTACGATCCGGACACCTGCATCATTTGGCGTGTCCGGATCGTAATACCTACTGAGGAGAGAGCACGAGGCTGCTGCCGTGCGCTAGCCGGCGGGCTTGTGTGGGGCCCTCACGCAATGATGACTGAACTTTCGGGAGCTGAGGGAGTTACTCACAGAGAAGGGGGGATTGGGGCGTATCTGCGGCACGTGTGGGCTGTGGCGGAGAAAGATGTCCGTGCTGAAATGCGCTCCAAAGAGGTCGTGGGGACGATGGCGGCCTATTCTGTTTTGTCCGCGGTCGTATTCGGGCTGGCATTCGACCTACGTGTCCCCCGTGCTGAGTTAGTCGCGCCGGGAATCCTGTGGGTCATCGTCCTGTTTGCGGGCGTGCTGGGGCTACACCGTTCTTTCGGGTCTGAGGTGGACCGGGGCACACTGGCCGGACTGCTACTGGCGCCGGTAGAAAGGTCGGCAATCTATCTGGGGAAAGTTGCCGCGAATCTACTTTACTTCCTGATTGTCGAAGCTCTTGTCGTACCGGCCTTGCTCATTCTCTTTGACGTCAATCTGGTGAAGCCAATTGTTCTGCTTGGATTGTTACTGGGTACAATTGGGTACGTGGGCGTTGGAACTTTAGTAGCCGCTCTGACTTCCCGTAACAGGGCGCGAGAGACGCTATTACCGGTACTGTTGCTGCCGGTACTCGCACCCCTCTTCATTTCGGGCGTAGGCCTGACGTCTGTCATAGTGGATGGCCGGGCCGACGCCGAAGCGTGGCCGTGGCTTGGAATCATCGGGCTCTATGATGCCCTTGTTTTTGCAGTCGCTTTTCTGTTGGTCGACGTAGTCTGGGAAAACAGTTAACACCTTGTGACGGAGCTAATCTATGAGTACGCTCGCAAATCCGTCGAGGACCGACCGCTGGTTCAAACCTCTCCTGGTTTTCGACGTCATTGCTGGACTTGCAATGGTCACGGTGATGTGGGCAGGGCTCCTCTATGCCGGTGACGCAGTCAATCTCGCGGGAGAAGAGCAGGCTGCCCAGCGAATTTTCTACTTTCACATCGGAAGCAACATCGCGGCACTTCTGGGTTTTCTGGGGTCTGTGGTGGGCAGCATCGGCTATCTTTTCAGTCGCCGAATGGTGTGGGATCGGTGGGCCGCGGCGAGTGTTGAAATCGGCACAATCTTCGGGATACTGGTCCTTCTTTCAGGTTCGATTTGGGCCAAGCCGGCATGGAATACCTATTGGACGTGGGACCCCCGTCTTACGACAGCCACGATTACCGTCCTGATTTACATTGCCTACATGCTGTTCAGGAACGGTTTTGACCACGCCCAGACGAGAGCGCGCTTTGCCAGTGTCTACGCCATTTTCGCCTTTTTGAGCGTACCTCTGACATACTACAGCGCGCGCCTGTTCCGCTCCATCCATCCGATTGTCTTCGACGGCGGCAACGAGGAAGCGCAGGGGAGCTTTGCGATCGGCCCAACGATGGGGCAGACGCTGACCATCGCCACGATTGGTTTCGCACTTCTCTTCTTTGCGTTACTCTTCCACAGAGTCCGCCAATTTGATGCCGAGGCCCGTATTGAAGCACTGCGCGAAAGATTCGACGAATGATCTACCTTGCGTCCGTTCTGATCCTTTTGTGGCTCATTGTGGGAGGTTATCTGCTGTATATGGTGGCACGCCAACGATCGCTCGAGAATGAATTGCGATCGCTGGAGGAAGCGCTTAAGAACAGGGAGCAGGGAGAGTGAGGCGGTCCTCAGGGCAGGCCGTCTGTTGGTAAGATTGTTTACTTCCTCCCTGGCCTTGTTGCCTTAGAATTGGAATGGAGGATTGAAGCACTGCCCTGGGGGCAACAGTGGGCAGCATTTGGCCTCAAACGGGCTGGAGACATGGTACAAGAGATTTCAAGCGCAGGAGACGTAAGAACAGGTCGCTTGACCAATGTAACGGGGCAGGCGCAGGCAAGCCGCGGCAGCACCTTTTTCCATTCGCTCGCGTTTGTGATTGGTTTTGGTGCGATATTCACACTGCTTGGTTCAGCAGCGGGACTCCTGGGACAGAATCTGAACTCCTATCTCCCTCTCATCCAGCGTCTGGGCGCGATCTTGCTGGCAATATTCGGTCTGACAACGCTCGGCGTAATCGGCTGGATCGTCAATCGAATTCGGTCAAACGGGCGGCTTATCGGGAATCCCGCAGTGGCCGCGCTCGTGGATATTCTGGGCTTTCTCAATGCGCTAATGTATTCCGAACGGCGCGTGACTGATCTTCATAAGGTGAAACGGGGGTGGGGATATCTCAGCAGCGCGATGATGGGAGTGAGTTTCAGTGCAGGCTGGGTTCCATGTGTCGGCCCGATTCTGGCGAGCATCCTGTTTCTGGCGAGCGACAGCGCCACTGTCGTTCAGGGGGCTCTGCTCCTGGCTATCTACAGTCTGGGACTTGGGCTGCCCTTCCTGCTTACCGGAGCCGCGTTCGGCAGGGCGACAGCAATTCTGCGCCGGCTCAACCGTCATGCCAATGTCGTCAGCCTGATCAGCGGCGTCTTTCTTCTCTACGTGGCATGGCTTCTCTGGGCCGACAGGTTGACGATGCTGACGACGCAGTTTGCGTTCCTGAATCAGTGGGTCTTTCTGCTGGAGGAGGCATTTTCGTCGACCGTAGGCGTCGATACGGCGTTCAACGCAGGCGCGCTGAACGCGGCGCCACTTGCCTTCATTGCGGGCATCATCAGTTTCATCAGCCCCTGCGTTCTGCCCCTCATTCCGGCCTATATCGGCTATCTGAGCGGGGCCGCGCTCTCGGGCGGACGGAGTTGAGGGGGAAAGAAGAATCCAGTGAAGCATCCCGTAATCTTGACAATGGTCGTCGCGATTGCGTTCATGCTATCTGCGTGCGCGGCGGGAGATCAGAGTGACAGCGCTTCGGACGGGTTCACTTCCACGCCTCTTGAGCAGTTCCCTGACGAAGTGGGAAGCGGCTTCCCGGTAGCAGACCTTGTCCAGGAGGGCAGCTCGGGTGTGGGAGACTTCGCGCCGAACTTCGCCTTCCTCCTCGCTGACGGACGGGGCGCGGACCTGGCTTCCCTGCAGGGCAAGCCCGTTGTCCTCAATTTCTGGGCCACGTGGTGCGGCCCTTGTCGAGCCGAGATGCCTGACCTAGTTGCTCTGCATGAAAGCGATAACGATCTTGTCGTGCTCGAAGTAAACGTCGGAGAAGAGTTGTCTGCGGTTGAAGAGTTTGCCACAGAGTTCGGGATGAACATGACGGTCGTTTTGGATCAGGAAGATTTGATCCGGCGCGCTTACGAAGTTCGCAACATGCCTACGACTGTTTTCATCCTGGCTGACGGCACAATTGGTGCACGCTGGTCTGGCTTCCTCGCGGGCGAGCAATTGGAACAGTTCGTCGAGCAGATCAAGACTCAGTGAGCGGCAACATGCAGGTAGTACTATTCACCAAAACGAACTGCCAGCTATGCGACGCGATCAAGTATGAATTGCTGGATCTTCAGGCCGAATACGCTTTTGAGATTCATGAAGAGTTCGTGGAGACCGATTCAAACGCGCAGGATGACGAGCAATCTGGCGTTCCACGCGTTCATTTCGAACGAGACGGCCGGGTCATTCTTTGTCTTGATTATCCAGTAAAGCAGGTTGAACTCCGACGCGCCGTGCGTGCAGAGATGAAGGACCGGTCGGGGCGGCAGCCGTGAGCCAGCAGGCGGACTCTAGCGGACGCGAAGAGGCGGAGGACGGCGTCCAGGCGGCGATTGCGCGTCGCGTTGACGGGGCGATTCTGGGGATTGCGCGACACTGGCTCGCCCTTTTCAATGCCCTGGTTGCCCTCTACCTGCTATTACCGTTCCTGGCTCCCGTGCTGGCCAGGGCAGGTCTTGCAACTCCGGCATCTCTGATCTACTCGGTCTACTCAGCGACCTGTCACCAGCTGCCCGAGCGCAGCTATTTCCTCTTCGGCGAGCAGCCCTTCTACAGCCTCACTGCCCTGGAAACAAGCGGATTAGGCGAAGACCAGGGACTCTTCCAACGCCGTGCCTTCCGCGGCAATGAGAACACCGGATACAAGATAGCAGTCTGTCAACGCGACGTGGCCATTTATGGATCGGTCGTGGCGGCCGGACTGCTGTTCGGCATGCTACGCGGACGGGTCCGTACGATCGGTCTCAAGTTTTATCTAATACTGCTGATCCCGATCGCTCTTGACGGCCTTACCCAGCTGTTCGGGCTGCGGGAGAGCAACTGGTGGCTGCGCACATTTACGGGCGCCCTATTTGGCGGGGCGTCGGTGTGGCTTGCCTATCCCTATATTGAAGCGGCGATGCGGGACGTCGTGCGGACAGAGGAGATGCGATTGAGGTAGGTTGGCTTTGCTTGCCTGGTGTCATCGGGGAAGGGCCGTGTTCTCTACAAACGAATGAACGTGGTTGCTCATACTGTGAAGAGAGGAAAATCAGATTGTAGAAATCATGCATAGTGTATCTCTACTTTCTGCTTCAGGCTCAATAGTTAGCGATCAAGAGTTCCGTGATTGGACCTCGTTTGGCCCCATTGCTGTTGATGCGACGGTTGGCGGAAACTTTGTGTATGCTGAATCCGGCGTAGAGATCTTCGAAAAAGCTGTCGTCGGGGTTCTCGTTGTGCGGGTCGGAGTTGCTCAGCATCAGTTTGGCGCCGGCATCTCCCAGTTCCTGGTAGAAGTGTGCCAGTCGCTTCTGCTCATCATCACCAAAAGGATACTTGTAGAAGGAGTTGAAGTTGGCGGTCTTGCTAATTGGGCGGTATGGAGGATCCAGATAGACAAAGGTACTCTCGTCCACAAAATCCCTACAAGCGGTGAAGTCCCCGAAATGGATTTCCGTATTCTGGAGCGAGCGTGAAACTGAGCGCAGATTCGCCGCGTCGCAGATCCGGGGATTCACGTAGTTGCCGTGTGGAACATTGAAATGGCCGCGTGAATTGACCCTGTAGAGACCGTTGAAACAGGTGCGATTCAGAAATATCAGACGAGCTACGTGTTCGGCAATGTCCTCGGGCGCCCCCCCGTTAGCAAAGGGTCTGTCCTGATTGAACGACAGACGCGTTTCGTAGTAGAACTCGCTGCGTCCGTCGGGGTCCAGATCCCGGTAAAGCCGGCCAATCAATTGAAGTTGCTCAATCAACAGCTCGACCTGCTGGCTGATCGTGCGATAGGCAAGAACAAGGTCTTCGTTCATGTCTGAGATGAAGAGTTCATGCATATTGAAGTTGTTTGCGACCTGAAAAAAGACCGCGCCTCCACCGATAAAGGGTTCGGCATATTTGGTAAGGCTTCCCTCCCACAGTTCGGGAGGGAAGTGTTGGCCAATCTGTGCCAGGAGTTGCCCTTTGCCTCCTGCCCACTTGAGAAAAGGTTTCGCCTTTGGCCCTTGCTCGGGCGCTAAAGGAAACTGCAATTGCTTTGGTTGCATGAAAGATCTGCCTGGATCAGCGCTTGAGAACTGCCAAAGATCCCTCCATTATCGCACACAAGATCTGCCGGTTCAATTGTCGTCGACGGATCTCAGGCAGGGCGCACGGTAACCTCATCGCTCATAATCCGCCCTTCCTCAACGACCAGTGCGATCCCTCCGCTCTCGAGCTGGTCGTCGGTCACTTCAAAGAGAGGTTCGTCGAGATTGTCGACGCAGCCCCGCAGGCGATGACCATCCACCTGCAGAGCGAAAGCATGCATCTCCCCGTATTCCCATGGAATTTCTGCCTCTGCCAGTACGGTATCTCCGTCCAGGGCCCGGATGAGCCGCGCGACGCCACGCCCTTCCTCTGTCCGGCAGAGTAACAAGGCATAGTAGCGGCGCATCCCCTGCACTCTTGCCGCAATGCCGGCCGAACTACACAGGTGAAGTGTAATCTCCGACTTCACTTCGTAGTTGCGCCACTCCCTGGTTCCGGTCATGAGGAGACCGCGGCCTCGGTTCTGAACCAGCCGAAAAGACTCAGGCCACCAGAAGTCGTAGCTGTCCACGCCGTTGACCCAGGCCCGCCTCCACATCTGGGGGAAGGACATTTCCAGGCTGCGTCGGTCGAGAGGCACGTCCGGGCGGGCGAAGGTTACGTCAGGTTCGCCTTCCCATGTAAGATAGTCCAAGTAAATAGTGCCCTGCGTGCGTTCGTCGCTGTTGACGGCCACCCCAATCTCGGCAATTGGCTCGTTGCCGGCCCCGTCAATAGCCCAGCTGAACTTATGACGTTCACCTGACTTGAGCTTGTAACAGGGCCCCTCCTCAGTGGTTAATTCGTCGTTCTGCGACAGGAATCGTCGAAGATACAGACTCACGTCGACAGCGAGCTCGTTGCCGGGGTCTGCCTCCAATTCGGCCGAAACGGTTTGTCCAGGATAGATGGAGGGAGAAGCCAGAAGGCCGTATCCTCTCTGTTCGAAGTAGTCGGCAGTCTCCCTGGAAGGGATAAAGGTATGGGTCGCAGCGCGTGCAGGGCGACCCGTGGCAACGCCGGTGAAATGGAGTGCAAGGCTGCGGCTGCCGGACTGGCTGTGCCCAGCCACGTTTTCGAGAGTCAGTGTGCCACGGCTTTCAACGCTTTCGTCGGCAATGAAGCCCTGTACTGAACCGGGTAGTTCAAAGTGGTAGCGGGCACCTCTCTTGGGCGAATGGAGAGGCACCCGATACAGGGCGCGGCCGACGTTTGCCACGTGAAAGCTCTCCGTCACGGCATCTGTGACGGCCCTTCCCCCGTCGGCGGTGGGCAGGTAAAGCCGGTCTGAAATTGGACCGCGAAAGTCCGGGCCGTCTTCAAGACCTGCCAACCCGTTCTTGATTCCCAAAAGACAGCCGACGTTGCCAGCGTTGCAATCGGTATCCCACCCGCTGGTATTGACGATCATCAGCGACTTCTGGAAGCTGTCATCGCCGTGAAGGAGAGCGTGGATGATTAATGCGTGATTGGGCACCATATGGCAGTTGCCGCCGAATTTGTCGTATCCAAAGTTGGCAGCGATCTGCGCTCGCGTTGCCCTCCAATCGTTTCCGTGGCGATCGTGCCACTCGCGAATCTGGTTGATCATCGCGCCTATGAGAGAGTCGGCCGGAATGACGGACAGACCCGTATCGATAAGCTTCTGGATATCGGTTTCTACAAAGGCCTGAGCTTCCATGGCCGCAAGCACCTGGGCGCCGTGAATGGCAACACCATCGTGGGAGACGCTGGCCGCGCGCCGCGCCAGGTCGGCGGCCAGCTCAGGGTCTCCCGGTGCGACCATGGCCCAGCCATCGATAAAGATCTGGGCTCCGATCTGCTCGGCAACGACCTGGCCATTCAGAGTCTTCGAGCCGCTTTGGGGGGCGGAGATGCCCTCTTTCAGGCGCAGGTAGGCCGTATGCTCCGTAGAGTTTCCCATTCCTCCCCACCACAGGATCGTGCGTTCCTCGATGATGTAGTTGAGCCAGCTCTGTCCGATTTGCGCCGCAGAGATGTCACGACTGTTGCCATAGTCGGGCAGGGCGCGCAGAAAGGTGAATGTTCCGGAGATGTCATCGTCGGTGACGATCAGCGGTACATCCAGATGCTCGTGGACATAGTAGTTGATCTCGCCAAACTGTTCGTCAAGCATTTCATAGGTCCAGCCTTCGAAGGGCCGGCCCAGATAGACGCCAATCAGTTTGCCCAATACTCCGGCATAGACTCTTTCTGTGTAGTCGATGGGAATGGTCATTTTGCAGCTCCGGTTTCGTGGGCGTTTTGTCTGAAGGACAGTTAGCGGCCAGTTCCTTCACGCTTGGTAGACCTGGCTTGTTGACGACCTATCTGCTTCTTTCGCAGAAGGGCAGTCCTGTATCGGGAAGGTCACCGTTTCTGACTTGGGTCAGGGTCAGGGGAAGGCATCCGCCGAGAAAGTTGCCGGCGAGACGAAGTGTTCTCAAGTTGGCGAATTCTCCCAATTCCTCAGGAACCCTCACTGACAGATCATTCAGGCTGAGGCCCGGCTCCCTTAAACTCGACATTGCACCCAGGGAGCCGGGAATCTCATCTGTCAACCGGTTATCGCCTAGCAGCAACGACCTCAGGTCATCGAGCGACCCCAGTGCAGACGGCACCACAACTGTCAAACCACTGCCGTCCAGCCGAATCTCGGTCACGCGCAGCGGGGCCGGATCCGTGTCAATGCCGACGCCTTCCCAATCATTCATCGGTCGTTGTGCGCTCCAATCCGCGGAAACCTGCCCTGCCAGTCAATCTCTGAGTCCAAGTAGGGCGGCACAGTCTTCAACCAGTCCGGCGTTCTGTGCGGGATTGGTCACGGCGGTGTCGTTGAAGCAGAGTACAGTTTCCAGCTGCCCCGTTGAGAAGTCACATGCGGTTATGATGAATGAGGCGGCCGCTGTTATAAACAGCATCTTCACACATTTCGCTATCAGTCCCCTCTGAATTCGTGGACTACAGTTGCTTGATCTGCGCACACACTAACTTTTCCCTGCTCTCTGGTGGGAACGGTTCCCGATTTGGTCAAAGAGGGGACGAAAAACTGCAGTTTCTGCAGCTGGGAAGAGGAGTTTGTTTGGATGGAATCTCTTGCCATGCGCGCCGACGGTTCATTAAAACTGGTCGGGCTAGAAAGTGTGACTTCCAGGATGCAATCGCGGGCCGCGACGGGGACAAAGCTACTCGTAGTCCGGCCAGTAAAACTCTCGCTTAGTGGGATCGTCGTAGCCGTCCATCCATGAATTCCTGAGTCCCGTGGTCTTGATGGCCGCCTCGACGATGGCGCGGTTGAAGTCGCCTACCAGCTCGTGCCGCAGATATTCATTGACTGGCATCCACATACATTCGTCGATCTCCCAGTCGTCACGTTCGATGGCGTGGGTAAGGGGCGATAGCCGGCATATGAAGTAGATGTCGGACTTCCCATAGCGGTAGCCGTGCCAGTGGCGCCAGCAGACCACGGCCTCGAACACGGTATTGATCCCAGTCTCTTCAAGAACCTCACGCACTACAGCAGTTGCAAGGTGCTCGCCCGGATGGAGGGCGCCGCCGGGCAGTTTATAGTAGGGCCGGGAGGAACCGCGATGCCGCTCTGAGACGACCAGAATTTCCTGGTTTTCGTTGATCACAACGCCGCCAGCTCCGATGTAATGGGTTGCGTACCCGGGAACCAGGGCATCCTCCTGCAGTCTGCGGACGAGAAGTACATAGTTTGGTTCGGTGTGGTGGAATTCGAAACCCGCCGCTGTTGAGATGGGGATGAACTGAGCCCGTTCGATTGGCAGATGCAGCCAGACAAGAAATCGGCCGTCCTGAATCCATTTCACCAGAGAAGAGGCGAGACTTTTCTCGAATGAAGGAACATCCGCGGGCAGATCCTCGGTGTTGATTTCTATGCCGTTGAATCGGTTTACAGCATGTGGCAGAATGTTCATCTGGCGACCTTTCGGGACTGATATTGCATTCCTGGCCTGCCCCAAACCCAGTGTCTTGCCTCCGGCTACATTGAAGAGTCGGGAAATGCAACGCACAAATGACTCACCCCTGCCCGTAAGGAGCAGTTGCTCGACAGGGGTAACATGGGAATGAGGCGCACAAGTGTTGGATCCGGACGGGTGCAGGCATGTGAAACGCGTAGTTGATATTATTCGACCTATTTTAGTCGGCCACGTTGTACAAATCAAGTTAATGTTGACGCTTTTCCTTGTTCGCGTGCAGAGGCAAAATCTGTCTGATGTGCTATTCTGAAGGCCATTTGACGGGTAAGGCCTCGCGCCCACAGGTCTTGTTGTACTGACCTTAAGCACGAGCGTGCAGATGGCCAGCCACTGTCACCACAACTTCAGCCAGAGCACAAGAGTTCAGGAGGATGTGCTATGTACACAACCGATCAGTACGAAGGAATGATCGCAGAAACTGTCGCCATGCACGGCGCAGACGGCGAACGAGTGCTCGCGTATTGCGCCCGCCCCCTGGGGACGGGCCCGTTTCCCGGCATAGTTCTGATTCACCATATGCCGGGTTGGGACGAGTGGTACAGAGAAGCCACTCGCAGGTTTGCCCATCACGGATACGTTGCCATCTCGCCGAATTTGTACGAGAGATTCGGGCACGGCTCGCCCGAAGATGTGGCGGCAGCGGTCAGGGCAGACGGCGGCGTCCCCGACGATCAAGCTGTTGCCGACCTGGATGCCTCTATGCGCTATCTGCGGGCATTACCCTATGTGAACGGGAAGGTCGGAGTTTTTGGCACTTGCTCGGGCGGCAGGCACGCGGTGCTGGCGGCGAGCCGGGTAGACGGTTTCGATGCCGTCGTTGACTGCTGGGGCGGGGGTGTCGTGATGCCGACCGACCAGCTTACACTCCAGAGGCCGGTGGCTCCCATCGACTACACTGCCGACCTGAACTGCCCGGTGTTGGGTCTATTTGGGGCAGAAGATCACAGCCCGACTGTGGATGACGTAGCGGTACACGAAGAGGCCCTAACGAAGCACGGAAAGGAGTTTGAATTTCACATGTATGAGGGTGCAGGACACGGCTTCTTTTACTACCACCGGCCAAGTTATCGACAGGCCCAGGCCGTAGACGGTTGGGACAAGATCTGGGCATTTCTCGGCCAGAAGCTGTCCAGTTGATCTGTGGGCCAGGATAGCGTCTGGTTTTCCGAATCTTCTTGACAAGGAGGGTGATAGAATGTGTACGATGTTAATGAAGAAAGTTCCTGTCGAAGGATTTGGAAGGGGGTCTGATGGTTGGTTTGACATGAAGCAGGCGAATGTCAGCTGGGATCACCCCTTCCATGCGCCCGAGGAACACGCGCTCAACATAGACTTCGTCAACGAAAGCTACGGGCCCGGCGCCCGCGTAGCGGTGGAACTAAGTGTCGAAGGGGCCCGCCAACTGGCGGAGACGATACAGTCGGTACTGAGTGAAGCAGAAGATAGAGGACTCATCTGAGGGGCGCGTCGGGTCTTGAAACCGCTGAACTCTAAAGGAGGGCGGCATCGCCGTGCCGCCCTCCATTCTGATCAGCCGCGATTCGTGCCAAGGCACCATTCAGTCTCGGTACGGGTCGTATTCGTTTTCTCCTGCCATGGCTACGCCTAGCGGCTTGAGTGTGAGGAGAATACGAATCGTGTTGCGGTGATGTTTCAACACATCGGGCAGACGCTTGTAGGCCTGAGGCGCCTCGTCGGTTCCCGCCCCGCGCAATGTCGCCCCTATCCTTCTGACCGAATCCAGCATCTGGTCGCGGTGGATTTGCCCAGCCTTTACCTGAACCTTGCGCCCCTTCCTGAAGCGGAAGCGGCCGGCGGCCTGCGTGCGGGACATCAACCGGCCGGCACCGTGGACCGTAGAGTAAAGAGCCATCCGGCCTTCCTCACTGTCCACGCCCTCAAGAATGACTGAAATATCGCCCATGGACCCGCCAACGAACCCCTTCTGCCCGGGAAAAGCCGGCGTTGCCCCTTTACGAGTGACCCAGAGCGTGTCGCCGTTGTGCTCCTCTTTCCAGGCAAAATTATGGTGGTTGTGGATCTCTTCGACGATAGCGGCGCCCAGGAGGTCAGCGACCCGCTGGCATACCCAGTTACGTCCCGCGTAGGCGTAGCGGCCAGCCAGTTGCATACAGGCCAGGTACTCCTGGCCCAAGTCCGAGTCGATTGCCAGCAGGCTCGGGACGACATCCAGAGCACTTCGGCGGCGACGGGACCGCTTCTTACCAGTAGGTGCGGGTTCCTGTTGACCGACCCGTTCGCGGTCGGCAGCTTTCATGAAGTGGGTGGCGAGACGGTGGCCCAATCCCCTTGACCCAAAGTGAACGCCGACCCAGATTCGACCCTTCTCATCTTCGAAAATGTCGACGTAGTGATTGCCGCTTCCTACCGTCCCCAACTGCTCGGCTGCCAGCTTTTTGAGGTTATGTGCAACGGGCAGGTCCCATGCCGGATCATCGTCGAATAGCTGGTGATCGACCCTCTCCTTGTTTTTGCGACCGATGCCAAAGGAGATCGTTCGCCAGACGCTATCCATGATTGGGTGAATGTTTGACTTCACCTCACTTGCCGGAATATCCAGGCGGACGGCCTTGTTGCCACAGGCGATGTCGTAACCTACGCCCGCAGGATTGAGCTTGTCGCGATAGGCGACCACGCCGCCGATGGGAACGGAGTAGCCCAGATGGTGGTCGGCCATCAAGGCGACTGCTTCTGCTTCGCCGGCACAGTTAAGAATCTGGGCGACTGCGTTGTCAAGGGGATCGCCCCAGACAGGAACGCCTTGAATAAATTCAACGGTCATTGGTGCCTCAGAGACGGGAGAGAGAAGGCAACATGCAGGCCACGCAGACTGAAGGGTGGCATGGTCGGGGTTATGCCGGCCTTATTCCGGTATAGACGCCCTCAGGGAGCGGTCGCGGGCGTTCGCAACTCGTGGTCAGGTCTACATGCTGCCCGGTCTCAGACGCTACATGAATTGCTTCCATAATTTCAAGCACATGCAGCGCCATTTCTCCGTTAGCCCGGTGTGGCTCCCCCTCGACCGAGCTAACCGCCATATCGGCGGGACCTATTCCCCGGCTGTTGCCGGCATGGCCGAATCGCAGCGGTAGATCCTGCCAGGAATCGTCCTCGTGCGTGCGAACCTGTAGCGGCCCGCCGAAGGTGTTCGGATCGGGGAGGTTGAGTGTTCCCGTCGAGCCGTACAGCTCGATTCGCGGGAGGGCGGAGGCCTTGGTATCGAAAGTGGTGATGATGGTGCCGATGGCGCCGCACTTGAAATCGAGAATGCCTGTGACGTAGGTTGGGACCTCCACCTCGATAATCTCGCCTCTGCGCGGTTGGCTGAGGATGGTGCGCTCCGACCAAGTGGCCCGGGCCGATCCGGTCACGCGAACCACCGGCCCCAGTAGATGAACGAGCGCCGTAAGATAATAGACGCCCATATCCAGCATCGGGCCGCCGCCGGGCTTGTAGAAGAAGGCCGGGTTGGCGTGCCAGTACTCGTGACCGCGGCTCATCATAAAGGCATTGGCCGCCACCGGCGCACCTACAGTTCCTTCATCCAGGTAGAGTCGCGCGGATTGATGGCCGGCGCCCAGAAAGGTATCAGGCGCACAGCCTATGCGGAGATTCTTTTGGCTGGCGAGATCTTTTAACGCCTTGCCTTCGGCGAAGGTCGCCGCCAGAGGCTTCTCGCTATAGACTGATTTGCCGGATTCCAGTGCAGCCTTGCTGACAGGATAGTGCGCCGTGGGGGGCGTGAGATTGAGAATAATATCGATATCAGGCGCATTGAGGATGTCGTCTACAGAAAGGTCAGTAAGACCATACTTCTCGGCCAGTGTTTCGGAAGCGGCGGGTAACATGTCGGCGCAAGCAACGATTTCTATCTCCGGCAAGCCACCGATGACTTCAATGTACCTGCTGCTAATGATGCCGCAACCAACAAGGCCGATGCGCGCCGGCAATTGCATCGTCATTTCCGTCTACTCCTGGTGCATAGGCAAAGCGAATAAGGTCCAGGCCATGGTCAATTTCTTGCCGCCCAGATGATACCCCTACGAACGATCTCCCTGGCCTCCGGCACATCGAAGTCCTTTGCCACATGCCCCAGTGAGCAGTAGAAGATCTTGCCCTTGCCCCAACGGCGCTTCCACACAACCGGCATGACCGTGCCTTCGATCCACGAAGCATGTTCGCCGGTAAAGGTCGTCGTGGCAAGCACCTCGTTACTGGGGTCAACGTGCATGAGATACTGTTCACTGTGCATGGCAAAATCGCTGAGCCCCGAAGTTATCGGGTCGCCGTTTTCGATGATGTTGACAGTATAGTCGATGATGTTTCCCGGGTGGGCAACCCACTGTCCGCCGACCATGAATTGATAGTCGGGGTTCTGGCGAAATGCGTCAGCCATTCCACCGTGCCAGCCGGCGAATCCTGCCCCGTTCTCAATCGTTTCAAGGAGGCCCTTTTCCTGCTCCTTTGTAATTGAGCTCATCGTATAGACTTGCGTGATGACATCGTAGGCGGCCATACGCTCTGCGTCGGTGTAGACATCGAGAGAAGTCTCAACGTCTACGTCGAAGCCAGCCTCTTCTATCAACGGGGCGAATATATCCACGCACTGCTTTGGTTCGTGTCCTTCCCAGCCACCCCACATCATAAGCGATTTTTTCGCCATGGGATTGTATCTCCTTGTCGTTGAACATTGTCTCGCGCATCAGGTGGAGGGCTATACCCGTTTACGGGGCGCCAGTTGGCGGCCTGACGTACGCACAGGAATGCGGCCCGAAGGCAGTTTCTCCCTACCTTCACGGTGAACGCCGTGACGGCAAGTATAGCACCCGGACTGTGAAGTTACAATGAAATAGGCTGTCTGAATTGACGGGCCGCCCCCAGTTGGCGGAGGAAACCGGGCGCGTGCAGAATTGGCATTGTGCTCAACTCAAAGTAGCTGCAGCCTGGGGGTTTTCGAATCTACTCGGAGCGAGCCTACGTTTTATCCGCAGTCAGTGGCCCAAGTAGCTCAGCGCAGCTCGAACTGCAGTTTCATCCCGCCCTTCGGATGCAGTGTTATCTGCGGATCCATTTGGGCGACGTAGCCTTCCGGGATGCGGAGACGAAAACGCTGGGCAATCGCGGCGGCGACCAGTACACTTTCCGTGAGGGCGAAGCCTTCTCCGATGCACTGCCGCGGCCCTGCGCCGAAGGGGATATAAGCGAAACGATGACGGTCTTGTTTGTTCGCCTGGCTGAACCGGTCCGGATCGAATTCTCCGGGCCGCGGCCAGAACTCGGGCATTCTGTGGGTAATGAAGGGACTGAGCGTGATCACGGCGCTCGCGGGTGTGGCAAAGCCGCCGATCACGTCGTCCTCGGCACACCATCGCGACAGGGCATAGGCAGGGGGAAACAGGCGCATGGTCTCGTCGATAACCTGGCGCAAGTATACCAGATTAGGGATGTCCTCCACTGTCGGCAGCCGGCCGTTCAGGGTCCGATCCACTTCATCATGGACCTGTGCCTCGATTTCGGGGTATCTTCCCAGGCAATAAAAGAACCACGTAAGTAGCAGCGTGGTGGTTTCGTGCCCGGCGATTAACAGGGTTATCACCTCGTCGCGCAGCTGCTTCTCGTCCATGCCCTCGCCTGTGTCCTCGTCACGTGCGGACAGCAACATTCCCATGAGATCGCTGCCAGACTCTCCGGTTGCGCGTCTGTCGTCGATCATGGCATAGATCACTCGGTCGAGCGCGCCGACATTGCGGGTGACACTGCGTGTGCTGGGCCAGAAAGGAATCCGCATCGTATAGAGCGAGATCGGCGAAACAACCAATTTCACGAAGATTTCGTTCAACCGGCTGAACACAGCGCCGACTTCACTGGCCTCACCGGTCAGGTCGACACTGAACAGTGTTCTGCCGGCGATCTCAAGGGTCATTTCCATCATTTCGCGGTCGAACTGAACCAGATTACCGGAACGGGCAGATTGTTCCCAGCGGGAGAATCGCTTTTGCGCGGCCGCAATCATGATCTTTCCCATCTCCTGAATCTGACCGCGGTGAAAGGCCGGCTGCGCAAGCCGTCGTTGCCGCAGCCATGAATCGCCGTCGTTGCTGAGAAGGCCTTTGCCAACGAGCGGGTAGAGCAGCAGGAAGGTGGGGTGGGGAAGCTTGGTGAAGTTCTTGTAGTTGTCCAAAAGGACATGCTTGTTGTGTTCGGGGTGTACAAAGAGATAACCCCACCAGTGGGCGAAGAACCTGTATTTGCAGGCGGGTCCGGCTTCATCAACGAACTGCTGCAAACATCCGAGCGGGTCCTGCCGGAGACGCCCGGCCGTGCCGAGCAGCGGATTGGCTCGGGGAGAGGGGGGTGCCGGGCGCCGCTTCATCGAGATGGCTGCACCGGTCATGGAGTAAACTCACTTTCAAGCGCTTGCCAAGCGCTCACTATCGATTTGCTTCACTCGTTTCGCGCCCGTCAACTGAACTGGAAGAACCCCATTACATGCGCGGATTGCGAATTATTTCACAATATGTATTGTCCCCCACTTTGTGTTTTTTGTCAAGCGTTTTTGCCGGATTTGGGGACTCTTCAACTGGTGACGACTCAGGAGGCGGAATTGTCGTTCCGCGAGGTCCTTCCAAAGTACAAGGCCCCGTCAATGACGGGGCCTTGCGACGTCTGGTCCGATAGCATTACTTAGAGAATTCTCTCTTGAGGTGATGCTAACGGACCAGTACTGCTACTACAGTTATCCATAGGGCATCACCTCCTTGTGTTAGAGATACGCCGACAGTATTTCACAGTTCACAATCGTTGTCAAACCCGGAAGGTGACGTGGGTGCATCCCAGGTTTGGGGTGGGAAAAGTCTGGCGGGAAATCAGTGCCAGCCGTGGCTGGAACTGTCCACCATATTTTGGCGAGACGTAGCGCAGGCGTCAGGTCTGGCGGTACGGTGGCGTCCGTCAGTCGGGGAGGGTACGAGGGCAGGCACAGGACCGGCACCTACGGGGATCTGATGGGACCGGCGGGAGGTGGGCTGGCTAGACACTTTCGATTGGGCACCCGTCACCAATGTCGACACCCGGTCGGGTAGGCATTAGGGGGGGGGCGTTGCGGGGGCGGAGCCCCCGCACAAGGGAGGGCCGAATAGGCCTGACCGCCAAGAACTGCAGTGGTCAGTGGTTAGTGGTCAGAGACGGCGTATCTCCTGCCTCAGAGCTTTGTCGGACGGGAGATGGCTCTGTTGCGACCCGCGGTATACGAAAGTTCGCCCCCGTTTTGGGATTCGCACGGTGACGTAGCTTGCGGCCGACTGCCGTAGGAGAGGAAAACGGGCTTCAGTTTTGGCGTCGTCAACTTCGGAGCTTATAATGGATGGAACTGCGTTCCTATCAGACTTTCTGGTCCCGCCTACAGTTTGCGTTTCCAGTGGTCGTTGCGTGTGCCTTGCCGGAAAATTGTTTTCGGGAGCTGGCGGTAGTCGTCCCAAGGGGGTCGCGACCGAGCCAGCAGGCCTATGACCGGGTACTGGAAAGGGTGTCGCAGCGCGAAATGTGCAAGTTCTAAGGGTTTCCTATGCGCAATCAACTTATCTACGTATTCCTTATCCTGTGCCTGTTTGCCGGTTCTCTGTTTGTGGCGCTGCCCATTGACCACCCCGTCTGGCTGGAGGAGGGCCTGGCTCCGGGGGTTGACACGCAGCGCGACATACGCGAACTGACCCTGGGACTGGACCTGAAGGGTGGGACCCAGGTCTTGCTGGAGGCAGAGATCAGTGAGGACCAACCCCTCCCGGAAGACGCCCTAAACTCTGCCAAGATTATTGTTGAGCAGAGAGTGAATGGCCTGGGACTAGCCGAGCCGACCGTTCAATTGCAGGGCGAGCGGCGCATGATTGTCGAACTGCCGGGCGTCAAGAATCCAGACCAGGCCATCGAGACGATACGCTCCACCGGTCAGTTGGAGTTCGTCGATCTTGGCGGGCTTCCGGTACGACCCGATGACTTCATCAACACTACCAACCGGCCCGGCGCGGTCGCGTCCTTGCAGGAAGCGATCGCCGCAGGAGAAGCCGCGCCACAGTCGATTCCATTCCCGGATGAAACATTCGAAACGATTATGACAGGCGACATCCTGCAAGCCGTAGTGGCCACGCAGGATGAGTTTTCTTTCTGGCAGATCCAGTTCGATCTGAAAGGGGAGAGCAGCGGCGACTTCTTTGCCTACACGCGCGATAACATCGGTGAAGTCCTCGCGATTATTCTCGACGGGCGAGTTCTGTCGACTCCAGTTATAAATGCAGCCATTAACGACAACGGGGTTATTACCGGCGACTTTTCGCAAGACGAAGCAGAGAGCCTGGCCATTCAGATGCGCTATGGCGCCTTACCTATTCCGCTTGAGGTTGTTGACGTGAGGACAATTGGCGCCAGTCTGGGTCAGGATTCGATTGATCGCAGCCTCCAGGCAGGCATAGTCGGCGGCGCCCTGGTGCTGATCTTTATGGTCCTACTTTACCGCTTGCCCGGGCTTCTGGCGACGGTGGCGCTGGCAATCTATGTGACTTTGAATCTGGCCATGTACAAGTTGATGCCTGTGACACTCACCTTGCCTGGCATCGCGGGGTTCATTCTTTCGATTGGTATGGCGGTTGATGCCAATATTCTGATCTTTGAGAGGATGAAGGAGGAGCTGCGCAGCGGCAGATCGTTGCGGCTGGCTGTCGAAACAGGTTTCAGTCGCGCATGGCCGGCGATTCGTGACGGAAACCTGTCGACTCTGATTTCGTGTGCAGTGCTCTACTGGTTTGGAAATAATTTCGGTGCAAGCGTTGTCAAGGGTTTCGCCATCACACTTTCGGTTGGCGTCTTACTTTCAATGTTTACAGCCGTATTCGTCACGCGCACATTCATGCGCGGATTTCTCTCAGGCCAAGGGGAAAGGCTTCTCGGCAGCCGGGGTTTGCTGGGCTATTAGATGCGGAGGCGCCGGACCTGTATTCGTCACCAGTATGGGCGCGGGCGTGCTGGCCGAGTAAGTCAGCTGGTAACGCTTCGCAGAGTGGTTGCGTACTACAGAAGTTTGATTGTAGCCAGTTAAACGAAAGAGTAACTCATGTATCGCTTGGTTGAACATAGAAGGCTCTGGTTTCTGATTTCCTCGCTTGGAATTCTTCCGGGCATCCTCTTCATTATTTGGAACCTCTCCTCCGTCGGTACTCTTTTGCCTCTTAGTATTGACTACACCGGCGGTACACAGTGGGAGATGCGTTTTTCCGAACCGGTTGCACCGTCGGCGTTGGGCAATGTGTTTGTTGAAGAAGGGTACACCGACACCAAAGCCTTCAATGTCGACGACGATCGCACTGTACAGGTCAAGTTCAAGAATATCGACATCTCTCAAAAGGAGGTGATCGAGCAAGCGATAGTCGAACAGTTCGGCGAATTTGATGAGCGGCTCTACCGCAGCATAGGCCCAGCAATCGGCGCGGAGGTAAGCCAAGCGGCGCTGCTTGCGGTGATCGCTGCTTCTCTGTTGATTCTGGCCTACATCGCGCTGGCATTTCGAGAGATTTCGCACCCGTTTCGCTATGGGGTGGCGGCGATCGCGGCGCTGGTGCATGATGTCCTGATTACAGTTTCCTTCCTTTCCATTATGAATCTTGTGCTCGGTTGGGAGCTGGATGCACTTTTCCTGACCGCGACACTGACAGTCATCGGCTTCAGCGTCAACGATACAATTGTTATTTTCGACAGAATCCGAGAAAATCTGCGCCGTCATCGAGGAGAGCCGCTGGCGATGGTAGCGAACCGCAGCATCATCGAGACGGCACAGCGGTCTATCGCTACGCAGGTGACAGCGCTCCTGGTGCTTGCGGCCATTTTAATCTTTGGTGGGAGCACTTTGCGCATCTTCATGGCGACGTTGATTGTCGGCCTCGTGTCCGGAACTTACAGTTCCATATTCACAGCCACACCGCTCGTTGTTGCCTGGGAAGAGGGCTCCTTTCTGCCCAGGGCAAGTAAGCATGTCCGGGCCAGGGAACAGACTGCGCCTGCTTAGTTTGGAAGAGCTTTCCTGGAAAACAGCGGGCGCCGCCGAGGCCATCCGGCCAGGGATATTCCCCACTCATTGAGAATGTAGCGGATAGCAGCACAGTATCTCGCCGCGGCTGCTAACCTAATCATATAGACATTCACAAAGACAGTTCCCATTGAGGGTCTGCCGGAGCGCCGTTTCCAGCCGATCGCAGTTGAGGCCCACAGACCACGCACCGACTCCAGTCGGTCCTTCGAGTGACCAAAATGACTGTCGACAAGGCCAGGAAGCGGGACAATCCGAAGATTGCCGGTCCAAAAGCAATCCCGGGTCGGAACCTCATAGCGAGCCGTTTTCCCTACTTGCTCACTCTGTACTGCCTGATTGCCCTGTTGCTGTGCGGATTCGGGCCACCGACAATCGTCGACAGAGACGCGGCTCCCCGCCAGAGGTACACCGTCGGTCAATTGCGCCAGATTCAGCGGGCACATTCTCCGCCGCCCGGAATCAGCGCCGTTTCGGTCCTGGTGTACGATCTCGAGAGCGGGCGGGAACTCATGGAGAAGGCGTCTCACTTACCGGTTTCGCCGGCGAGCCTGGCAAAATTGATGACGGCTCTGTTGGTCCTTGAACAGGACCGCCTCTCGGAAAGGGTTACGATTCAGCAAGACGACCTGATCGGTGAGGCTACTATGGGGTTGAGCGCGGGAGAGGAGTTGCGTGTTGAGGAGCTTCTGTGGGGGCTGCTGATACCGAGCGGCAATGATGCGGCCATGGCGCTTGCTCGCCACCACGCCGGGCAGGTGGATGCTTTCGTGGAACAGATGAATTTTCGCGCCCGCGATTTGGGCATGGGCGACACGCTGTTCCAAAATCCTAATGGTTTCGACGCCGACGGTCAGGTCAGCAGTGCGCGTGACCTGTTAACCCTTGTCAGACTTCTCTGGGAATATCCTCTATTCCGTGAAATCGTTGGCACTTCAACGACGAAGGTTGCCAACCGAGAACTTCATTCGACAAACCGCCTTTTGGGTTCGTATACTGGAGCAAATGGGGTGAAGACCGGCACTACGCAACGGAGCGGTCAATCATTGATCGCCGGTGTGGACGACGGCGGCCATCAACTCTTTGCCCTGGTGATGGGAAGTTCAGACCGTTACCACGACGTGAGATTGGTCCTGCAAGCTGTTCGCGGCAACTATGGTTGGGTCCCCTTGCGCATGCCGAACCGCCCAACCGCTCTGGACCGATTATTTGATACGGAAGGCAATCGATGGATTCTGCGTGCAGACGGTATCAATGTTGATCCGGCGGCAATGGAGGCGGTCCCATTCCTGGAGAGACTTCTTGCCGGCTGGGAGCGCGGAGAGCTCGAGGTCTTCCGGCGCTTGCATCCCCCGCCTTCCGGTGTGTGGACCGCAGGCATGCCGGCCGGCATTTTGGAATGGCGCTTGGGCGATTCGTTGATTGCGACGCAGCGCCTTTTTGTTCAGTGATTTGTAGCTACTTAGCCATGTTCTGTGTGTGGTCTGATGGGATCAGGAATGCCGGGCCGTACCGTCAGAAAAAATCTGTAGCGGGCGCTTGATGGTCATAGCGGTGAATGTTGGGCACTTAGGGGAGTTGGCGCGCGTGGCTTGCCAGCGCCGGCACATACTCGGAACCAGCCAAGAGGCGGGGCGGGGTGTAAGCCCGGCCGCCGCGAGACGACAACTTCACATTACCCACACACTTGCTACGGCGCGGACAGGACCGGGGGCGTTGCGGGGGAGGAGCCCCCGCACAAGGGAGGCCGCTTGCGGCCGACCGCCCATACGAATTGAGGAGAGAGTAAACCGCTCTCTCTCTGAATCATTGGCGCCATTGGGTAAGGATTCGGCGGTCACAATGATCTATGCATTCAGACACACTGAAAGGGAGACTCTTGTCTGTGCATAGTGACAAGGACTTCACGTTTCATGGCTGAAGAGCGACTGCAGAAGGTACTGGCGGCGGCAGGCGTTGCCAGCCGCAGAGCAAGTGAGAAGTTGATAAACGCGGGACGCGTGCGAGTCGATGGCAAGGTTGTCACCACCCTGGGAACGAAGGTGGACCCGGCCATAGCATCTGTTTCCGTTGACGGTCGTCCTGTCCGATTGCCCGATGGCAATGCTTACTTCAGAGTGTACAAGCCGCGGGGGCTCCTGAGTGACATTGGGGGAGACACGCGCGGGCGCAAGACGGTTGGCCACTTGCTGCCGAAGGAGGCCGGGCGCGTCTTTCCAGTTGGCCGGTTGGACCTGAACAGTGAGGGCCTTGTCCTTTTGACGGACGACGGAGAGCTGGCCAACCGACTAACTCACCCCCGCTTTGAGCATCCTAAGACATACTATGTACTGGTGGCACAGCGGCCGCCTACTGAGGCGCTAGTCCGACTGCGTGAAGGTGTTGAAATTGAGGGTGGCCGGACCGTGCCGGCCCGCGTTGAAATTGCGGACAGGCTGCCCACCAGGCTGGTGCTTGACAAAGGGAATCAGAGTTTCGGCGCGGCTCCGGCTGATGGATGGAAGAGCCCGCCGCCCGAGAAAGGGGTATGGCTGCGGATTGTATTGCGCGAGGGGAAGAAGCGACAGATTCGACACATGGCAGCTGCGGTCGGAGTCGACTTGAGGCGGCTCATTCGCTGGTCGATAGGCCCACTGACTTTGGAAGGCCTTGAACCCGGTATGTGCAGGGAGCTGACGCCGGGTGAGGTATACGCACTTAGGCAGATGGTGGGCAAGGGCTCAGAAAGACGCGCGTCGCGTGGACGGCCCAGAAAGGGACCCGATCGATCTCGTGCGAAGCGGCGTTTTTCGCCTCGAAACAGGCGCTGAAGTAAGGAGGGCGCATCAGTTGTGCCTCGCGGCGTAGCAGAAAACCGTCTGGAAGCAAGCCTGACTCCCATTTCCTCATGCGTCGTCCACAAAGTACCAGCCAGCTCTCGCGACTGCACGCCTAACCGATTTTCAAACATCCCCTATTTCTCAGGTGATCGCGGTGAATGCGATAGCAATTGATGGCCCGGCAGCCTCCGGCAAGAGCACGGTGGGCTTCCTGGTTGGCCAGAGCCTGGGTTTTCTCTATTTCGATACCGGGGTCATGTATAGAGCGGTGGCTTGGGCTATACTGGACAGGGGAATCAACAGCGCCGACAGTGAGGCGGTCGGCCGCGTTGCGGAGGAGCTGCCGATTGGCGTCAGTGCGCCGAGCGATGAGGAGCCAGATGGCCGCCAGGCGACTATTTTGATTGGTGAATTGGACGTTACCTGGTCCATCCGCAGCCCGGAGGTCGACAGTATAGTCTCGGTTGTGGCAGCCAACAGCCAGGTAAGGCAGGCATTGACCCAGAAACAGCGACTCATCGGTCTGGAACACGGGTCGGGAGAAGCGGGTGTTGTGATGGTAGGCCGTGACATTGGCACGGTCGTCCTTCCCGAGGCCCCCTTGAAGGTGTACCTGGAAGCGCCGCTAGAAGAGAGGGCAAGACGCCGGTTTATTGAGCTATCCCAAAGAGGGAATGAGGCCAATCTGGCCAAAGTCCTGGAGGATTTGCGACGTCGGGACCAGATTGACAGTGGTCGAGCAGTTGCGCCCCTGCGACCGGCCCATAATGCGCACAGAATACAGACGTACGGCGCGACTATTCAGGTAGTCGTCAATCAGATTCTCGCGCTCGCCGAGAAGGTCCTAGGGGTTGGACCGACTTCCACCGGCAATTGGAGCCTTCCTTAAGCAGGTTGCTCAGTTTTCAGTTTGGCATAGGAATGTGCCTTGCGCCGCTAGCAGTCAGCCAGCGTTCTCGCCAGTTCTTCTCGCTCCGTCTCATTGTCAGCTCAACAAGAAACGGTCTGCAACCGCTGCGGCAGTTCTTGGACTGTGGTATGATTGCAGGCAGATTTTGTGGAATCTTTCGGGTTGTTGGCACTTCAATTCAGCGCTAAGGGGTAGGAAAATGGCCGCGCTGACAGGTGAGCAGAAACTTGAAATGTTTTACTGGATGGTCCTGGCTCGGACTTTCGATGAAGGCATGGTTTCGCTTTGGAAACAGGGCCGGGGGCTGGGTGGGACTTTCAGCCAGCGGGGCCATGAGGCCGTCAGTGTGGGCTCGGCGTACGCACTGGCGCCGGAGGACATCATTGCACCGATGCACCGGGACATTGGCGCCTATTTTCTGAGGGGGTTGACCCCGCGTCGAGTCTTTGGCAACCTGCTTGGGAAAGCAACAGGTGTTTCCGGGGGTCGTGATGCCAATATTCATGGCATGGGCGATTTGAGTTTGAATATTGTTGGCTACATCAGTCACATTCCCATGTCGATGCCGATCACGCTAGGCGTTGCGATGAGCCTCAAACTGCGGAACGAGGCAAAAGTTGCGATGACCTATGTGGGTGACGGCGGCAGCAACGCCGGCCTATGGCACGAAACATTGAATATGGCAGCTCTCTACAAGGTGCCATATGTGCTGATAGTCGAAAACAACCAATACGCATACTCCACCCACGTATCGGACCAGATGCCGATCGAGGATATTGCAGACCGGGCGGCAGGCTACAACATGCCAGGAACAATCGTGGACGGAAACGATGTCGAAGCCGTCTATGCGGCGACTTGTGAAGCTGTGGACCGGGCAAGGCAGGGAGGCGGCCCATCGCTCATCGAAGCGAAGACCATGCGGATGTTGGGCCACGCCATCCATGACGGCGCCGAATATGTGCCGCGTGAGCTCCTAGCCAAGTGGGAGAAAAAAGACCCTATCGCCCGCTTTCAGGGCAAGCTGCTGGCCGAAGGGGTGGCGGACATTGAAGAGTTGAATGAGATTCGCCAGCGGGCTGCGGTTGAAATTGAGGACGCGATCGAGTTCGCGGAATCCAGCCCGTATCCCGATCCAGAATCTGTTGAAGAGGGCATATACGCGCCTTGAAGTAGAAGATGTTGAAGCTGCAAGCGGTTGGTGACGACTCCAGGCCGCTTCCCTGAATGACCAGAAGCTGGGTGCAACCAGCAAGAATCATTGCTCGTCGCCGGCCGCGCTTCGGCCGGCGATTCTTTTTGAAGATCACAGATATTGGCAGGTCCGCTTGCATTCATGGACTGCATCGCATTGAGACCGTGGGCCGGGGCACTCCCAGCAGTGAATCGGAGATACAGATGGTTGCACCAATTTCCGTCCACATACTCATAGAACGTGTCCAGGCTCTCTTGCACAGAGGCGAAACGCACGCGGTGAAAAATACCGGTTGGCCCCGGTGAATGAAGCGGCGGTGATCTTCAGCCCCCTGCCGCGGGCGATTCGCGCCCGCCTGGCTTGTTGGGACCCCCGCCAAGTGTAGATATCGACCGGCTTACATGGCTTCATGAAACCGGGGCCCCTGACTTCCTGGCAGCGCGATTTTCGTTCTCCCCTGCTACATAGCGAAAGAGTCCTTGCAACAACCAGAAAGAAGCCTATTGGGCTCAATTGCCTGAAAGCTTACGTCATAGCTGTGTTATTTGATTGAAGTCGGGTCTACTCGACTGTTATAGATTCCAGAAGCAGGCGATCGGCATCTGGCCCTTCCTCATTGGTGACAGTCGGTAGCCTCTCCCAGGAATTCTCAAGATGGCGATACATTCCAACGTAAAGCCGGTACCTGCCTTGCGGAATCGCGGTGATCGTGAGTTCATCAGTGACTTTCTCATCTGGTGACCAGATCGATGTGGGATAGTGCCCTCTCAGAGGCTGAACATCCAGCTGCGCAACGATCTGGTCGTCCGAATCGACGACGTGAACGAAAGTGGTGAAGTCGAACGGTGGCGAGGTGGTCGCCCGCCAGAAGAGGACCAGCTTCAAATTGCCAGATTCTGATTCAAGAGTGTAGCCGTCAAGAGTAATGACATTGCCAAAGTTCGCCTGCGTGACAGTCTCCGGCTGCCGGTGGTCTGCAGGCAGGGGAACCTTGAAGGTCTCCACAACAATGAAGTCGTCGCCCGTCGTCAATGGGACCCGGTTGCGCCCCATAAGATCAACCAGGCCCACGCGCAACTGATAAGGTCCCGGGTCCAGTTGCCCGGCCACGGGGAGGCGGAGGCTCAGGGGTACCTGCTCGCCCGGCCTCCATGATCTGACCCTGTAGACTCCGTTCAGCGGCCACCTGTGCACGTTTGCCACCAGGACATCGCGAACCGGGTCGTAGAGCTGTGCGAATATTTCGACATCTCTCGTGACCCGCCTGGCAGGTTGCCAGTACAGAGTCAGGTCGAGAGGAGATCCCGGATTCAGGTCGCCGCTGTCGGCACCGATCAGGTTCAAGCTATTGGTGAAACTGGCCTGCAGAGGAAGAAACGAAGGTAGGACTGCATTCCATCGCGCTGAACTCACAGTGGCTACTTCGACTCCGTTGTTGGCAACGATCGTCTCGCTCGTTCCGGGTATGGGTTCGGTTGCGCCCGGAAGAGGGGGGAGAATATGTGCGGAATCATCTCTTAGCAGTACCCACTCACTTTGCCTGGATTGAGAAGGAATCCACTCAGTTGTAGGACGTTGCGGGTCCAAGGTTTGGACTACCTTCACTGTCTCGCCTTTCTCGACAGGGCTGTTTTGCCAGCCGAGGCGCCTCGGGTAATGCTCGGCCAGCAGGAAGGCGAGCGGTGCGCGTTGATACTCGCTGGAAGGAATGAGGATTGGGACATCCGGATGGTTCCCAGTGTACTCAGCCACAGCGATTTCCACCAGACTGTTCTTCCATTCCAGGCCCTGGCTGGCGAGGACCTGCGATTTGACACGAGTGGCATAGTCAAGCTGGCGCGACAGTCCAAAGGACAGTACAAGGAGTGGGACGAGAAAGCCGGCCCAGCTTGGCAGACGGGGAATTTTTTCAGCCCACTCCCAAAGGATCGCGCCTCCCAAACCGGCCATCAAGAATATGAAAGGAAGCGTTGGAACCAGCCGAGTCGGAGAGGGACTGAACCCTTCAAAGGTAAGCAGGTCCGGCATAAACATGGTCAGCATCAAGAGAAGGACAAAGACAGATGTGTCCTTTCGTTTGCCAATAGTGTAGACGGTTCCTGTTACAAGGGCCACCACCAGAATCGGAGTTAAAAGCGACTTGAAGGAATACGGGTTATAGGCGTTGTCCCAGTGCCAGGCAATCATTTGCATTTGACCTACTAACTTGCGGGCGATGATGGCAAAAGGTTCAGGAAGATCGAAAACAAAGCGCCCTGAAGTCTGCTGTGTGCGGGCGAGAAACGTATAGGGATGCGTGAAAAATAGAATCCATTGCGGCAAGGCAACGACAGCGGCGACGGAAGCTGCGATGACCAGTCCCTTCCAGCGCGTTAGCAGCCGCCGATTGGCCGCAATGGCTCCTAAGGTCGCAACTGCAAGGGCCAGAGGAAAGAAGCGCGCAACGATATAGATATACTGACTTAGTCCGACTGCGGCTCCGGCAAGGGCAAAGTCCTTCCAGTTTCCGCGTACGAAACCGCGCCACAGAAAGAGGACGGCAAACAGTTCAACACCGGGCAAGAGAGCGCCCTCGATCCCGTGGCGGGAAAATGAGGCGAAGAAAGTGGACAGTGCCAGGCCCAGTGCCGCAGTCACCGCCGCTCGCCTAGCAAATGCCTTTCCTTGCTGCGCGAAAAGCCAGCAACCGGCCAGATATATGGCCGGCGTTGCCACCGCCCCGCCGACAATTGTGATTCCTCGCAGGGCGGCGTTTGTGAATCCGAGAACCGAAAAAACCAAGGCCTGCAGATATACAATAAGAGGGTGGGGCCCAAATTGATGATATATGTAGAATGGAAAGAGCTTTTCGTGGATGAAATCGAGCGCGTATAGGCCCAACCTGCTGGCATCACCGTTTATTCCCGGGGGTGCTGTAAGCCAGTGCAGGCTGTAGAACGTCAGACTGACCAAGAACAGTACCGCGGGCGTCAGAATTGGAATGTACTTGCTCATCTCAAACTGCCTTAAAGAGATTCCAGACTGTACTGTCACTAAGTGTACTATTGGAGAGGCCTGAAGAGCGCAATAGTCAGTGACGCCTGAGCGCAACTGCGAATCTCACAAGACCTGAACTCCGCAATCAATGCGGGCCACTGCCATCAGCAAACAGCTGAAGGGCGTGTGTGCGTGGCAGAATGAGAATCGCGGGCGATGGAGGTTCCCTCTTGCAGGGTAGCTTCTTTCGGACTCCGTGAGTCTTTGAGCGATTGGCCGAAAGGTGCTCTTGGCTGATATGGTGAAGGAGCATAAGTCCTTGCAAGAACCTCTCCTTTGGGCCAGGTTGAGCCAGGATTAAACACAAGTCTGTTGCAGATTCTGCCGGCCGCTCTACCAGATGTGCAATGAAACCTTACATATCGGCAACGACAAAAGGATGAAAGGTACGCAGCGACGCGAGGTCGCAGGCGACACCGCTGCCATACCGGAATTTCCAGTCAGACTCGTCTTCGGGGGCCTGGTAGCGCTCTTTTTTTCACCGTATATATTGGGGCTGGCTGCCTTCCCCCACGGCGATTTCGATCACCATTTCCTTCCGTTCAGTCTTTTCCAACAGAATGCGCTCCTGAATTTGCGGCTTCCCGTTTGGGTTCCCTACGCAAACTCCGGGCACCCCTTTCTTGCCGATGCTCAATCGGCAGTCTTCTATCCAATCAGCAATTTGCTTCTTCTGCTAACGGGATTTGTTCAGAGTGGCGCCGGCAGGCTCTACTGGCTGCAGTTGGAAGCTGCGTTGCACGTTTTTCTGGCCGGCATATTCACCTATATGCTTGTCAGGCGGCTGACAGGACGGCGAATCGCCGGGTTTGCAGCTGGCAGTATATTTGCCTTCTCCGGTTATATCACCGGCTATCCGCTCCTCCAATTGGGAGTGGTTCGTACGGCTGTCTGGCTGCCGCTAATTCTACTTCTCCTGTTGCCTCAGAAGGATGGCCGCCATTGCCTGAGACGGTGGCTTCTTGCCGCCTGCTTTCAGGCTGTCGCCTACTTCGCCGGCCATCCTCAGACATTTCTTTTTCTGACTTACGCCGTGGCGGGCTGGATGCTGATGCTCGCCTTCGTCGAAGTGCGCATTCATAAATGTGAGGGTCACGAGTCGCGGGGGGCTTCAGCGCTTGGACCAACTTTGAGAGTCGCCGGGCTTGCCACGGCATTCGTCGCGGCTCTAGTCGGGATGACGCTGGGCCAGTTGTGGCCGGCCTTTGAGTTTGCTCAACGTTCAGTCCGTGCCTTCGTAGGCAGCGACTACCTGAGCGGCGGATTCCCATTGCAGGACACATGGCAATTTTTTTTCCCGGGGGTACTTTCTCATTTCTCCCCCCAATACATCGGGGTGGCTGGCTTGGGGCTGGTACTTTTTGCTTGCGCCGGGATATTTTCGAGCCGTTTCACCATTGCTACAGGCGACTTAGTTTACGTCCCTGCAGCCTTGTTTTTCTTAATCTGCGGTGTCTTGTCGTGGTTACTCTCTTACGGCGAAAACGGGCCACTTTACGAATACTTCTATCGTTTCGCTCCAGGAGGCAGCCTGTTCCGCGGCCAGGAGCGGGCAATCTACCTAGTCGTGTTTTGCCTCAGTGTACTCGGTGGGTACGGCGTGGCATTTCTGACATCTCTACATTACCGTCTGAGAAGGAATCTGAGTTGCGGCTTTGCAGGCGTCGTAGGGGCAGGTGCCGTTCTTTTTGTAGCGCTTTGGCCTATTCCTGAGAATTTCGATAGCTCGCGGGGCGCCCTGTTTCTTTCCTGCGGAAAGTCACTTGCCTTTGCCGCAGTCTTTGCCTACTCGTGCAGCGCTCGCAAATTCACCAGAAGTCGCGCCCTAGTGCTGTTGCCCGTCCTATTGGTCGATCTCTTTCTGGCAAATATTGGAACCAATGTCGCCGACGGTCCGTCGATCCGGGCGGCGCTTGATCGGCCTGAGATAGCCGCCACTCTTGGGACTGCCAGAGACCTGGCAGGGGAGACCGAAGGTCCAGCGCCGCGCGTATACAATGAGAACAGGTTGCCGAGAAGCAGCGGAATCTCGGCAGAATGGGAAGACGTAGGCGGAAGCAGCCCTTTACGGACGATCGAATATGACTCACTCTTCACTGACGTCTCGTTTGTGAGGCTGTGGGAACTGACCGGCGTAGGAACTGTGCTCACCTGGCGGGAAGAGTTGCCGGTGGAAAGCCAGGTGGTGGCAAGGTTTGATGGTCCCGATGGGAGCGAGTCGCGATTGCACCGGCTCGAAACGGTCTGGCCCAGGGCCTGGTGGACCAACAGTGTGAGGCGAGTCGACGACAGGAGCGCGCTTGCGTTGCTGGCCGATGCCAACTTTGACCCACGGGCTGAGGTTTTGGTCGCTGAATCGGACGCAGAAGCGCTGGGTGACGGTTGGGAAGCTGATCGACTGTCATACGAAGGATCCGGCAGCGCAATGATTGACGTCGCACCGAAGAGTCCGACTCACTTAGTCATTGGAATGGACAGTGAACAACCCGGAATTCTCTTTGTGAGCGAAAACCATATGCCAGGGTGGCGGGCAGAATGGACGGGAGGGGACGCGGCATCTGAGCCGAAAGTTCTGCCGGTCGTAAGGGCAAACCAGGCCTTCCTAGGCATCCCTGTCCCTGCAGGCAAAGGGACGCTGGAACTAGCCTATCGCCCGGCCAGCGTGCGATTGGGCTTAGCGGTGAGCGCCTTCTCCTGGATGGCTCTGCTGCTCGTTTTGCGCGGGTACATCACACTGGTTCTCGGCGCTGTTTGGAGGCAGATTCGACATTCTACAAGAGGTCTTCGATCGTTGGCGCAATCGGTTTCGGGCGAGCGGGCCAACAATGAGACTCACGAAATCAATTCGGATGCGTTCCGCTCGATGGATCGAGGGTTGTTTGCAGACAATTCGTTTCATCGCGCAGCCGTGTTGCTCGCCACTCTTGCAGGCTTCGCGCTGCGGTTTTACCAGCTGGACAACCAGGAACTGGTTGTGAGGGAGGCCTTTTCCTATTGGTTCAGCCAGCTCCCGATAACCCAGCTGTTTCATATGTTCAGCGAAGGAGGGAGCGCGACCTTTTCGGCCAGCTACTGGCTGAATCACTATTGGCTACAAATTGCGGGTAGCAGCGAATTTGCTTTGCGTTCAATTTCGGCATTCCTGGGCACCCTAGCCATTCCGCTCTTGTACTGCCTCGCCAGGGAGCTGCGCCTGCCCGCCACTGCCGCGCTGACGGCGACCCTTCTGATGGCGGTAGGTTCATACACCGTACGGGCCAGCCAGGATGTCCTTCTCTACCCTCTCAGCCTGACTCTATCTGTTGCCAGCGCCGCCTTGGCCGTCCGACTGATCAGCGGGTCCAAGAATAAGGCTGATTTCGTAGCCTTCGTCCTGTGTACGGCTGCCACTTTCTATACCCAGGTCTTTGCAATTCTTGCTCTCGCAGCACAGAACCTGTATGTCCTTTTCCTGCTCGCGCGCAAGTACAGGAGCAGCTCGAACCCGCTGTCGTCAAGCGCGTACCGTTCTATGCTTACCCGCTGGGCATGGGCGCAGCTCTCGATAGTTATCCTGTGCATTCCCTGGTTTCTTAGTGCCCGGAACGGAACGTTCGATTTGATCGGAGGCGGTACTGCCAATCCGTTTGTTTCGATGTTGTGGTGGAGATTCGCTGACTACCCTATCGGTTACCTCGTGCCGGGGCGAGTCTGGCTGTTGAATGCCGGGATATTCGGTCTTGTCTGCATCGCAGCCGCGATCATAGGAGAGTTTCTGCTGGCGCGGCGTAGAACCTACCCGGGTGGCAAGAGAGGCCAGGGTGAAGTTGAAATCGAGAGAGGCAAGAGCTCCACGACACCGGACTCGGAGGACCATATATCCGGTCAGAGTTCGATGGTCTTCATTCTGCTTCTGTTGGTCATGGCTCCATTCGCATATTGGGACCCGCTACGCCGGCACTGGTTCATGTATGGAAGCTTGTATGCGGTAACGCTGCCACCCTACTTTCTCCTGATGGGTATCGGTCTGACGCGCATCGGCGACTGGATTGAGAGCTGGCTGGGGTGGAGATGGCGGGCGTGGACTGATGACGGTTCGGCAGAGGGCACGACTGTCTTGGGCAGAATTGGCACTGAAAATGTTGCCGTAGTCAGTCTCGTACTGGTTCTCGCGGCAGGCAATTTGTTTACTTGGCGGAATTACCACTTCAATCCTGAGTTCAGTAGTTCGAGGGGACTGAGGGAGTTGTCCTCAGTGTTGGAGCGGTGGAGTGCGGGGCTGTACCTGGACGAGGTACACATCCTCCAGAGCTTTCCCGATCCCACTCTCCTCCTCTACTATTACCAAGGGGATGTCGAGGATTCGGTACTGCCCCGTCATGATCACGACCTGGAAGGCGCAACGGAAGCAGTGAACGCGTTGCGGGAGAGGAACGTATTGAGAGTCCTTCTTCCGGTCAGCTTGAGCGATGATCAAGAAGGTCCAAACCTGGCGAGGCAGGCGCTTGCCAGTTCGTACCAGCTGGCGGGCCAGGAAACCTTCGGGCCCTGGCAAGTGGAACTTTACTCGCGGCCATATCCTGAGGCGTGGCTGCTCCTGGAAGAGGAGTTTGCAAATGGGCTTGTGCTCGAGCGAGTTGAGGTCAGTCCGCAATGGCCGCCAGCCGGCGGGCGACTGGTTGTACACATGGAATGGCGGGGGGATCCCACGGCCCTGACTGGCGGGGAGAAGATCTTTCTGCACCTGGTCGACGAATCGGGTAATCTGATAGCCCAGTGGGACCCGGAATTCCGAATGGAAAGTGCCGATCATTCGATAGCCGCGGCGATGCCAATTCCTTCAGAGGTTCCGGATGGCTCACTGCGCCTATTGGCCGGGCTGTACGACGTCACCTTAGAAGGCGCCCCGAGGATCCTGACTGATTCGGGTGAGGATGCTCTGCAGATTGCTTTCTTCAGGTTTACGGACTGCGATGTCTGTGGTCGTTGACAAGGGTGACAGACTGGCAGAAGGTGTAGAGATTCTAGTTTCTCTTGCGGCTGGATTTGTTGCTTCAGTCTCGGGAGCGTATGTGCGCTTCGACTTGGCCGGACGACAGGATTTCATTGATTGTATACGCAGCCAAGCCCTCCAACCGTTCCTGGGAACTGAGGCAGCTTCGAAGCCAAGGGAAGTAGGAGAAGTGTTTTCGCGTGATCTCAGGGATTTTCTATTGGTTGGACAAGGAGAAGGGGCTGGTCGGCATCCTGCTCGTTGCTTTTTTCGTTACCGGCTTGGCCTATAGCCTCGTCGTTCCAGCGTTTGAGACACCCGATGAAATCTATCACTACGCTTTTGCCCGGCACTTGGCGGCGGGGAACGGCCTTCCCGTGCAGGGACCAGAAAAGACCGGGCCATGGGAGCAGGAAGGGAGTCAGCCTCCACTGTATTACGGATTGGTAGCACTGGCGACGGCAGGCATCGATCAGGGCGGCCTCGACAGTTTCGCAGTACAGAATCCCAGAGCCAATTTGGGCGACCCTCATCAGCCGGGCAACAAGAACTTCATGCTTTACAGTGCGCAAAAAAGACCGCTGGTTGGCGTAAACCTAGCCCTGCACGTCGGCCGCTGGATCTCCCTGGTTCTTGGCACGTTGACAGTCTTGCTTACCTACCTACTTGCACGCCTCGCCTTTCCCGGTGACAGTTGGTCCCGCCTCCTGGCAACGGCCCTGGTGGCGACAGTTCCCCAGTTCACCTTTATCAGCGCAAGCCTTTCCAACGACAGTCTGATCACTGTTGTCAGCGCCGCCACGCTGGTCAGTATGGCCGCGCTGGGCGGGCGCGCCTCGAGAAAGGGAATCCTCTGGTGGGAATGGATTGGACTCGGTCTGCTGCTAGGTCTGGGCGCGTTGAGTAAACTCCAAGGGCTGGGGCTGCTGCCACTAGCCGCCTATACTTTCACCCTGTATGCGAGAAGGCGGAAGGCTTGGGGCACTCTACTTCAGGCAGCTCTTTGGGTCGGGGGTATCGTTCTGATCATTGCTGGGTGGTGGTACATACGCAACATGCTACTTTACGGCGATCCGTTCGGCACCGTCAATCTGCTCAGCGTAACCGGCCAGCGCGTGGAGCCACTGACGCTCTCGAGACTACATGGAGAACTGCGCGGCCTGCAGATGTCCTTCTGGGGTCTTTTCGGGTGGTTCAGCGTTCTCCTGCCTTCGTGGACCTATACGCTCTTCGAGTTGCTGACGGCGCTGGCCGTAACGGGCGCCGTGATTGTCTGGATACGTTCTTTGAGGACTTTCCTCGAGTCGACCGCGCGAAGGGAACAGCTTGTAGGCCCAGTCGGCATCTCGTCGATGTGGGCTCTCATTTCCCTCTTGCTCTTAGCGTACTGGATTTCCGTGGCACAAGGTTCACAGGGGAGGCTCTTGTTCCCGGCCATCAGCGCGCTGGCGGTGGTGGCCGTCTTCGGTCTCCGCTTCTGGGCCGGGCTTCTTCCGCGCGGGGTCCGTGTTGGGGTAGGGGCGGTAGTGCCTCTGGGGCTGTGGTCCTGTTCTCTCTATGCTCTGGCTGTACTATTGCCCGGCTCGTACGGACTGGATGCGACTGCCAACGTTGTAAGAGAAGTGCCACCAGATGCTACGCCAGTCGGGAAGGTCTACGGCGACGGGGTAGAGCTGGTGGCTGCCCGTCTGCCGGACTCCAAGGCTTTTGCCGGAGACGCTGTGCCGGTGACTCTATTCTTCCGTGCCTCCCAGGTACAGAAGATAGACCATGAACTGTTTCTTCATCTTCTGGATGCGGATGGCAGGCAGATAGGGAACGTGACAACGCATCCCGGCTGGGGCACTCGTCCGTTGACGCTGTGGCAGCCGGGTGTTTTGTACGAGGACTCATACCGGATTCCCCTTCAACGCAACCTGCCCAAAGTCGCCAGGATGTACGTCGGTTTTGTCGATCCGACCTCCACCGCCCTGGAGAATGAGGGTTTATTGCCGGTCGAAGGCGGGGGGCCAAGGATTGAGAGCCGAGTCATCTGGACGCATTATCAACAGCTGGAACCGCTGGCCGTCCGATACGATAGCGGCATCTCTTTGGTGGGCGTCGCGGTGGGACAGGGAGAAGTCCAGTTTGCGACGATTGAAGAGATCAGTGTCCCGAAGGATCGTTCCATGTGGGTCGCGCTACGGTGGCAGGATCCGATCGATTCAGAGACTACTTACGCAACGTCGCTCCGATTCTATGCAGAGGAATCAAAGGGAAGCTGGGTCTTCCAGGAGGATACTGATTTGTGGAAGACTGCCGGGGCCACCAGTGGAGAATCGGCACTTCAGGCTACAATCGATACTCTCGTTCGCCTGGATTTCCCACCTGAAATGCCTGCAGGTGAGTACGAACTGCGCCTACTATTGTACGATGCTGTTACCTTGCAGACCGTTGTTCAAGACGGAACATGGGAGCCCGAGCTGATCCTGGCACGGCTAAAGGTGGACTGACAAGGTGGAGGCCGGATTTTTCGTATGCCTTGAAGATGGCGAGCCAGAGGACTGCTAATTCGAGATGGCAGCCAGCCGCTTACCCGCTTCATGAAGTGTTTCGATGCGCTTGGCAAAGGCAAAGCGCACGATGCCTTCGCCGTACTTTTCCCTGTCCTTTGTATAGAAGTTGATCCCGGCCACTGAGGCCACGCCGATCTCCGTTGTCAACCAGCGGGCGAAGCGGTGCGAATCCCACTGCGACTGCGGCGCGTCGATGCCGGTGTAGTCGGCCATGGTGTAGTAGGAGCCCTCAGGCCGTACTGCGCGAAAGCCTGCAGACTGCAGCATCTCCAACATTACTTCGCGGCGTTCGCCGTATTCCTCGCGCATCTGTTGCCAGTAGTCGGCCGGCTGATTCAGGGCCACGGCCGCCGCCGCCTGTAAGGGCGTCGGGGCGCAGATGGTCGAGTAGTCATGCACGGCGCGGATGGCTGAAGCCAGAGGTTCGCGTGCGATGACGTAGCCCAATCGCCAGCCGGTGACGGCGAAGCTCTTGCCCAGGCCGCCCACAGTAACTGTACGCTCAACGAGGCCGTCAAGACTGCCTGGCGAGACGTGCTCTCGTCCGTCGTAGAGGATGCGGTCGTAGATTTCGTCGGTGATCAGGATGAGATTGTGCCTGTTCATGAATTCAGCAAGCACCTGGATTTCACCGCTATCAAAGACGCGTCCAGTCGGATTGTGGGGGGTATTGAGAAGCAAGGCCCGCGTCCGGTCGGTCACCGCCGCCTCCAGTCTGTCGGCGTCGATTCGGTAGTCCGGCGCCTCCAGAACGACGGGGACGGCGCTGGCGTCGGCCAGCAGCGCCGAGGGGCGGAAGTTTTCGTGTCCCGGCTCGAGAATGATCAGTTCGTCACCTGGATCGAGCAGGGCAAGGAGGGATGAGGTAATACCTTCGGTGACACCGCAGACGACACAGAGGTGAACATCGGGATCGACGGTCCAGCCCAGTTGCGAGGTGTACTGTTCAGCCAAGGCCTGGCGCAAGGGTGGATAGCCCCAGGTGACCGTGTACTGATTGGCCTCCCCGCGAATTGCCTCGACGGCGGCATTCACTATTGCTTCCGGCGGGTCGAAGTCCGGAAAACCCTGGCTCAGGTTTACCGCGTTGTGTTGCATGGCCAGCCGGGTCATCTCCCGGATCATCGACTGATTGAAGTTTGTTGTGCGCGTAGCTGGGTACAAGGCGTGCCTCGCAATTCGTGTGCAAGGGAAATCCGCGAAACGCGGGAATTCTACTCGAAACCTCCGTTACTGGCAACGCGGAGGGGCGCGAGGTGTCACAAAAAGGAAGAAACGTGCATAGGGAGACGCTTGAACGGCATTGGGGCGGGAGGGCGGACTCCTCGAGATCCCGGGCACAGAGAGGGAAATCGGAGTGGCTTGCGGAAGGGAAAATGCTTGACTTTCTTTAGCGACTATAGTATCTTCCCGTGCAATGTCCTCCAGTATCGCCTTGGAGCCGAGTGTAGATCAGTGCTTCGGCGAGTCTCTGAAATTCTGAACTGAATCGGATAGGGGCATGGCGACTCTTCAAGAACAAATCGCCACAACTTCGGCGCGAAAACAAAGACCGTGGTTTTATCTTAATGGTGAGGAGCGGCTAGCGTGGCTGTTGGTGCTTCCCTGGATCATTGGATTCCTCGCGTTCCAGCTTGGGCCCATGCTGGCCTCTTTGGGGCTCTCCTTGACCGAGTGGCGCATGTTTACACCGCCAAAGTTCATCGGCTTGGCGAACTACGCCGAGATGATTTCAGGGGATCCCCTGGTTTTGCAAGCGTTCAAGGTAACGACTATATACTCGGTTACGTCGGTGCCCCTTCGCATCGCTCTAGGCGTACTGGTTGCCTTACTCTTAAACGCCAGTGTTCGAGGGCTAGCCTTCATTCGCACGGTATATTACTTGCCGGCGACGGTCAGCGGCGTTGCTGTTGCGATGGTCTGGTTACTGATTCTGAACGGGGATTTCGGGCTGTTGAACCGTGTGCTCAGTCTGATCGGACTGGAAGGACCTTACTGGTTGACCGATACGCGCACGGTGCTCGCTTCCTTCGTGTTGATGAGTCTTTGGAGTGTGGGAGCCGGAATTATCATTTACCTGGCCGGTCTACAAGGCGTCCCGAATGAGCTTTACGAGGCCGCCGAAGTGGACGGCGCGGGTGACTGGGTGAAGTTCTGGAAGATTACACTGCCGATGATCTCACCGGTGCTCTTCTTTCAGTTCGTGATTGGAATGATAGACGCGCTGCAGGAGTTTGCCGGACCATTTATCATGACGCAAGGTGGTCCAG
This sequence comes from Caldilineaceae bacterium, assembly GCA_011523365.1. Lineage (GTDB taxonomy): Bacteria > Chloroflexota > Anaerolineae > Caldilineales > Caldilineaceae > Bin5. The sequence goes on from WTGY01000110.1 coordinate 103,950, forward strand.
GGAACGCCAGCCTGTTTGTCATGCTATACCTGTTCAGGCAGGGCTTCGAGTTTTTCCAGATGGGCTACGCTTCTGCGCTGGCCTGGATCCTTTTTGTTTACATTATGTTGCTGACCTTGATGATCATTCGTTCTTCGGCCGTGTGGGTCTATTACGAAGGCGAAGTTAGGGAAGACTGAACGATGGCTATTCGTACGATAAGCGAGAGCCAGAGCCGGTCCCGGGCCGTCAAGTTGACATTCATCTATTTTGCTCTTGCAGTGGGCATGGTAATCGTCATCATGCCATTTCTCTGGATGGTATCCACGTCACTGAAGACACCGGCATCGGTGTTCAAGATTCCGACCGTCTGGATACCCGATCCTGTGGTGTGGGCGAACTACCCCAATGCGATGACAGTATTGCCGTTCTGGCGCTATATTTTCAATACGGCGCAGATCACGTTTCTGGCAGTCATTGGGGCAACGTTTTCGGGCTCCCTGGCGGCGTTTGCTTTTGCGAGACTGCGTTGGCGGGGACGCAACTTCATGTTTGTGTTGGTACTGGCTACGCTTATGTTGCCATTTCAGGTCATCATGATTCCCCAGTTCATACTGTTTCGCTCGCTTCAGTGGCTGGACACCTATCTGCCACTGGTTGTTCCGGCCTTTTTCGGTGGCAGCGCATTCAATATCTTTCTGTTGCGGCAGTACTTCATGACAATTTCGCCGGAGCTGGACGACGCAGCCATCATAGACGGATGCAATCGTTTCGGAGTGTACTGGCGGATAATCCTTCCTCTGTCCAAGGCCGCGCTGATGACCGTGATCATTTTCATTGTGCAGAATCGCTGGCAGAGTTTTCTGGTGCCGCTCATCTATCTTTTCGACCAGAAGAAGTACACTCTGGCCCTGGGACTACGGCTTTTCCAAGACCAGTATACAACCGATTGGGAGCTGATGATGGCAGCTGCCACCGTCAGCATGTTACCGGTTCTGCTTGTTTTCTATTTTGGGCAACGTTACTTTATCCAAGGTGTCGTGTTTACGGGTGTGAAGGGTTAGGATTTGCCCAGTTTCGCAGCTGTACAAGGCACACCGATCCAAGAAAGGGAGAACTGAGTATGTCGAAACAGATCAGTCGTCGAAGCTTTCTGCGTAGCGCCGGGCTTGGAACCGGTGCGGCAGCCGTCCTGGCCGCCTGCCAGCCGATGCCGGCAGGGACATCAGACGGGGCAGCCGCGGCACCCGCGGCCGACCCTGTGACGATTACGTCGATGACATGGGGTTGGGGCGATCTGATGGATGAGTTGTCAGAGATCCTTGCCGAACAGACCGAAGGTGCGATTATCGTTGAGGGACAGCAACTGGGATGGGGCGACTACTGGACCAAGTTGAACACTCTTTACGCGTCCGGTTCGCCGCCTGACTCTGCCTGGACACATACGGCGTGGGTCCGGCCACACGCGGTACTCGGCGTGATCGAAGATCTGAATCCCCGCATTGATGCTTCACCCGACTTCCCCGATGACTGGTACAGTTCGGTCTGGGGACTGTTTACGTTTGAAGGTGGTCAGTATGGCAGCAGCTGGGATGTTGGCGTGCAGGGGATGTGGTACAACCGCAATCTCTACGAGGAGGCGGGGCTGACAGGACCTGGGGTGGGTACGACCTATGCCGATTTGCTCGAGCATGGTCTCACGTTGACCACAGACCGGGGCGGCAACCATCCCCAGGATGACGGCTTCAGCAAGCGAGAGGTGGCAGTATGGGGCATGTCAAACATGGTGGACAACTGGGTCAATGAGATTCGACCGCAGGCTGTTGCCTGGGGCACGGACATCTTCAACGAAGATGAAACAGAGTGCATTGTAAACTCCGAGGCAACAATGGAGTTTCTCAACTGGTATCTGGAGGCGATTCAGACGCACAACATTCATCCTTCAGCCGACCTTATCGAGGGACTGGGCAATCTGTTTGTTTCGGGCAGCTCCGCCCTGATTTCGACGTTTCCGGGCATCATAGACCAGTTCGACGGCTCCTTTGTGTGGGAGATCTCGCCCTACCCGATGGGGGGTGCAAACGGAGTGCACACGTTGAATGTGGGCGGTTCAGCGTTTTCTATTCCGAGTGAAAGCCCGCACCCTGAAGAAGCGTGGCAGTGGGTGAAGTTCAATGCCTCAGACCTTGCTCACCAACACTGGGCACAGAGAGGCATCATTAACGCGCGCCGCTCTACATCCAAGTACGTGTTGGAACAGATCGATGTTCCGGACACGTTCGAGGAATTCTACATGGACCGAATCGATGAATTTGGTGTGCCGGTGTGGCAGCACAAGAACCGTGCGCAGATCAACACGGCGCTTACCTCCGCATTTGAGCTAGTCTGGCTTGGCGACCGCACGGTGGAAGATGCCGCCAATGCAGTCAAGGAAGAGGTAGATGAGTTCCTGGCAGACGCCTAGAGCCTGACGGGATTACAGCTCCTTGCAGGAGTGGACAGCTGATCACAACAGTTCCCCCAGGGCTTGGTCCAGGCTCCTTGAACCACTGAGAATGCCTCGCCGTCGACAGTAAATCGCTTCACCCCCTTGCAGAGGCTCTTGCTAGGGGGTGTTTTTCTTCCTAAAGAGAGGCTCACCTATGACCGAAAGCCTTCGCCCCAATTTCCTGCTGATCATGGCGGATGACCATGCCCCGGCTGCGTTTTCAACCTACGGGAGCAGACTGAACAGAACGCCGAACCTGGACCGGATTGCCGCGGAAGGGCTGCGGTTGGACCGCTGCTTCTGTACAAATGCGATCTGTACGCCGGCGCGGGCGTCGGTACATACCGGGAAGTATAGCCATTCGACCGGAATCAAGACGCTCAACGACGTCATTGATCAGACTGAGGAGACTACGCTGGGGATGCTTCTGCACGAGGCAGGCTATCAGACTGCATTTGTCGGCAAGTGGCATCTTGGGCACGGTGGGAACAGCGACCCGGCGGGTTACGATTTCTGGAGCGTTCTGCCTGGGCAGGGGCGGTACTATGACCCTGAGATGACGGAGATGGGTGAGCCGGTTGTCGAAAAGGGATATGTGACGGACGTGCTGACGGATAAGGCGTTGAGCTGGCTGTCGCAGCGGGACAAGGATCGACCATTCTTCCTGGTTTGCGCGCACAAGGCGCCACACGATCCTTTCCAGCCCAATCCCAAGCATGTGGGACTCTTCGCTGACCATCCGATACCCGAGCCCGCCACTTTTCACGACGACTACCGGAATCGAGCGGCCGCGGCCCGTATGGCGACCGAACAGGTGGCGTTGATGCATCTGAAGAACCATGTGCCCGATGCGGTCCCTCAAGGGCTGTCTACTGAGGAGCAGAAGGCGTGGAACTACCAGAGCTACATGCGCAACTACCTTCGTTGCGTCGCCTCTATCGACGAGAATGTGGGCCGGTTGCTGGACTTCCTGAACGATGAACAGATCGCCGAGGACACTGTCGTCATTTACAGTTCGGACCATGGCTTCTTCCTGGGGGACCACGGCTGGTATGACAAGCGATTCATGTACGAAGAGTCGATCCGCATTCCCTTTCTGATGCGCTACCCACGGGGGGTCCAGGCTGGTGTGACCAGCGAACGGATTGCGCTAAACGTAGATTTTGCGCCGACCATTCTGGACTATGCAGGTGTTCCGGAACCGCAAGATATGCAGGGACGAAGTATTCGCCCGCTCGCGGAAGGCAGAACGCCGTCCGACTGGCGCCGTTCGATGTACTATCGGTATTGGATGCACCTGGCACACTTCAATATTCCAGCCCATTATGGCATTCGCACCGAGCGCTACAAGCTGATCTACTATTACGGTGAGGCTCTTGGCAGTGCGGGCGCCATAGACGAGCCTACAGAGCCGGAGTGGGAGCTTTTTGACCTCGAAAACGATCCGAGGGAGATGCATAACATCTATCACGAACCGGGCAACGCCGGCCTGGTCAATGAACTCAAGCTAGAACTTGAGCAGTTGCAGAGGGAGTTGGGAGACCGGCCGTGTGACAGAGGTCCTTAGTTCCCGCGCAGTCGGACGGTCGCCAGGAGTAGGAACTACGAGGGCGCCCAAAAGGGGGGCACCTACGGGGGATGGTCGGGGTGGAGGGAAATCTCAAAGGGCCCTGGAAACCCAGCTTTGCCCAACAGATCATTCTGGAAGCGAATTCTTGAGATGGAGGAGCTCTACAAGGCCGGTATCGCGTATGCGGGCGAGTTGAGCCTGTGAACTTCCCGCTGTTGCTTCTTCCACTTCGTTGACTAACTTGGTGATCAGTTCTTCGGTCAGGCTTGGCTCACCCAGGGTTTGCCAGCGGGCCTCCTGTGACCGCCCCAGATGATGCATGTAATGGGCGAACCCTTCGTCGCCTCCAGCCAGGTGGTATGTAGTAAACGGGCCTTGTAAGGCCCAGCGCAGGCCCGGGCCCTGCGTGATGACCTCGTCGATGTCCTCGACGGTTGTGAAGCCCTCGGCGACCAGATGGACCGCCTCTCGGAAAAGAGCCGATGCGAGCCGGTTGGCAATGTGGCCGTAGGCCTCTCTTTTCATTCGCACCGGCGCCTTGCCGATTGCTCGGTAGAACCCCATTGCCCAATCCAATACTTCGGGCGCGGTCTGCGCGCCGCCGGAAACTTCCACCAGGGGAATCAGATGGGGTGGGTTGAAGGGGTGGCCTACCAGCAGGCGTTCTGGATGCCTGGCACCGGCCTGGATGTCGGAGGGGATCAGGGCGGTGGCACTGCTGCTGACGATTACCTGTTGACCGATTACCGTTTCGAGTCGTTGAAAGGTCTCGCGCTTTGTTTCAAGGCGTTCGGGGACATTTTCCTGCACGAATTGGACGGCGGCCAGGTCATCATTGATGTGGGCTGAAAATCGCAGACGGCGCTGGTCGACGGCGTGGGCCAGACCAATGCTTTCCAGGGCTTGCGTCATGCCGTCGATGGCGCGACGAAGATCCGTTTCCTCGCGGACGGGGTCGACCGCGACTACGTGCAGGCCGTTGGCCAGAAAGCAGGCTGCCCAGCTTGCCCCGATCGTCCCGGCGCCGATGACTGCGACTGTATGGAGACGGTCCATCGGAAAGGGCTCTGCAGAAAGATACATATGAGATTCTCTCTTCTTTGTAGCCTCTACAACCGGTGCGGGGATCGCACCGGATGAAGACTCTGGATGACTATGCGCAATTTGTGGTGGACCGGGTGAAGCTGTATTGGGGACATTCTTGAGGAATCGGAGCGGGTCAGAGAGAGGAAAGAAGGTTTTTCAGGCGGGCCAGCACTTCGTTCATTCCAGGGTGGTGGCTGCTGAGCAGCTCCTCGACGTTTGCGCTGGCGGAAGCCATTTCGATAAGTTCAGCCGCCTTTTGGTCGGTCTCGAGGTCAATGTAGCTGGTGGAGAGGCGAAGAGAGAGCTCGCGGGCTGGTGTGCCAAAGTCTGAACCGGGCAGAGTGGCGATCTGCCATTCCTCCAATAGGTAGCGAGCGAGGTCAACTGATGTCTGGACGCCGAGGGATGCGAAGGGTTTGCGCCAGTGGTTGAAATTGGGGAACAGGTAGAAAGCGCCCATCGGTTCAGCGCAGGAGATGTCCAGTTCTGAGAGCCCGCGCCAGAGGTAGCGAGTGCGGGCGGCGTGCAGGGCGGTGCACTTTTCGACGTAGGAGGCGAGTTCGGCATCGTCGGCGTAGGCGGTGACGGCTGCAAATTGGATGGGCGCGGAAGCAGTGGACCAGAGTTCGCTGCCAATCTTTGCGACGGCCTGGAGAAGCTGCTGGCCGCTGTCTCCGGGCGGTACGAGGGCGGTCCCAAGGCGCCAGCCGCCGAGGGAAAGGTGCTTGCTCATGCCGCCGAAGACGACTGTTCCTTCCGGGTAGAAGCTGCTGATGGAGACATGCTCACGGCCGAAGGCGGTGAGTCCGTATATCTCGTCGGAAAGGACGAGGACCTCTTCCCTTCTGCAGATATCTGCGATCTCTTCGAGGAGGGCAGGTTCGAGCATCTGCCCGGTTGGGTTGCTGGGGCTGTTGAGGATGAGCAGGTGCTGGTCATACGGGGAGTGCCTGAGAATGCGGTGCAGTCTCGCGGGATGTAACTGATGACCATCTTCAGGACTGGCCGGCATACGCAGTACGGGGCGGTTGAAGAGGCGGGACTGGGGCTCGTAGCTCACCCATGAGGGCGTGTGGAGCACGGTGGCTCCTGAGAGCGCCAGCTGGAATGCGAACAGGAGAGACTTGCTCCCCGGGGCGACGATAACCTGGTCGGGGCGGATTTCGCGGTTTAGCTGGCGCGAGTGAAAGCCGGCGACGGCCTGTCGGAGCTCGGGAATCCCAGCGCTGGGCAGGTAGCTCTGGCGAGAGGCGTGCTCGACCAGGGCGCGGACTATGGCGGGATGGGCGGGGAAACGGGATTCGCCGAATCCAAGATGATAGACGGTCTCGCCGTTTGCCCACATCTGGCGAACGAGTTCGTTGATTGACAGGGTAGGCGAAGGGACGAGACTGTTGCCCAGAGAGGAGGAGAGAGAGAAGTTCACGTGCGATCTTTGCGCATGGGGGATGCCGGGCTCATCCAACCCAGAAGGCCTTTTCAAGGTCGGTAAACTCTTCAGCCGGCCCCTGGAATTTGTTGCGGCCCAGTTCCAGAACGTAGACGTAGTCGGCGATTTTGAGGGCGGAACGGATTTCCTGGTCCACGAGCAGGATGGTGAGGCCGTCGCGGTCGCGCAGGTCGACGAGCATCTGGTAGACCTCTTCAGAGAGCAGCTTGGCGAGGCCTGCGGTCGGTTCATCGACCAGGATGAGTTTGGGGTCGGTCATGAGGGTACGACCGATCTCGACCATGCGTTGCATGCCGCCAGAGAGCTCACCGGCGTTGGAGCGGCGGCGCGGCGCCAGATCGGGGAAGCGGTCGTAGTTTTCTTCGAGCTTGCGCTTGATACGGCTCTTGTCATTCTTAAAGGTCCACGCTCCGAGCTCCAGGTTTTCCTCAACTGACATGAAGCGGAATACACCGGGTTGCTGGGGAATGTAGGAGATTCCCATGTTTATGCGTTCGTGCGTGGGCACGTTGACGATGTCCTCGTCGTCGAGGTGGATCTGTCCCTGGTTGGGGCGGAGAAAACCGTATATGGCCTTGAGCAGGGTCGACTTACCCACACCATTTGCGCCGAGAACGGTCGTGATCTTGCCGCCTTCGGCCTGCATGGCGACGCCCTGGAGGATATTCAGGTCGCGGTAGTAGCCTACGTAGAGGTCATTGACTGCCAGCATTACTCCTCATCCTCGCCCAGGTAGGCCGCTTTCACCATGGGATCTTCCCGGACTATTTCGGGGTCGCCGTCGGCGATCAGGTCGCCGTAGTTCAGCACCAGGAGGCGGCGGCTTAAGGTAAAGATCGTGTCCATGTCGTGGCTGATTATGATGAATGCCTTGCCCTGCGCATTTGTTTCAGTGATATAACGGTAGATCACTTCCATCAAGCGAGGGTGAACGCCGGCAAAGGGTTCATCCAGAATGATCATCTGGGGGTCGAGCATCAGGAGGCGGCCCAGCTCCAGCAGTTTCTGCTGGCCGCCCGAGAGCGCACGGGCGTATTCGTTGCGAAGGTGGCCGATAGTGAGGAACTCGAGGACCTCGTTCGCCTTGTCTTCGAAGTCACGCTGGCGGGCGGTGGCGCGCATTGCCATTGCGGGGATGAGCAGGTTTTCGAGCACGGTCATGCGACGGAAGGCCCGTGTGACCTGGAAGGTTCGACCCAGGCCGGCTCTGGCGACGCCGTAAGGTGGACGCGTGTCGATTCTTTCCCCGTTCATGTAAACGGTGCCGCTGGAGGGTTTGAGGGCACCGTCGAGGATGTTGGTGAGCGTCGTTTTGCCGGCGCCGTTGGGGCCGATCAGGCCGATAAGCTCCGGACCTTCGACAGAGAAGGAGACGTCCTTTAGCACCTCCAGTCCGCCAAAGTTCTTGTAGATATTGTTTGAGGTCAGATGTAACATTTACGTTTACCGTACGGTGCCACTAACTTGCGTTGGTGTCAGTGCCGGATGCAGGTTCTGATACTTCCTCCGACAGTTCCCCATCCTCCTCCGATAGTTCTTCCAACTCCTCGTCCAGTTCCTCGTCAGATTGGGCGCGGATTGAAACAGTTTCTGCGGCAACGCCGCCACGACTGATCTTTTCCAAGATCGGGAATAGGAGGCCGTTGCGCTGGAAGCGCAAGGTCAGCATGAGGAGGATTCCGAAGAAGACCAGCCGCCACAAGGTCATGTCGATGTGAATGGGCCCGATAGAGACGCTTGTGCGCAGGAGCTCCAGAACGAATGTGATAATGATGGCGCCGACCGACGCGGTGTAGATGTTTTCGAGACCGCCGATGACGGCCATTGCGATCACCAGGGACATCTGCAGGATGATTAAGGTATTGGGTGTGATAATTCCGATGTAATGTCCCTGCAGGGCGCCGGCTGCGGCCGCCAAGGTGCTCGTGATCACAAATACAAGCACTTTGTAGCGGACAATGTTGACACCGAGTGCTGCGGCGGCCTCCTCGTCTTCTCTTATTGCGCGGATGAACAGTCCGAATCTCGAACCGGCCAGCCAGGTCATCAACGCCATGGCAAATATGAACAGGAGCAGCATGGCGTAGTAGGGCGGTATTTTGCTCGTTGACGTGAAGCCAGCAATGCCGCCGGGAAAGAGCGGTACAAGCTCCAGCCCGCTCTGGCCCTCGGTGATGGGAATTTCAGCGCTGATGGCGGCGCGCAGGATTTCGGAAAAGCCAATGGTAAAGAGGGCCAAATAGGTACTGCGGAGACGCAGGACGAGCCAGCCGACCAGGAGGCCAAAGATGGCGCCCATTACCAACCCCATGGCGATGCTGGCCCAGACTGGCGGAAATACGATCAGTGTGCCGGCGGGCAATGTCTCAGCTTTGGCCATGTCGAGGCAGGACTCGTCGATTGTGCCGACGCGGCGGATGTTCAGAATCACGAGCCACCAGTTGCCGAACAGGGGCAGATCGGTGCACAGCTCGGAGGGAGCGGTTGTGAAGCGAATGAACTTTCCGATTAACCCGGAAGTGTAGCCCCCGATTGCCATGAAGGCCATGTGGCCAAAGGAGAACTGCCCCGCGTATCCTGCCAAGAGAGACCAACTTGAGGCAAGGATTGCGTAGAAGAAGGCCGTGATGGCGAGGTGCATGAAGTAGCTGCTGAGGACAAGGGGTCCCAGGCCACCCAATTCTGAAGAGGCCAGTGGGATCAGAAACAGAATGATGAGGGCGACCGTCCCTGAGACGCGGTAGATAGCTGTTGGGTTCATAGCTCGCGTCCAAAGAGTCCGGTCGGCTTGAGCAGAAGAACCAAGGTCAGGATCACCATGCCGTAGGCGGGAATATAGGCGGCGGCGCGGGTGGCGTCCGGAATGCAGCCGGTGCCTGCGGCTTCGACCAGCCCAACGATCAGACCGCCCAGGAAGGCGCCGGGCAGACTCCCCATACCGCCGAGTACGATGATGACAAAGGAACGGGCTGCGGCGGGGATACCCACCTGTGGCAGCCAGGAAAAGACCTGGACGAGAGAGGCTCCTGACAGGCCTGCGAGCATGGCGCCCATGCTGAAGGCGAGCGTATTCATCGAGTCCGGATTGATGCCGGTGACGGCTGCGGCCTGTCTGTCCTGACTCACGGCTCTAAGGGCTTTACCCACCCAGGTCCGGTAGAGGAACCAGAGCAGTGCCGCCAGCATGAGCAGGGCAAGAACCGCGGCGGTAAAGCGGGGATTGGGGACGGAAATGGCGTCGAAGATAGTGACATTTCCCGGCGTCATTCTGAGGAAGGCGCCGGAGTCGCCGGGCAGCTCAAGGCTAGGGAAGGGGAAGAAGCGTTGCGCCTTTACGGGCACTGCCGAGGTCAGGGCCTGGGTGAAGTATTGCAGGAAGAAGGCCAGGCCAAACGTCACGAGGATGGCGTATTCGGTGGGGCGTTCGATCTCGCCGCTGCCCATGGGGCGCAGGAAGATCCTTTCGAAAACATAACCGATGGCGAAGGTCACAACACAGCTTGCCAGTATGGCTACGATCGGCGAAACACCTGGAATCCATTCGGCAGTCATGAAGTAGGTGACCATGCCGCCGATCATATAGAACTCGCCGTGGGCAAAGCTTACGACGCCCAGAATGGAAAAGATCAAGGTGAGGCCCAAGGCCATCAGTCCGTAGATGACGCCGATAACTATGCCGTTGGCAAGTTGCGAGATTACAAAGCCGCCGTTTGCGACGCAGAGATTGTCGGGATCGGCAAGGGCAAAGGCGACAATGAATATGCCGACGACGATTGCGATGGCGATCCCAATCAGGCGGCTGGTGATTTTGGGCGTGGCGATCCAGAGTGGAACGAGGCTGAGGGGGCCCAGTGCCGCGCCGATTACGGCGCCGCCGAAGGATGCCTGGGAGATTTCGAGGTCTTTGCGGGCGTAGATGCGCGGTGTTACGACCCCGCCGAGTGCGCCCCAGAAGAGTATCCACAGAAGCGCCCAACCGAAGATCGCTGCGTTTTCCATGGTTCAGGTCCGAGCCTGGCGGGCAGTGGGATGGTTATTCGTCAAGTGGAAAAAGGAGGCACCTTGTTGCTGCGGCAGAAGTGGGTGATGAAGGCGGATAGCCTGCAAGCCGGGGAAAGGCTTGCACGGCTATCCGGCCAAGAAAGTGCTCCAACGGTCAGCTTGTTACTCCTGACCGACTATGATCGGTGCGCCGGTCTGGTAGATCTCAGGGTAGACGACAGTGGTTTCGGTGGCGTCCTGCCCTTCAACCTGATACTGCACGATGGTGATGGCGGGATCAGGGAACTGGTGCCACCACTTGGGGTCTACACCTGCCTGATCGGGGGTATTGCTGCGGTTAATCGGGAAGGTGATTGGACCGAGTGCGCCCATGTGGTTGATGTTCTCGAGGGCGTCGATGATGTCCGACGGGTCGGTGGAGCCGGAGTCCTCGATGGCCTGAGCGATCAGCATGATGGAGTCGTAGGAGGCCATAGCGTAGGACTCGATGTCGTCCTTGCCAGTGCGGGCCGAGTACTCGGCTACGAGGGCCTGGGCAACGTCGTTGTAGAGCTGCTGGGGCAGGCCGATACGGCGCACGAAGCAGTGGTTGCCGTCGGGGACGTTGGTCCAGAAGGCGTCGCTAACGAGGGAGACCTGGTTGCACATGGTTGGCACGTTCTGCGGTCCGATACCGGCGTCGGCGGCCTGCTGGGTGAAGTTGTAGGAGGCTTCACCGGTCGCGAGGGTCACGATCATGTCGGGGCTCTCGGCCTTTACGCGCTCGATGATGCCGGCGAAGTCCTGTGTGCCGATGTCAACACTGAAGGTGACGGAGGCGATACCGGCGCCGTCGAGGAGCGCGGTCGTGTTTTCAGCTGCCGGGATACCGTAGTCGGTGTTCTCGGTGAGGATGACGACTTTTTCGAGCTTCATGCCGTTTTCGTCACGCAGCCACTGGATGAACTTGACATCGACTGCAGAGACTTCGGAGCTCAGCGGGGCGATGCGGAAGATCTCATCGTACTGAACGCTGGTGATGGTGTCGTTCCAGGTCTCGGCGAAGACGATGGGAACGCCGTTGTCGCGGGCGACCTCTTTGGCCGCGACACCGACTGAGCTGTGGTAGCCGCCGCCAATGCCGACGACGCCATCCTGGTTGATGAGACGTTCAACGACGGCAGTGCCGCGTTCCGGCAGGCCTTCGGTGTCGACTATGATCAGCTCGACCGGTCTGCCCATAATGCCGCCGCGGTTGTTGAGCTCTTCGGCAGCAATCAGCATGGCCTCGCGCATGGCCTCACCGCCGACTACGGCGCCGGGGGCGGAGAGCGGCGCGAGCGCGCCAATCTTGATCGGCTCCATCGACATGTCTTCGGACTCCTCAGCGGGAGCCTCAGTTGGGGCGGCAGCAGCTTCTTCGGCTGCGGGTTCGGCCTCGCCGACGGTCTCCGCTTGGGGCGCGCAGGCTGCAAGCATGAGGGCGAGGATACTCAGTGAGACTACGATCCAGGTGAGAGTTCGCGATCGGTTCATTGTAAGGTTCTCCTTGCTATTCAGTGGGCTTCGGATTCGGGAAGCCAGTTTGCAGGAAGTGATGCTAGCTTACGAGGGAGAGCGCAGGCACCAGGGGCAAAAGACACTCTTCGGGACTATTATGCAACAGCCTATATTTCATGTCAATGGACACAGGAGTTTATTCCAGAGTAATCAGGACCATTTTTGGGGTCTTGAGAAACCACAAGAGGTTGTTTGCAAGGGCCGTTCCTGTCCCACAAGAGGAACGGTTTGATCCGCTAAGTCACGCGGAGGGTCGCGAAGAACACCAGAGGTGTATGGGGCCTTGTTTGCGTGGAAGCACAGCCATTCGCGGATAATCAGTTTGCTCCTGTCCTTTCTCGGTTCAGTTGCCCGTCTTGTGGTCGTGAAATGTCTACAGAAGTCGCGTTATGTCTTCAAACGTAAACAAATGTCGCGCCAGAATTGTTTCTCTTGGGCGCCTTGATTCTCCACGAAGCAGTTCTCCAAGGCGACCTTCCGTGTTCCACAGTGCCTGGTGAGCACTTCTCCTAATTCGATGCCTTTTCGCCCGGATATGGCGAAGTAGGTCGGGTCAAGTCCTGTCAAATAGGCGTAAGTCGGGCAAGAGCGGGCGGAAAAAACCTCTTGGTTCATCACTTGTAGATTCGGCGGTATAGTTCTTCCTCTCGACTCAGGATTCCGAGCGACAGGCGGGTGCACGCTTTTCGGTTCTCATTGTACCATGCATTTTTTCGGTTTTGCTTGCTTTTTTCGGGTGAAATACAGAATTGGGGTGGGAATTGTCTGGCGGCTCATGGAAAGACGCAGGGAAGGCGCCAGGACGGACACTGTCGTAGGTTCCGTAAGTTGGAGGGGATGCGAAGGCAGGCACAGGGCCGGCGTCTACGGGGAATTGATTGGGACTGGCGCGACGTGGTTTGGCGAAACCCCTTCGATTAGGGACCTTTCACCAATGTCGACACCAGGTCGACCAGGGATGTTGTAGGAGAGGGGGCGTTGCGGGGGCGGAGCCCCCGCACAAGGGAGGGCCGAATAGGCCCGACCGCCCAGAAATGCAGTGGTCAGTAGTCAGAGACGGCGCATATTCTGGCGGAAACTGGAATGGGAACTGACCATGGCCTGGCCGCCTCCAGAGGTATCCGAGAGTTCGCCACCATTTTGGGATGCAACCGTCAGTTTGAGAGGGCGTGACGGTGGGGAATGAAATAGAATTTTACCCAAGGGTGAGGTACGGGGCAGGCACAAGGCCTGCCCCTTCGGGAGCGCTGTTGGGATGGCGGGGGCGGCGCGGGGGAAGCCGGAGGGCGGACGCGTTGTGGGGCTACTGGCCGACGACGATTGGATCGCCTGTTTGGTAGGTATGGGGAAAGACAACGGTTGCGCCGACCGAGTCTTCGCCATGCTGCTGATATTGGACGACGGTGACGGCGGGGTCAGGGAACTGGTGCCACCACTTAGGGTCGACGCCAGCGTCCTGGGGCGTGTTGCGGCTATTTATGGGAAAGGTGATGGTACCGAGCGCGCCTTCGTAGGAGATTTCTTCGAGTGCGGCGATGATGTCATTGGGGTCGGTCGTGCCGGCTTCGGTTATGGCCTGGGCGATGATACGGACAGCGTCGTAGGCGGCGAAAGCGTAGGACTCTGCGCCCTCTTTGCCGGTGCGGGCCTCGTATTCGGCGAGAAACTCAAGGGCAATGTCGTTGTACAGTTGGGGGGGCAGACCTATGCGGCGCACGAAGCAGTTGTTTCCGTCGGGAACGTTCCGCCAGAAGGACTCGCTTTCGAGGGCGACGTGCTCGCAGAGTGTGGGCAGGTCCTGCGGGCCTATGCCGGCGTCGGCGCATTGCTGGGCGAAGTTGTAGGAGGCCTCGCCGGTGGCCAGCGACATGATGAAGTCGGGTTCTTCGGCCTTAATGCGCTCGATGATACCTGCGAAGTCCTGCGTGCCGATGTCGACGCCGAAGGTGACAGGTTGGATCCCAGCTTCTTCGAGCAGCCTTGAGGTATCTGCAGCGGCGGGAATGCCGTAGTCGGTGTTTTCAGTCAATATAACCACTTTGTCCAACTGAATGCCGGCCTCGTCGCGCAGCCACTGGATGAACTTCACGTCGACGGCGGAGACTTCAGAGCTCAAGGGCGCGATACGAAACACCTGGGGATACTGCACGCTGGTTATGGTGTCGTTCCAGGTATTGGCCAAGACGATGGGAATGTTGTTGTCGTGGGCGACCTCCTTGGCGACAACGCCAACGGAGCTGTGGTAGCCGCCGGCGATGGCAACGACCCCGTCCTGACTGATCAGCCTTTCGGTGACGGCGGCCCCCCGCTCGGGCAGGCCCTCGCTGTCAACAACGATCAACTCGACAGGACGACCCAGCAGGCCGCCGGCGGCGTTGATCCTTTCGGCGGCGATAATCATGGCGTCGCGCATGGCCTCGCCGCCAACGACGGACCCCGGGGCGGATAGGGGAAACAGGGCCCCGATTCTTATTGGGTCTCCTGCAGGCTGCTGTGATCCAGTTTCCGGCTTCGAGTCATTGGATTCCGAAACCGGTGCTTCAGACTGCATTTCGTCCGAAGGGGCTGAAGCCGGCCCGCATCCTGCGATAGCGAGCGCAATGAGGGCCACTGCAAGTGCGCGAAAGACTTTGTGTTGGATGATAATCACTCTAGATTCTCCGGTTTTGGGACTAAATGGCCAGTGTGCAGGGTACAGTAACGTGTGCTATTGGGGAATAGCAGTTCCTACTGATTAACGTCCTCTTGACCTGCTTCCTGCAGTTCGTCGGCGGGATCTGTTATTTCCGTACCGTATTTGGGCATGCGACTCAAGATGAGCCGGTCGCGGAGCGAAGTAGGCAGACTTTCGATCCAACTTCGAATGAGTGCGTCGCGTCCAACCAGATAGCGTGCTTTGGGTTTGGCCACAGTCAATGCAGTTTCCACCGTGCGCGCGACTTCGTCAGCACCGACGCCTTTGGGTTTCTCCAGTGACTCAGCCATTCTGTCGAGCAGGGGCCCGTATTTCTCAAAGGCTTTGGGCGGGTATTTGCGGAGTTCACCGTCTACATAGGCGCGCGCCTTGTTCCAAATCTCAGTCTTGATGGCGCCCGGCTGAACCGACACTACTTCGATTCCCCAAGGTTTCAACTCGAGGCGCATGCCGTCGGTAAGGGCCTCGAGCGCAAACTTGGAGGCGCAGTAGGGGGAGAGGAGCGGTGTCGAACTGAAGCCGGCAATTGAGCTGATCATCACGATGCGGCCGCGAGCCCTCCTAAGCAAAGGAATCAGGTGCCTGGAAACGGAAAGCGGCGCGATCGTGTTTGTTTCGAAAACGCGGCGCAGTTCCTCCGGGTCAAGGTATTCTACGAGGCCACCGGCTGCAATACCTGCGTTATTGACCAGCGCATGAAGTCCGTCACCGCCAAGGTGTTCGCGTACCGTCCGCGCGGCGGCGGCAATCTGATCGGGATCGGTTACATCGAGCAGGATGGTGCGCAGCCTGGGGGAAGCGGCTTTCGTCAAACGGAGGCCGTCGTCCTCTTTTCGAACTGTGGCGAAGACCTGCCAGCCGGCGCGATCCAGCCAGAGAGCGCAGGCGCGGCCGATCCCGCTGGAGGCGCCGGTAATCATGACGGACCTGGGGCGCAGGCTGCTATAGTCCTCTGAATCGCTTTCAGCTGTCATAGGGATTCCCGTAAGCATGGGGGGCTGCTTACGCTCCTGGTCTCTTCAGCTTGCCAGCCTGGCCATGGTCTCGCCCCTTTCCGGCTTCCGCTCAAGCAGTTCGCGACCCACGGATTGCGTTCAGATGCCCATGCCACCGGTGACTTCAAGCACATGGCCGGTGATGTAGGATGCCAGTGGAGAAGCGATGAGGACGATGCCCGCAGCGGCTTCTTCATCGGTGGCGGGTCTGCCGAGGGGGATACGCAGGTGAATGTCCTGGTCGAGCATCGAGCGTACCTTCTGGGGGATACCCAGGACAACCTCGCGCCCGTCAATTTCAATCGCTTCTTCCTGGGCCTCTTGAGAGCGGGTCAGGCGTGTGTCGATGAAGCCGAAGGCGACGGCGTTGCAGCGGATACCCAGTCTGCCCCATTCCTTGGCCATCGTCTTGGTGAGTCCTACGATCCCCATTTTGCCGGCGGCGTAGTTGGCCTGGCCAATATTGCCGTGCAGCCCCGAGGTTGACGAGACGTTGACGATGCAGCGGTTGCTAAGGCTCGCGCCGGATTCCAATTCTGCCGCGGCGGCGGCGCGCAGATAGGGCGCGGCGGCGCGGATCATCCTAAAAGGAGCAGACAGGTGGACGTCGAGGATTGCCTGCCACTGTTCATCCGTGAGCTTGTGCGCCATGGCGTCCCAGGTATAGCCGGCATTGTTGACGACGACGTTCAGATTTCCGAATGTGTCGATGGCGGTCTTAATGAGCAACTCCGGGAAACCGGCGGCGGTGACATCGCCGGAGGCGGCTACGGCTTGCCCGCCTTGGGACAGTATGGCATTGGCTGTCTCCGCGGCCATGGCTGCGTCAAGGTCGTTGACAACGACGCAGGCGCCGTGCTCTGCAAACTGCAGGGCGGCGCTGGCCCCGATTCCCCGACCCGCACCTGTTATGACTACGGTCTGGTCGTTGAACATGGTCAGTGGTCAGTGGTCAGTGGTCAGAGAAGGTATAATCTGAAGGGCGGCCGGTGTATTAGGAAATCTGCTGTTGTCATGCTGATTCCTGGTGGCCATTTGGGACGGAACTGGTATTCACTCAGTCTTCGAAATAGAGACGCGAGACCATTTCGGCAACGCAGGTCGGTTTCTCCACGCCTTCGATCTCGACGGTTAGGTTGTGGATCAGCTGCAGGCCGTTTCCCCTCACTTCCTCGACGGACTGGAGCTGGGTTCGTGTGCGTATTCTGGAGCCGGCGAGGAGCGGGTGGGGGAAGCGCACTCGATTGAGGCCGTAGTTTACGGTGAGGGCCACGCCGGGATACCTCGGCTTGCCGGGTTCAACCATTCCGGTAAGGTGGGGAATTAGGGCTAGCGTAAAGAAGCCGTGCGCGACAGTGGCGCCGAAGGGCGAGTCGCGGGCGGCCCGTTCTTCGTCGACGTGAATCCACTGATGGTCCAGCGTTGCGTCGGCGAAGCTGTTGATCATGTTTTGGGTAACAGTGAACCAGCCGCCGGAGGTGGATTCGCCACCGATTTTCGATTGCAGGTCTTCGTATGCAGCTTGTCGGGACATCGTCTTCTCCGTAGTCGTGGCTTGGCGGTCGTCAGGCGGTCATGCCGCCGTCCAAGTTGATGGCTTGCCCCGTTACAAAGCGAGACTGGTCTGAGCAAAGCCAGACGATCGCATCGGCGATGTCCCGGGGCTTGCCAAAACGGCGCATTGGAATGCGCTCGAGCATCTTCTGCGCCCTGTCGGGGTTGCCGATGATGAGCGGATTGAACAGAGGCGTCTCGGTGAAGACGGGGCAAACAGCGTTGACGCGAATGTTGTGGCGGGCGACTTCCTGTGCTGCGACGCGGGTGAGACCGATTACGGCGTGCTTGGAGGCGGTGTAGGCGGCCTGGTTCGGGAGTCCCAGTTTGCCCGCCAGGGAAGCTACGTTAACGATCGCCCCTCCCTGCCCGGCCATGCGACCAATCTCTTCCTGCATGCAGTAGAAGACGCCGGTGAGGTTCACCGCCAGGACCCTGTCCCAGCCTTCGTGCGGGTAGGAGCGCAGCTGTTCCCAAGGACCTCCTATCCCTGCATTATTGACTGCGAAGTCGAGGCGCCCGAAACGGCTTGCGGTCTGCTCAAATAGACTTTCTACATTATCGGGATCAGAGACATCGCAGCGGATGAACAGCCCGTCTACGCCGCGATTCTGCACCTGGTCCACCGTATCTGAGCCGCCGTCGGCATCCAGGTCGGCGACGATCACTGCCGCGCCGAGCTCTGCGAAGGCTACTGCGGTCTCGCGCCCGATTCCCGATGCGGCGCCGGTGACCAATGCTACATTATCATTGAAGTTCATTCTAGTCACTCTCAGTCAGGGGCTGGAAGTTTGCGTTGTGTTCGGAGTTGGCCCAGTTTCGGCGGCCGTCTCCTGTAGAGTTTCGCCCAACTCCTGGAGTTCGGCAAAAAAGTCGGCGGCTTCGATGTTTGCAGCGAAGAGCTGGACCATCGACCGATTAAAGCTGTTCAGAAAGGTGTCGAAGCCTGGGGGGAATTGCCAAACAAGAGCTGTCGGTACAGCGTCGGCAAATGGGGCGAGACGGGGGAAGTGCGTTTTCCATTCCTCTCTCAACTCGTTCCGGGCTGGAATCCAGCCGCCGTTATTGGGCAGGGTGCGGAGGACGTCGGGGCTGTTTAGCAAAGCAGCCAGCTCTAAAGCATCGATCTTGCGCGTTGAAGCGGCAGATACGGCGTAGCAACTGGTGAAGGCCACTGAGGTGTTCAGCCCTGCAGGTCCCGAGGGGATAGGTGCTACGCCATAGTGGAAGTCAGGGAATTCGTTCTCAAAGTAGGGAGCGACCCAGTTCCCTTCTATCGTCAGTGCGCCCTTGCCTTTTGCAAGCACCTCCCCGGCCCATTCGTTGTTTGACTCACCGGCATGACCGGCAAAATTGTCGCGAAAGATCTGGATGTACCAGTCCATGGCAACTGCTGCCGCGGGAGACTCAAGGGTGAAGCCACCAGTTTCATCGATGATTGTACCACCGGCCCCGTAAAGGAAGGGAAGCCAGCGGGAAAGATCGGGCGCCTCGATAAACCCGAAGCGGTTGCGTTCCAGGTCGGTTTGGCCGATTGAAACCTCTCTCAGCGACTCCCAACTGTTTGGTGGAGAGCGGCCGGCGGCAGCCAGGCCTTCACTGTCGTAGACGAGTGCCAGCGTGCGTACTTCGCGGGGCAGACAGTAGCGCAGATCCGACTTCTCGCCTGGCCTGGTAAAGGCAGCGACCAGTCGGGGCGGGTAGCCTGTCGGGTCAGGGAGGATTTCTTCAGCGGGGGCCAGCAGTCCTTGGGCGGCGAGATCGGGAAAGAGGAAGCCTGTGACGACAACCAAGTCAGGGGGGTCCTCACCGGACAGGCGGTCAACGAGTTCCTGGTTGTAGCTGGATGAGGTGGAAAGATTGACCTGTATTTCTTTGTCTTCAGCCCAGGAGACGATCTGGATGCGTAGAGCCTCTGTAACAGTGCCCTCATCGGGGAAAAAGAGTTGCAGAGTAGGCGCGGATTCGTCGGACTCAGTCCTTAGTTGCAGGAAAGGCAGATCGGGCAGGCGAGGGGGGGATGGCAGCGCGTTACATCCGCTCAACAACGCTAACAGGAGCACAAGACCGACATGAAGAGAGAGGCATAGGGAGACGGAACGCCGAAGTGCTACGCCTATCCCGACGTTACACCTGCCCGGCCTTGCTTCATTGCTGACTGTCAACGAACGCTGAATAGGCATCGGCGTCCATCAGTTTTTTAAGCTCCACCCCGTCTTCGACTTCGATTTTGAGAAACCAGGCCCCGTAAGGGTCGCTGTTGACCAGTTCGGGCGTGTCGTTCAGTTCTTCGTTGACGGCGGAGACAGACCCGGAAACGGGGGCGATTATGTCCTCAGCCGCTTTGACCGATTCGACGACCGCGACAGCCTCTCCTGCGGATACAGTCGTACCGATTTCAGGTAGCTCGACAAATACGATATCGCTCATCATGTCCTGTGCGGCATCGCTGATTCCGACGACGACCTGGGAATCTTCCTGTCGGGCCCACTCGTGGGTGTCGGCATATTTCAGACTTGGTTCGTAGACGTAGGTTGCCATCGTGTTCTTCCCTTCATTCAAGTGGCACCGGTTTCCGGTTTAGCGGCTGGCGATACCTTAAGTTCTTTGGCGCAGGCGTGCTCAGGCTGCGGAGTAATGTCTTCCGGAAGCCCGGTCTCGCCAGCCGATCGCTTATGCTTTTTCAGGCCGACAGTGACTTCCTCTTCGCCCAGAGCAAAGGTAACGGTCTCGCTGCCGGCGAGTTCGCCGACGTCGGAAGCAAATCCAACGTCCAAGGTCAAAGTTTCAGACACTACGTAGTCCTGATGTGCAGCAAGCAGGCTGCTCAGGAGCGGTGTATCTGACAGCGTCAGCTCGATGCGGTCGCTAATGTCCAGATCGGAGTCTTTCCGTAGTTGTTGAATGCGTCGAACGAGCTCACGTGCGTGGCCTTCCAGCTCCAATTCGGGTGTGAGTGTGGTGGTGACGGCCACCAGATAGCCGCCGTCCTCGGCGACGGCGAGGCCGGCGCGCGGGGTGCGGCGAACCTCCACGTCCTCCGGTTCAACGACATAGTCCTGGTCATCGCCAGCAACGGTCACATTTTCACCGGCGTCAAAGGAAGCGGCCAGATCACGCTGGTCCATCTCTGCGAACTTGCTCCTGATGACAGGGTAGCCGCGGCCGTATTTTTGGCCAAGTTGCCTGGGCAGTGGGAAGACTGTCACATCGACGAGGTCTCCGGCTGTGCCGGCGAAACCGAGCTCTTTAACGTTCAACTCGGTCAGTAGCAGGTCTCGCAGCCTTTCCAGTCCAGCGTCTTCTTCTTCTGAGCGGGTGCGAACGATGACCTGTTGTACAGGCTGGCGTACTTTGAGCGCAACCGATTCTCTTGCGGCGCGTCCCAGCGTCGTCACCTTCTGGGCCAGGCCCATATCGGCATGGAGGCGGTCGTCGATGGCGGACTCGTCAGACTGCGGCCAGGCCGCAAGGTGGACGGAGTCCGGCGCCTCCGGCTCAACGCCTACGACCAGATTCTGGTAGATTGCTTCCGAGATGAAGGGGATAGCCGGGGCCAGGAGCTTGGCGACAGTAGTGAGCGTGTGATGCAGGGTCGACAGGGCGGCAGGGTCGCCGTCCCAGAAGCGGCGGCGGTTGAGACGTACATACCAGTTGCTGAGCTCGTCGACGAAGTCGGCGATTGGCCGTGTGGCGGCAGTGACGTCGTAGGCCTCATAGGCGGCGGTCACGTCGCGTACGAGCCGGTTGAGTTCGGAGCGGAGCCATCGATCTTGCAATGCTTCTTCGGAGGAGACATCTGCCGCGTCTCCGGCAGCGGCCCCGTCCTGAGTTTCCTGAAGATTAGCGTAGACCACGAAAAAGCTGTATGTGTTCCACAGCGTGTTCAGAAAACGGCGCTTCACCTCCGCCACAAGGTTGCCACTGAAGCGGCGGGCGTTGCCGGGGGGTCCGGCGGTATACATGTACCAGCGGGTGGCGTCGGCGCCGTGTTCGGCAAAGACTTGCCACGGGTTGACGACGTTGCCCCTGGACTTGCTCATCTTGGAACCGTCCTCGGCGAGGATGTGTCCGAGGCAGATGACGTTCTTGAAGGCTGGCCGGTCGAAGAGGAGCGTGCTGACGGCGTGCAGCGTGTAAAACCAGCCGCGAGTCTGATCGATGGCTTCGCAGATGTAGTCGGCCTGTTTGTAAGTTTCCCACTCGTCCCGGTTGGAGAAGGGGTAGTGCCATTGGGCAACGGGCATGGAGCCGCTGTCGAACCAGACGTCGCAGAGCTCGCTGACGCGGCGCATGGTGCCGCCGTCGGGGGCCGGCCAGGAAATGTCGTCGACATAGGGCCGGTGGAGGTCGAGGCCGCTCAGGTTGCGGCCGCTCTTCCGGGCGAGCTCGGCGACGCTGCCGATACATTCCGTGTAGTCGCTGCCGGGGGCGTCGCTTTTCCAGATCGGGATGGGGGTAGCCCAGTAGCGATCGCGGCCGAGTGCCCAGTCGACGTTGTTCTCGAGCCAGCGGCCGAAACGCCCGCTGCGGATGTGATCGGGCACCCAGTTGATGGTGTCGTTGAGGGCGACCAGCCGGTCCTTGAAGTCGCTTGTGCGCAGATACCAGGTCTCCTTGGCCCAGTAGATCAAAGGCGTTTCGCAGCGCCAGCAGAAAGGGTAGGTATGTTCGTAGGTGCCTGCCTTGTACAGGAGACCCCGTTCCTTCAGATCCGAGGTGATGCCCTGGTCGGCGTCTTTGACGAATAGGCCGGCCCAAGCAGTGACCTCCGGTTTGAAGCTGCCGGTGGCGTCAACGGTTTGAAAGACCGGCAGATTGTGGGTCTGCCCGATTGCGAGGTCGTCGGCGCCGAATGCGGGGGCGATGTGGACGATGCCGGTACCGTCGGACGTGCTGACAAAGTCGGCGGCGATGAGGTAGGCGAAGCGCTCTTCTACGGGAGGCCCGAAGCTGAAAAGCGGTTCATACTCCTTGCCCACGAGGGCGGCGCCCTTCATCTCTGTCAGAATCTCATAGCCTGGTTCCAGGACTTCCTCTGCCAGCTCTTTGGCCACATAGAGAATGGCACCGGAGGCGTCCTGCACTTTGAAATAGTCGATGTCCTCGCCGACGGCCAGAGCCGCGTTGCCGGGCAGCGTCCAGGGCGTGGTGGTCCAGGCTAGAAGATAGGCGTTGTCCTCGCCTTTGAGGGCGAACTTTACATAGATGCTGGGATCAACGGTTCCCTCCTGGTAGCCCAGAGAGAGTTCATGGCTGCTCAGGGGTGTTCCGCAGCGGGGGCAGTAGGGAACGACCTTGTATCCCTCGAAGAGGAGACCCTTGTCCCAGAGCTGCTTCAGAATCCACCAGAGGGACTGGACGTACTCGTTGTTCATGGTCACGTAGGCGTCTTCAAGACTTACCCAGAAGGCCATTCTTTCGGTGAGGGCCTCCCAGTCGCTGAGGTATTCCCAGACCGATTCCTTGCACATCTGGTTGAATTTGGCGACGCCGTACTCTTCGATCTGTTCTTTGCCGGTGAGGCCGAGCTGCTTTTCGACTTCGAGTTCGACGGGAAGGCCGTGGGTGTCCCAGCCGCCCTTGCGCAGCACGTGATAGCCCTGCATCGTCTTGTAGCGGGGAAACATGTCCTTAAAGGCGCGCGCGAGGACATGGTGGATGCCGGGCCGGCCGTTGGCGGTCGGCGGCCCTTCGAAGAAGACGTACTCCGGGCCGCCCTCGCGTTCCTGCATGGAACGCTGGAAGATGTCCTTGTTCTTCCAAAGTTCGAGGATGGATTCCTCCATGTCGGGAAAGGAGACGCTGGCGGGGACATCTTTGAATGCGGTCCGCTGCGTCCTCCCGTTCGTCGAGGCTGGCGCTCCTGCGATTGTCTGTGTCATGTGAGCATCCTCTGTCGTTCGTGAAAGTTCAGCTCTGTCAGGCCTAAGCTTCACCGATCTCCACGTAGATTCGCTTGTTTATGGCGCCCTTGCTGCGGTAGTCGACCACGCGCATGACGCCGACTTCGCTCGTGTTTCCGGCATGGGTGCCGCCGTCGGCCTGGAGATCCAGACCTTTCAGCTCGACGGTTCTCACTTCTTTGATCTGCTTGGGCAGCAGATTGATCTTCGTTCGAATCAGGTCTGGTATCCGGAATGCGTCCTCGCGAGGCAGGGTCGTGGTGGATACTGGACGGGCGGCCTTGATTTCGGCGTTGCATTTGCTCTCGATGGCGGCGACGAGATCGCCGCTCATGGCCTCGAATTCAAAGTCCATACGGCCACTGCCCGGCTTCATGTCGCCGCCGGTGACGGATGCGCCGTAGTCGCGCCAGACGACACCGCAGAGGATGTGCATGGCGGTGTGTGTACGCATGAGCAGGTAGCGCCGTTCCCAGTCCAGTTCGGCCTGGACGTTCTGGCCGGGCCTGATGGGGACGGATTCTCCTTTTTTGCCGTCGAGCGTATGCCAGATGCGGCCGCCTTCTTTCTTTACTTTGCTGACGGCAAGCCTGCGATAGTCGACAGTGATCCAGCCGGTGTCGTTGGGCTGACCGCCGCCGCCGGGGTAGAAGGCGGTGCGGTCGAGGGCGACTCGCAGCCGGCCGTCTTTTTTGTCAACGGCTGTGATATTGGCGTCGAACTGGCGAAGGTAGGCATCGTCGTAGAAAAGTTCTGCGGTCATCGGTTTGTGGCTCCAGTTTCTGGCCAGACAGAGGTCTCTCAGCTGTGGCATAAGAAAGCCCGTCCCAGTTCAGGGACGGGCTGAAAAGTCCGCGGTACCACCCTGCTTCCCGGTGCTGCGCCCGGGCTGCTTCAGTGCCAGAGGACAGGCTGGCAGGCTCTCTGGCCGTGAGGTTAACGGTTCACGACACCGGCGACGTCTACTGGGCGGTTGGGCGACTTTTCGGGTCGCGGCTCGGGAGGGATATTCGCTGTCGCAGCGGTCCGCCCGGCTTTCACCGTCCCGGGCTCGCTGGGGGCCTTGCGACAGGTACTCGTCTCCGTCAGTGCCTATGGTGTCTTCGGTTGAACAGAACGCGGCAATTGTAACCGGGGGATGTGTGTTTGTCAATTTGGGGCCTCTATGTGTGAAGAAGGTTTTTGGGGAGGCGGAAGGCATGAACAAGGCCTGCCCCTACGGCGGCGGGGAGGAGATTGGGGG